>CAYTGC010000329.1:0-5482 GCA_964437195.1 uncultured Myxococcales bacterium | reverse complement strand
ACAGGATAGGCACTGCCGAAGCCGCTCGTGGGGACTCCCCTGGATGGACCAGCGCCGCGTACGGGTCCATGGCCTCGATTGAGCGCCGCATCCTGCATCAGTATGCGTGCCATCCAATTGGTGGTTGCGAGGCTCCCATCGTCAGTGGTGGGTAAGGTAGATTCCCTTCATCGTCGCGACCTCGCCAGATGCTTCGTCGGAGACAGCGCCGTCCGCGTGCTGCACCAACATGTTGAGCGTGTGGACGTAGAGCGTTGCGAGTCGTCGCCTGTAGCCCGAGCAGTTGGCTCGACACCAACTCGACCATGCGCAGCTTGGCAGTTTCCGCGGGAAGCAGCTTGACGGGCCGGATCTCGGCCGAGGGTTTGGGATGGCGTCAAGTTTCCACACGCCGTTCTCTCGGCGGCTGGAAGGTCTTCGCGATTGTCTCGACAGGAAGGACTGTCTGTTAAAGACAGTCCACCGTCGCCTCCGTTTGGGCACAATCCAGCCGCTCACTTCCCGGACCGTTGTGCCGAAACTACGTTCGTCTTTCCAACATGCCGAGATCGAGTGTGTCAGTCTTGATCATCACCCCGATCAACGCCCTGCTTGTTAAGCACGGCATTTGACTTTAGAAACTTGATGAGAATCTGCTCAATCTGATGACGCAGTTGGGCATTCTTGATTTCGATAAATGAGGCACGTTGGACGATCGGCGACTTGAACCAGAATTTTTCCTCGTGAGCCTTTACTCGTTTGGCGATGCTCTTCGCCTTACCGACGTACACTGGGCGTTCACTGATGTCATAGAAGACATAGACGCCAGGGCACCGGGGCCTGTCATCGGCGGCATGAGGGTCGAAGTCGGTCAGGGAGCCCAAGCCTTTGATGTTTTGTTCGGCTTCCGCCTCCTTCGTAATCTCGTCAGGAATGTTCTGTTTCAGCGCCTGTTCTAGCCGCTTCCTCGTCTGCTCCATCGGAAGCTGGGTTCGCCCATTCTCCAGAAAGTAAATCGTCGGTACTGAAACGCCAGCACACACGGCCAGTTCATGAACAGACAGGTCTGCCTTGTAGCGAGACTGCCGCAGCCAAACCCCAAATGGACTCGGCTTGCCTTCTCCTTCGGTCTCATCACCGAAGGTCCGCTCAGGTGCGTCACCGACATGCCCGAGCAACCTGCTTAGCTGCTTCCGCTGAATGCTGCTCGGGTTGCTTTTCCCCGCCTCCCAGTTGGAAATGGTAGCGCCAGACACGTGGAGTTTCTTAGCCACGTCTGCCTGTGTTAGCCCTTCTGTCAGCCTGGCTTTTTTTAGCCGCTGTCCGAACGGATCACCCTTTGCCATAATTCGCTCCACTTGCATGTGTGAACACTCCCTGACCTAGCGAGCAACCGAGCCTAGCCTGCACCGCGCCATCGAGCCTACGTAATCATTACTTCGTCATCCATCGGCTGAGCTCACGTCCAGGCGACCGAGTCGGCTTTGTAGAGGTGGCCTGCATCGAATCAACCAAATGGGTGAGGGGCGCGCTCGAACGCTGGATGTTCCTGCGGGTTTTCGCCGAGAATGGCGCAGAGCCGAGTGCCTCCTAGATGGGCCATGTGCGCGTTTGATTCTCGCGGCAGCGCGCCAGGGACGATCACACGGCAGACAGACCATCCCGAGCATCGAGCCTTGTTGCTCGTCACATCAACCACAATCACTGGGCTGTTAAATTCCTTCTCAGCGACCGATGCAAGTTCGAGGAATCCCAACTTATCGACAGAAACGTCCTGTGGACTTGTGTTCTGAGCAGCGAGGCGGTACCGGTTGACAACATCTTGTCCAGCTCGATAAGCCATGGCCACATGCTCAAAGGATGTTTCCGGGGGATCCGCTTGCGGACTGGCAGACGCAAAGTTTCGGACCGTCCATTGTAGAGCGAGCGCCTCGCTCAGCGCCTTGTCGATGGTCTTCGTGTCGAAGCCACCGGCCGCCGATCCACAGGTGACCTTGGTGTTACCGCCAGAAGACACCACCGCAATGACGACGCCAGGAAGTTGCCCCACTCGGACCCCGTAGATTTCTGGCTGAAGACCCAGATACGAACAGGATGTCAGCAGGGCGTCCGATGGCGTCGATGCGAGTCGGCTCACAGGGCGTGTCTTTACTCGCCATGTGAGCATGCACGCGTCGCGCTCAATCACTTCAAGGAGGGCTCTGCGAGCGGCCTCCTCCAGACACCTTCCCGCAGCCAGCCCTGTCGCACCAGGCCATGCGAACAGGGTTTCATCTGGCGGCGGTTCCCACTGAAGGAAACAGACAAGCGCAGGAACTAGCACTACGGCTCCAGTGGTCGGTCGGACGCCACTGCACCAGCTCCTTTTGCCAACATCGGGATTGCGATCGAGAAAGGATGGGAGGGGTTGATGAGCTGAGAAGTGCTGTAGCTCGGACGGGGAGATGCAGGCAATTCCTTGCTGACGAATCGCGTGCGCGGAAGCCGAACCGAGGTTTCGTTCAAATGCGCTCTCAAATGCGCTGAGTCGTTCCACCAATTCGGCGAACGCGCGCAATCGTACGTCGTTCGCGATGAGCCCGTACGCGGCGCCGGTGAGCATTCCGAGGTGGCTGCCGGGGAGCTTGTCGGGAAGCGTTTCCCCGCACACGGCTGTCCGTCCAACCAGGAACGGGCAGTCGACACCAAATACCGGGTCGACGCATACGGATGCGGCGCTGGCGAGCTTTCCATACGCCAACGATTCGACGTTAAGAATGGCCTGACTCCGCTTTGGCGCATACCGGGCAATCTGGTCTTCGCGGGAATGGTTGCAACGTCACGCTCGGACCATCGAGATCCACCCGAATCTGCGTATTGTATGTACGAACAGGTCGTGCGCGCGACAAAAATGAGAGTGCCTCTTCTGCCAGAAACGCCCCGGCCATTCCGATCTCCGTGGACAGAGCAGATGCGGGCATTCCTTCAATGGATCGTTGCATCGCGACCACCTGCTCAGCGTTCGGTATCGATTCGAGAACGCGAGGCCATGCACATGCAGGACAAGCGGTCCTTCCCGGAAGCATCAGGGGCCCGATTCCTAGACTATTGCCGCGCAACAGAGGGACACCTGTACGTATGGCTGCATCAGATGCCCAACCCGATATTTTCCACACAGGCATGTCGGCCGTCAAAATCGTCAGGTCGAACTGACCATCTGACAGGAGCGCGACGATGTCATCGCTGCTCCCAATGTCGCGTCGGATTCCGGTAAAATCAGTCAAGGATGAGAGCGCCTTGACAGCACGCACTGCCGCGTCGGCTTTGGCTACACCCACGTCGGCTTCTGCGTAGAAGCACTGGCGCGCAAGATTTGACGGTTCAATGCTGTCGCGATCGACTCCAACGATGGAACCCACGCCACATGCAACAAGGTGCTGCAACGTCCACGAGCCCAGACTGCCCAAACCAATCATCAGAATTCGAGCACTGCGTAGATTCCGGTGATAGTCGTAACGAGAAATTTCGCCGGTTTCATACTCCGCTAGGTAAGAAAGCTGTCGCTCGAACCGCTCGCTGTCTTTGGCTGCAATTCCTTCGGGATTCATGACCTTCTGGAGTACGCCCACCGCCGCGAGTTCAGAGGTCAGCGCAAGGATTGTATCGGTCGGAATTCGTTCATCAGATCGGACGAACGACGACAATTCACTCTCTGTCACTCCGCGCATCAGTAGGCTGACGAACGGGAGAACGGCTGCACCAGGAATGTTGATCCGGTAGCTTGGACCGTGTGCACGGTAGAGGTAGACATCGTCTTCTGCGATGGGTACGACCTGAAATGAGCGGCGCAGAAGCAGAAGTCGTGCGTCCTGCAATCCATCGCTCATGTGTGCTGCTCCAATAGCGTACGCACGCTCCCAATCATGTTGGCACCAGCAGGGGTCGGTTGGGCGTGCATCGATACCACGGCGAAGGACTCTTGCAGCGCCTGCGCGATCCAGTTTCGACGCTCGCGGTGTGTTTCGGTGGCAAATCGATCGTAGAAAAAGAGAAGACGGGTCAGCACATACATCTGATGGAACACGCCGAACATGGGACGAGGTTCCTGACGGAGTGGAGAGCTGTACAGAGCCTCTTCGCCATTTAGAAAAAGCGGCTCGACAGCAAGAACGGAGTTGAGCCGGACGTGGGAACTCTCGTGGATGATCTCTTCTGCCAGACGAACGGCGTCTTCTTCGATGGTTTCCCGCCGCAAGAAGATCGACCCATGGCTCTGAAAATCGACGAAGCCGATGATCCGCACGCTTTCAAAGAAAGTGAGTTGTTGGACAAACTCTTCGATTTCTTGATGCACATCCGGCCATCGTTTCCAAATGGTATCGAAAGCACAACGGACGACGCCTATCTGCTCGCTGGTAAGTGCAGATAAGACGTTGACTTGGCAGCGATCCCCGTGGATTTCCTCTGCCGTGAGTTCCGCCCGCGATCGAGCACTGGCAGAATCAAAATCATCAGCGCCAACATCAATGTTTGCGCCAAAGATTCCTTCGTGCAATTCAGCACGTTTGCGACTTTGTGCGATTCGGCGGAGGAGAATCGGTAGCTTTACAACTTGTGTATCAATGTCTTCGGGAAGCGGCGAAGCGAAATTCTGGAGCGAGTAACACCAGCCAAAGAGCAGCGGGTGCAACACGTTCAGTCCCATTGCATCGAACGCCTGGAGGATGTCTTGCGTGACGTGGTCCGCATATGAACAGCGGCTCAGCCAGGAGTGCACCACTCCTCGAATGCGCAGACGAAGCGCATTCCTATCTGCGATGGAGCACGCTTCGCTCGGTACCCAGGATCTCATGGCTCATCGAGAGTGCTGGCTGATTCGGTTGTGGCTCCCAGGGTCGTCTTACGGGCGATTGACTCGTCGCATCGGATATTCTGTTTGCATCAGGAGCTTGAAGTTGGGAAGTTGTGCCCCATCGATCTGCGTCAGCACCCCGAGACTCGCAAGCCGTTCGGTCTGCGCGGACTTAGAATCCGCGTGCACAAGCTCATGCGCGTCATCGTGTGACAGGGCATGCGCCTCCGCAACCTCCTGTGGGATCGCATACAGTTTTCCATTCGCATCTTTGAGAAGAATTTTTGTCGACATACTCCAAATATATCATGGGCGGGTGCGCAGGCGCCAATGTTTGTCGTGGGTGTCGGAAGCGCAGGGTTCGATGCGGGCGAGCGGGCCACTGCGGCTGGTTCGCTCGGAACTGGTGTGGCGGAATGACGCTGTTTCAAGAACTCCACCCAATTGCGTCCGCGCGGCCTCCCGCATCGGTCGCCATGGCTGCTGAAGCGGGGAGAGGTCTTGAGCAGAAACACCTGATGCCAGGAGGAGTCCCACCGCGACGATCAACACTCTGCTACCCATGCTTGGGCTTCCTTCCCCGTTTGGGTTTCGGAGGGTCATTGCGCTGAAATATCGCGACCAGACCCAGGCCATCGGTACCGTAGGATAGTCGGTGCAGAAGACGCCAGC
>CAYTGC010000328.1:0-5537 GCA_964437195.1 uncultured Myxococcales bacterium | reverse complement strand
AAGATCAGGATTGGGTTGCGTAGGGCCAGCCGCGTAAGCCACATCGGACTCGCTTGGTACTGCGGGGGCGGTCAAAAACACAATTGGGAACTTTGGGTCCCTGCCTGGCAGCTGGCGATTGGCCGTCTTTCCCGTCGGTTCCACACGCCGGGATCAGCAAAGAAGTGCACGCAGTACCGTTCCATTCCAAATGGATTCACTCCGCCAGTGCGGAAATTCCGATCCATTGGCGATGGAAACCAAATCCTGTACGGAAAGTTCGGTCCATTCAGGATGGACGCATGGCACCAGCTTGGGTTTGTGAATCCATTCCAAATGGAAGCCGATTCATGAGCGGTGTTTGTCGACCCATTCCGAATGGAAGCAGGTCGCAAGTGCAGGATCGAGGATCCATTGCAAATGGAACGCATTTTCCAGGCTCACTGCACGATCCAGCCTGCCTGGATCGGCAAAACCGTAGGCAGTCTGCCGATGCCTGCCTTGGATGCCTTACTGTGTGCTTGCTGGATTCGACTTCTGCTGATGGCGAGACGCGCTAGACGACGGAATCCGCTGCTTTCTGGACTGGAGTCGTCATCCGTCAGCCGGGTCAAGCCTGTTTGGTTGTCGGAATCGTCCGCAAGCAGTCAGACCCGGCGAGTTTCCTGGTCCGCAGCCGCGCTGCGTCGTTTTGATCGGCGATGATGGGGTGATGGACGGACAACAGTCGATTCGGACCGCACGGCTCTGCTTGCTGGAAACCTCGGTCGCACTGCTTGAAGCGTGTGCCACGGACAACCTGGCGCAAGCAGAGCGGCTCCTTGGCGTGTCTCTCTGCGAAGACTGGCAGACAGACAAGTGGCTGTGGGAACTCCGTCTGGCAGAAGCCAAAAAAGACCCGGCATTTCTGCCCTGGCTGCCGCGTGCCATTGTCCTTGCAGACTCATCACAGCTTATCGGGCACCTGAACTTTCATTCTGCGCCGGGCCCTTCGTACCTTCAGCAGATTGCTCCCGGTGGGCTAGAGCTTGGGTACACCATCTTTGCTCCGTATCGGCGAAACGGCTACGCCGAAGAAGCGGTCACGGGCCTGCTGAAGTGGACAGCCCAGCACCGTGGGGTGCGGCACTTTGTGTTTTCGATTCGACCTGACAACACACCGTCTGTGCGGATTGCGCACAAGCTCGGATTTTCCAAGATCGGCCAGCACGAAGACGAGGTAGACGGAACCGAGGACATTTATTCGTGCCACTGGCCCTAGCGGTGGCTACTTCCGTTTAAACCGTCTGACCAGGCCGTCATAGCAGCCCGTCCACAGGACACCGTGCTGGTCTTGGGCGACGCTGCGCACAAACGCGGGGTGGGGATGGCTGCCGACAAGGCGCGGCGGGCCCGATACGTCCCACTCATGAAGCTGTCCGTCTTCTCCACCTGATGCCAGCCGTCCTTGGTGATGCACCACCGAGTACACCTCTGCATCGTGGGCCTTCCAGACCGTCTGCTCGACAAGCTGACCCTCTGCCACTTGGTACAGCGCCAGGTGTCCGCTGGCAAAGCCTGCGCAGATCCGTCCGTCTTCCAGGGTCACAAGCGCATGGACTGCGCCACGGCCTGGCCGCCGCTCATCCTGTACGGTGGGCAGCTCGCACAGTCGCAGCACTCCCTCTTCATCGCCGCAGACCACTTGCGTTGGCGATACGCAGACCACCGACCACAGCCATGTCTGGCTGACTTTGTGGGCTGAAATCCTGGCACCATCCGACGCCAGGATTGAAAGCACGCCTGCTGCATCATGTACCAGCAGCCGCTGTTGTTGGCTGGCAAATCCCAACACGGCACCGTCGCCCCGATGCACTACGGCATGGACGCCCGTGGCCAAGTCCCAGCGGGTGACAGTGTGGTCCCGCGATCCACTCCACAGTGCGCCATCGTGATACGCCAGACAGGAAACAGAGGCTGCGGCTGCATTCCAGGCTGCGACGCACTGCGGCCTGGGCCCGCTGGTGTGCCAGATCCGAATCGTGCGGTCCCGCGAAGCAGATGCAATCCGACCTGGCCCGAGTGCGACCACCGACCACACATAGCCACGATGACCGGACAGGACGTTGTCATCGCTTGGTGCAGCTGGGCTTGGCTTGGGCTGGCGGCGGCGGTACAGGACGTCGCTGCGCAGGACGTACTTGCAGCCATCTGTGACCGGCTCTCCGTCATGCCACAGCAGGTGATCGAAGACGATGACTTGACCGCAGACAGGTCGGACACCGCCTAGAAGTGGGCCCTTTCTGCCTGCGTAAAATCGCGTCGCACCACCGGAAAACGCCGTCGCGCTGTTCAAGTACAGCTGACAGGTCAGCCGGGTGATGGTGTCCGTATCTTGGGCGTGGGCCCCGTCTTGGTGGATGCGAAACGACTGGCCGTCTTGATAGCGACAGACCCGGAAGCGCGGGTTTAGACCGACGCAGGAAAGCTCTCCATGGTCATCGGACAGGTGTGCAGGCAGAAATGGCCTCAGCCGCTCGTACAGCCAGGCTGCCAGGCCTGGATCATCAAACACCAGCCGGTCGTTGTTGCGGTAGGACGGCGGATAGTCAGGCTGGGTGACTTGGATGCCAGCCGCTTCCGCTCGGTCAATGAGTGCCTGGCAGTCGCTGGGCGACACGGCGTCTGGGATGACAAAGCAGGTGGCATCGGTGGCAAAGTCGACTGGCTGGCTGAACACGGACAGCGATCCCCCTGGCTGAAACTCCCTTCAGTATGATTGCGCCTGGGGCGCTCTGCGTAGTAAGCGGGGCGTATGTCGAGTCTTCAGCTCCTGAATCCCGCAGACTGGGCTGTGCCGCGTGGCTACTCAAATGCGGTGGTGGCACCTGCGGGTCGTCGTCTGTTGGCCGTGGCTGGTCAGATTGGCTGGCTGCCCGATGCATCCATGATCTCGCCCCAAGAAGGAGAAGATGCCTTTGTCGCTCAGTTTGGCCAGGCCCTGGAAAACGTGGCGACCGTGGTCAAGACCGCTGGTGGGGATGTGACCGATGTGATGTCCCTGCGGCTCTACGTCACCGACAAGCAGCGCTATCTTCAGCACACAAGGGAGCTTGGCCAGATCTATCGCCGCGTCTTTGGGAAACACTTCCCGGCGATGGCGCTGATTGTGGTGGCCGGGCTGCTAGAGGATGCGGCGCTGGTTGAAATCGAAGCGCTGGCCGCCATTCCTTAGCGCGGAGCCGACTGGGTCGGGCCGGACTTCGCCACTTTGGTGCCGGTCGACTTGGCTGCCTTGGGCGTTGCCACCTTGGGGGGCTTGGGGGCGGGTAGCTCACGCGCGGTGACCTGCGCCAGCTCACACAGGAACTCGGCATCGTCCCAGCGATCGCCCGAGATCAGGAAGTAGTTCTTGGCGCCGGGGTAGGGCGGGGCTTCGGTCGAACTGCCAATGAGCGCGCGGCCTGCTTCCGTGGGTTTTACGTACAGCAGATCATCTGCCACGAGCGCGAAGATCTTGCCGTCCAGGTAGACGCCGTATTCGCCGAACATCTTTTTGCTGGTAATGGTCCCGGCGCTTGCCATCTGGTCGACGATGTAGTCGACGGTGCTTTGTTTGGATGCCATGGGCGGATGTCCTTTGGTGTGTGCAGGTTGTAGCACTTTGGTCTGCACCTGGCATCGCGGACGGCTGGCTGGCATCCCAGCCTTTGGGATGATGAACGAGCCAGAAGTCCCGAGCCTGCGCAGCCGCGATCTGTGGTCACGGCTGGTCACGGTCGGCCTGTGGCTCAAGCTCCTTGTGGGCGTTGGACTGGCTGTCTTGGGTGGGCTGGGGATGCGGCAGGACCTGCGTGGCGGGCTTCTTCTGATGGCGTTCGGGTTGGCGATGGCGCTGCCTGTTGTGCTCTGGCTGCGCAGTGAATAGCAGAGACGCCGATCTATCGTCCGCTTGGGACGTATTCAAAGGCTCCCACATCGGCAATGGCTTTGCCGCTGCCCTTGCCGTCGAGCGGTCGCATGCGCTGGTCGCGGTCATCGCTGGGGGCCCACACTGGATCTGCCGCATCGATGGCTGAAGCGCCTGGTGCCAGGTGCAGGTCATCGCCCGCCAGGTTGACAAACGACGCCGCTGTCCCGGTCAGGTTGTTGCCTTCGTAGCTGGGGGTTCGTCCCAGGTGCGGCATGGAGCTGCCGACAAACAGGTTGTTGGCGCTGATCACTATCGGGTAGCCGCTCGACCGGGAGTTGTCCCAGATGGCGTTTTTGCCATCGTCAGAAGACAGGGTGTTGTTGATGATGATGACCTTGGAATCGGCCTGGTCGGCGCTCTGGAGCGGAATCCCGGCGGTGATGTAGATGCCTTCGTAGCGGGTCCGCAGAAACTCGTTGTTGCGAACCTCTGCGCGAAGCTTGCTGCCTGCGGGCAGTGTGGTGGCCGATGAAGGAAACAGCAGATCCAGCCCGTCGTAGGTCCAGTTCTGCGAGGGGCCGCCTGGCTCAAAGCGGTTGCGCTCAATGACGTAGCTGGTCTTGAGCACGGTGGCGGCGGATGGGTCATGGCGCAGGCGCAGTCCGCGCTCTCCGTGGCAGATGCTGTCGCGGAAGATGATGTTGACGGTGCCGCCTGCGGTCTCGATCTGGGCGCACTGGGTGGTTCCGCCTGCGATGTCGCCAGCGAGCACAACACGCTCGATGGTCAGCGCAACGGTTCGGCCCGTGTTGTCGATGCTGCCGCTTGAGCAGGAGGGCATATCGGCAGGACAGTTGGTGAGACCCGAGATGGGCGTGTACTCAATGCGTAGGTCGCGAAGCGTCGTCGGCGTTGGGTCTGCATCGGACATCAGCCGGACAGAGACGTTGCCGACAATCCGACTGGCTACGCCAACGCCTTGCAGCGAGACGTGCGGACGCAGCGTGATCGACTCTTTGTAAGTACCGGGCAAGATGCAGACAGTGCCAAAGCTGGGGGCGGCTGTGATGGCCTGCGAGATGGTGGGCTGCTCATCAGGAACCAGGATGCTGCATGGCGCGCAGCCACCTTTGCTGGGCAGCGTTCGGGCTGGGCAGCCAAGATCAGGGGCTGCCTGATCGACGGCGGCATCCATGGGATTTCCGGTGGCCAGGTCAGGATTTCTGACGCTTTGATCGGAAGACATGTCGGCGACGTAGCCACCTTGGCTGTGACAGGCCGCATACAGAAGGGTGGCCATGCCTGCACCAAGGACGCCACCGCAAATCGAGAAAGTACGCATGCCGCGATGGTATCGCCATCACCTGAAAAACCAAGTCAGTCACGTCGGAATGGCTCTGGCCTTCCTGTTTCTGTCAGTTGCGATAGATTGCGCGGCGTGTGGATGTGTGGCCTCGGGCTTTGCAGACCCTGCAATGACATCCCCTGGCGTGCCGCACTCGATGTGACGGCGCGACGATGAACCCCCAACCCCTGACCCGCCTTACGAGCGAAGGACCGCCGATGCTTTCTGCCAAGACGTTTCGTTACGAAGTCCGTGATCACATCGCCACCATCACGCTGGACAGGCCGGCCGCCCCGTCTCCGCTCTGATCGAGCTCCGCGC
>CAYTGC010000327.1:0-5551 GCA_964437195.1 uncultured Myxococcales bacterium | reverse complement strand
GAATCCGACGCCTACAAGTTCTGCAAAGCGCGACTGCGTGAGCTTGCGTTGCCGATGAAGCTGCTCCAAGTCGAGGTGGTTTCTGGCCAGCGAGCGACTTTCTTTTTCGCTTCAGAAGATCGGGTCGACTTCCGCGACTTGGTGCGCGACCTGTCTTCGCGGCTGCGCGTCCGCGTCGAAATGCGCCAAGTCGGTGCTCGCGATGGAGCGAAGGCCATCGGAGGCATCGGCTCCTGTGGTCGAGAACTGTGCTGCTCGACATTTCTGCCGACGTTTCAGCCGATCTCGATCCGCATGGCCAAAGACCAGGGCATGGTGCTCAATCCGTCCAAGCTGGCGGGTCAGTGTGGACGGCTCAAGTGCTGCCTCATCTACGAACACGCAACGTACAAAGAGCTTGGCAAGACGCTTCCGAAGGTCGGAAAAAAGGTCATTACGCCAGACGGATTGGGCCGGGTTCTTGACCTGGATATCTTGAAACAGAGAGTCCGCGTCTACCTCGAAGAAGGGGGCGCCAAGAACTACGCCGCCGCTGAAGTCCGCCCAGCCAATCCTCCGCAAGGCAGCCGCGAAACGCCAGAACCCACCGCCGCTGACGATCTAGAGCCATAGCCCCCCGATTGATGTGTCGGCAAAGAAACAGTCTTGGCCACCTTACCTTCTGGTGGCGCGCGTAGCACCACGCCGTCTGTCCGACAGCAACTTTGATGTAACAAAGATGTAACTTTCAGGTGACAGCAGAAGCGTAGAGTCCGATTGCGTTCTTAGGAATCTGTATCCGGGGGGATCACGATGACGCGGCTCCTTTTGCTGCTTCCATTTCTGCCATCACTCGCACTTGCACAGTCTCTACCAACCGAATCAGCGGCCTCACCTCCGCAGCTACCGCCGACTCCGATTCGAGGCAATCCACCATCACCATTGCCAGACAGGCCAGCGGCGGTGACCTCGCAAGTCGCAGTCCCGCCAGCGCAAACCACTGCCATCCCATCCACTGGGACTGAAGCGCAGACCGCCGTTCCCATGAGTCCAGAAGAGCTACAGCGGAAGCTGGCGGCGACGACAGAAGCGCTGGCACGGCACGATGCAGAGCTTCGGGATCTACGCGCTGCACTCGCCGCCAGTACAAACAAACCGAGTCCGCCACCAGGGACGTCCGAGAACTGGTATGAGCGACTCTCGATCCGTGGCTACCTGCAAGTCCGCTACAACCAAATTCCGAGCGGAGTGAACAACGAGAACCTCATCAACGATCAAGGCGACAAGTCGATAGGAGGAACCGGAGGCATCTACATCCGACGGGCGCGACTGATTGTGTCTGGTGATGTACATCCGCAAGTATCGGTCTATATCCAGCCGGACTTCGCGAGCGCGATAAACGATCAGCTCAACGTAGGAATCGTCCGCGACTACTACGCAGACATCTTCCTGGATCGCAAACGAGAGTTCCGTTTCCGCGTCGGTCAATCCAAGGTTCCGTTCGGCTTCGAGAACATGCAATCGAGTCAGAATCGTGTGGCCCTCGATCGAACCGATGGAATCAACAGTGCGGTTCCCAACGAACGCGAGCTCGGACTGTTCTTTTATTGGGCGCCGGCGCACATCCGAAGTCGCTTCAAGTATCTGGTCGATTCTGGTCTCAAAGGCTCGGGTGATTTTGGCGTCATCGGACTCGGCGTTTACAACGGACAGATCATCAACCGCGCCGAGACGAACAAAACGCCCCACGCCGTTCTGCGGGTCACCTGGCCATTCGAGATACGGAATCAGATCCTTGAACTGGGGACCGGCGGTTACTACGGCCTGTATACCGTCAAGCTTGAGACGGCGAAGGACGGAACCAAGTACACTTCCACTGCCGATGACAACAACATCACAGAGGCGCGCGGACATGTCAGCGCCGTTCTGTATCCCAAGCCGATAGGAGTCGCATTCGAGTACAACGCAGGAGTCGGTCCTTCTCTCGGTGTGGACGCTGAAAAAACCGTGGTGGCAAGTCGATTCCTTCACGGCGGATACCTGCAGCTGATGGCGCGATTTGAACGCGTAGCCAAGACGGTGGCGCTGACTCCGTATGTCCGGGCTTCTCTGTATGAAGGCGGCAAGAAACAGTATGCGAATGCGCCCCACTACTCGATTCGCGAGCTCGAGTTTGGCCTTGAGTGGCAGATCCTTCGCGCGCTGGAGATCGTCGGTGCGTACATGATCGCGGACCGTACATCAGACAAGTATCCCTACAATCAGGAATACGGTCACGTCACCCGTCTACAAGTGCAAGTGAACTACTGATCCCCAATCCACCTCCCTTGTCAGCTCCGTGGCAGTGATTACTCATGCGGGCATGGAAGGCGTATTCCCAAGATCCAATCGGCTTGATGTCCGGTCTGACAATGGAAACAGCGGCCAGGTAGACATCTGGCGCGTGCTTGGCAACTACGCACGCACAGCGCTGCTCATGTCCGCGCTGGTGGGAATCCTGGCTATCGGGGGTCGCGCGCTGGGCGGAGTGCAGGGCATGCTGCTGTTCGGCGGCATCGGGCTGCTTGTGAACCTGGTGTCATACTGGTTTTCCGATCGCATCGCGCTGATGGCCCATCATGCAGAAGAGGTCGTCCCCTCGCAGATGCCGGGTCTGTATCGGATGATCCAGCGGCTTGCTCGACGGGCGGACCTTCCGATGCCGCGTGTGTATGTGATTCCTTCGGACACGCCCAACGCCTTTGCAACCGGACGAAATCCGGAGCACGCCGCGGTGGCGGTTACGGAAGGAATCCTGCGGATTCTCGACGAACGAGAGCTGGAAGGAGTGCTAGCGCATGAGATCGCGCACATCAAAAACCGCGATGTACTCATTGCGACCATGGCGGCAGCTTTGGCCGGACTCATCGCAAGCATCGGACATGTCTTCCATTGGGGCCTAGCCTTCGGGAGTGCAAGCTCCCACGACGAAGACGAACATGAAAGTGGCTGGGCCCAGCTGGTGTGGATCGTCGTCGCACCGCTGGTTGCCATGATGCTCCAGCTTGCCATCAGTCGCTCTCGGGAATACGGAGCAGATGATGGAGGTGCGCAGCTTTGCGGCGATCCCGACGCACTGGCTGACGCACTCTACCAGCTGGAACACGCAAACCAGGTCCGACCCTATGAGTTTGCCGGCCCAGCAACCGCGCACCTGTTCATCGTCAGTCCACTATCCAGTGGCGTGACCGCGTCGATCATGAACCTGCTATCAACCCATCCCCCGGTCGAGGAACGGATCCGCCGTCTGCGTGAAATGCGTCAGTCCGTCTAGCGCCCGTTTTAGCGGTAATTACTCGACGGAAAGTATCCTAGCGCAATCCCGCATGCTACCGTCTTGGCATGTTGTGTCCTCGCTGTTCGACCAGCACGCGCCCGGCGATCGAGCCGACGCCTGCCGGTGCTATCGAGCTGGATTACTGTCCGTCTTGTCGGGGAATTTGGTTCGATCGCGGCGAGCTGGAAGCGCTGCTCCTTCAGGTTCGTTCCGACATTCAGCCGATCGGTCTGCCGACGCCAAGCGACGAACCGGCGAGTCGGCGCTGTCCGCGTCACGGCGTGCTGATGATCGAACGGACGCTGTCGACGGCGCGGCTTCGGTCGAGCGTCTATGGTCAGAGCGGCGAAGTTCCCGACGGTGTGACCATTGACCAGTGCCCGGCCTGTCTGGGAATCTGGCTCGATGGCGGAGAGCTTGGGCAAATTACGCAAGCGATGCGCGGCGAGTCCGTTCATCCGCTCCTCCGTCGCTCGTCTCCGCCGATCGAGCCAAGTGAAGCCGAGACCGATCGACCTACGTCGGGACTGCTCTGGGCGTTTATGTTTCTGACCGGACTCCCAGTCGAAGAGCACCAGCCCCGCCGAAACTTTCCCATCGTCGTGCTGTCGCTGCTCATTCTCTGTGTGATGGCGTTCCTGATGCAGCTCGGCGCGTCGGACCCAACCGAGCTGATTCAGACGTTTGGACTGGTGCCCCGACGAGCGATGTCAGGCGTGGGCTCACCTTGGCCCTGGCTAACGTACATGTTCCTACACGGCGGATTCCTGCACCTGTTTGGGAATCTGTACTTTTTGTGGGTGTTCGGAGACAACGTCGAAGATCGCCTCGGGCGAGGACGCTTTCTGCTGCTCTATTTTGCGGCGGGAATCTCGGCAGCGCTGCTGCAGTGCGTCTTGCAAACGTCGTCGACCATACCGATCGTCGGTGCGTCAGGAGCGATTTCCGGCGTCATGGCCGCCTATGCGATCCTGTTTCCGAATGCACGGCTGGTGTCGCTGATCTGGGTCATCAAAGTGCAGTGGCAAACGACGACGTACCTTGGGGTGTGGCTGCTCTTGCAGTTCATCGGCGCGCTGAGCGGTGCATCCGGGGTCGCGTGGTGGGCTCACATCGGAGGCTTTCTGGTCGGTGGACTCATCGCTTGGACCTGGCGACGGTCTCATCAAGAAGAGGTCACCCGCAAGCTCACACCTCCCGGTGCCACTCCGCCGAAGAGGCTGACCTGGTACTAGTCTTCCTGTGGCAACGGGCCCTGGCGGTTTTGCAGAAGCAGCGTCAGGACGCCTAGAAGCAGAACCCATCCCGCCAAGATTGCCGTATGCGCACTGGTATAAAGCCGCAAAAGCGATTCTAGGTCTGCCGTTTCCACTGCGACGGGTCTGCCCGTGACCTTCGCAAGCGCTTCTGCGGCTGGTACACCGACGCGATGCATCAACCGATTGGCGTGAACCATCATGACGATCAAGCCAAGAAGCTGAGCCGGAATGTTGGCCATGCATGCCCAGCTCCACGCCGTCACACCACCAAAGCGACCGCGCAGCGACGACAGCGCCCCACTCGCCAAGAGATACCCTAAAATCGCCGTCAGTAGCGACAGCGGTACCGTCACATTGCGCCGCTCGTACAGGTCCGAACCAAGCAGCAGAAAGAGCTTTTCCACCTCGGGCCTTGGAAGCTTGAGCAGCGTGCTCGCCACGGGACGCAGCGGCTTTGCCACCGATGCCGCACCTTCCTTCGACACCTGATCAAAGAGCGCGAGCTGTCGGTCACGCACCGACGAGATGAACTGGGTGCGATCGGTCAGGATCGCCGTGTTCACCTCGAGAAGTCCGGTCACCATCTGCAGCCCACCAATGCACAGAATCAGCACCGCGAACGCCTGCAAGTAGCGCGGCAGGCGCGGAACGAGAGGCCGCGGACTGTCTACCGAGGAAGATGCCATCTGCGGTTAACCTTGCATCGCGCCATCGGGGGCCGTCCCGCCATCGCTCGGACCCTTCATGTCGGTCGCGGCAGGCATGTCAACGGAAGCAGGCAAGTCCTGTGCAGGCGGAAGGTCCGCGCCCCCGTCCAGCAGCACCGGCTTGGCTGCGTCCACGGGCATGTCCGCAGGCACCGGGCGAATACCACCGTCGAGAGGCCGCAGCGGCAGCTCGTTACGATAGTCGTCGCGCTCGCAGGCCGACCAAAGGAGCCAGGCAGACGCACACAGGAAGGTCACCACAAGATACAGCCGCCGCATCCATATTCTCC
>CAYTGC010000326.1:0-5580 GCA_964437195.1 uncultured Myxococcales bacterium | reverse complement strand
TTGCCGAGCTTTTTGAGGCATCGCTCCGTTCCGAGAAGCGCGCCGTCGCCAAGCGTGATCCCGAAGTCGGTGAACTGGTCCAGGGCGAGATCGTCCAGATTGGCACCGAATACGCCTTCCTCGATATTGGCGGCAAATCTGAGGCCATGATTTCGCTCGACGAGCTTCGCGGTGAAGACGGCGAGCTCACGGTCCATGTGGGCGACAAGCTAGAAGGCCATGTGATCGGCTCGGTCGGCAAGGACGGCGGGCTGCTCATCAGTGGTCGCATTCAAAAAGGCGCCGGGCTGTCCGATCAGATTCGCACCGCCTATCGCCAAGGAACCCCCGTACAGGGGCTGGTCACCGGTGTAAACAAAGGCGGTCTCGACGTGGACCTCGGCGGCGTGCGGGCATTCCTGCCGTCGTCGCAGATCGAGCTTCGCTACTGTCAAGATCCGTCGATCTATTTGGGCAAAGCGCTCGCTCTCAAAGTCAGCCGGATCAGTGAAGAGAGCCGTCAAGTCATCGTTTCCCGACGAGCGGTCCTCGAAGTTGAGCAACGCGCCCTGTCCGATGAGAGCCGCGCCCGTCTCAAGATCGGCGAACGCTACACGGGCACCATCGTCGCGATGCAGGAGCCAGCCGCTCTCGTCGATATCGGCGGGCTCGACGGCAATGTCCCGACGAGTGAACTGTATCAAGCCGCCCGCAACGCCGGTCGCGACGAAAATTCGATCAAAATCGGTCAGCGCGTCGATGTCGAGGTCGTCAAGCTCGAGGAAGTTCGTCCGGGTCACGACCATCTTCACCACAGCTTCCAAGGCAACCTGCGCATTGGGTTGACGCTCAAGGGTCTGCTGGCGGATCCGATGGCGGAAGCGCTGCTCACCTTGTCCGAGGGGGAGCGCGTCAGAGGCCGGGTGGTTCGCCTCGAGCCATTCGGCGCTTTCGTCGAGATCCGCAGCGGTGTTGAAGCCCTGATTCACATTTCGCTCATGGCCGAGCGCCACATCACCCACCCGCGCGAGATTCTCCAGCTCGGGCAGGAACTGACAGCGACGGTTGTGAGCCTTGACCGCGAGAGACGTCGCATTGGCCTGTCGCTGATCGAAGAGGCTCGCGCCGCGCAGGCCCAGGTCGCCCAGACACTCAAGGCTGGCGATCGGATGAAGGCGAGGATCGAGCGTGTCGAGGGCAACGGCCTGATTGTCCGCGTCATGGTTCCCGAGGTTCTGCCGACGACGTACCCACGAGGCCTGATTCCCAACGCGGAAGTCGGCGTGCCACGCGGAACCGATCTCAAGAAGCTGTTCCAGATCGGTCGGGAAGTGATGGCCGTGGTCATGAGCGTCGACGGAGAGGGCCGCGTGCGACTGTCCATCCGGCAGCTCACCGAGGCACCGCCGGCTGCCGAGCCGACGCCACCCGCGGCTGTAGTCGCAGTGCCCGCTGTCGTCAGTCACGAGGCACCAGTCGCGGAAACGGCCAGCTCAGCCGGGGCGCCCGCGAAGGAATCAGCAGAAACCCCGAAGAGCAAGCCGCGCACGACTCGGGCCAAAAAGCCCAAGGCCGCTGAGGACGCACCGACGGCGAGCGCGGAAACGCCGGTTCAAGCCGCCGACGCCGAGTCGACCAAGTCACCGGCCCGCAAGACCACGCGGTCAAAGAAAAAACCGGCTGAACCCGAGGCCGCCCCGGCACCAGCCGTTGCCCCCGTCGCCGTTGCGGCGGAACCGCCGGCGCCCAAAGTCAGCAAGGCCAAGTCGTCCACGAAGCGGACGAGCGCAGCCGCCGCGGCAGTCATGGCAGCACCTGCGGCACCAGTCATCGAAGTCCCCGCGGCACCAGTCATCGAGGCCCCGGCGGAACCAGTCAAGGCCACCAAAAAGCGCGCCCGCAGCTCGGCGTAGCCTTTCGTTTCCGCCCCTCGCTCAGCCGCGCTGGGCTCACAAAAGTCTATCGATAAACAATCTTTGCGCAGACAGTGAGCCGCGTTACCTTGTAAGGGTCGCTGCCTGCGAGTTTGCTCTGCTTCGCAGGGCCACGATCGTCGGAAATACCACGAGAGGTTCTTATGCGGTCTAGGATTCCTGTTCTCGCGCTTTCACTGCTTGGCTGTCTGAGTCTCGGCTGTCCACCGACGGCTGATCAGAGGCCCGACCCAGTGCCTCCGCTCGACAATGGCCCAGCCAAAGAACCGATTCCCGAGGTCTGTGACGATGCGGTACTGATGGCGCCGCTGTCGACGGATAACGCAAGCTACGGGCGGGCGTTCACACGCTACAACCGCATCGAGCAGCGCTACAAAACGAAGATTCAAGAACGCGATCTACAGGCAGCGTATGACTCGCTCATGAGCCTGGGTCGTCTGTCGCTTCGACGGCTTCAGAAGCCAGATGTCGCGATTGTTCATTTCGGTGAAGCACGCACCCTGGCGGCCCAGCTCGCCGACCAGGCCAAAGAGGCCGATGCCCAGCTTTGGATGGCGCAAGCCCAGATCAAGCGGACGATGTACACCGACGCCGTCACGACCCTGGGGCAGGCGCAAGCGATTTACAAAAAACTGAACATGCCACTTGCCGAGTCACGAACCATGGCACTCATGGGCGTGGCTTATCACCACCAGAAGAATCAGCAGAAGGCAGTGGCCCTGGTGGGACAGGCCGACAACACCGTGCGCAACATCAAGGCTGACGAGCGCCAGGTGAAGATGGCACGCGGCAGAACGCTGATGGCGATTGGTTCGGCGCGGAATCTGCTTGGAGAGCCCAAGCGGGCCGAAGACGCATTCCAAGAAGCGCTCGCCGAGTTTGTGTCTTCGTCGGACTTCCGAGAGCAAGCGCAGGCGCTTGAAGAGATCGCCGAAATCCACGAAAAAGCGGGCAATCACGAAAAAGCGGCGGCCTATTTCCAAGAGGCTTATGCGGTGTGGGGCAAGCTCGGCAGTGCAGATGGACAAGCCGATGCGCTGCTCGACCTTGGCGACGAACTGTTTGCTCTCGGACAGAAGGATCTGGCGCTCAATGCCTTCATGAAGGCCCGCGCCTTCTACGAGCAGATCGGACAGGAAGGCGATTCCTCTGCGGCGCTCGGGAAAATGGGCAAGGCATACGCAGCGATTGGACAAAAAGCGCAGGCGTTCGCATCGTTTTTCCAGGCACTCTCCCTCGCACGTGCGAGCCACCGTCCGACGCGGTTGGCCACGGTACTGCACGATGTATCGGCCACCTACTCGACCATGGGCGACTACGAGCATGCAGTTCGCTGCAGCCAGCGGGCGTTCCAGTTCTGGCAAGAACTTGGCGAGCAGGACGATGCAGTGCGCGCGCTGGTAGAGGTGGGTGACAACTACCTCAAGCTGGGAGACCTGCGCGGAGCCCGCGACAACTATGATCGAGCGCTCGGAATCTGTCGGGCGCTGGCCGATCTGTCGTGTGAAGCGACCGTTCGGAAAAGACTAGACCAGGCACACTAACCAATCCGGCAACTCACCCCGCAAGGCCAAAGATGAGCAGCGATTCGCGTCCGGTTGTGATCCTCGGCTGTGGTTACGTCGGAACACGGCTTGCGCAGTCGCTGCTGGCAGACGGCATCCAAACCAGAGTCTGCGCGCGACGTACGGCCATCCTCGATCCGCTCCGAGCCCGCGGTGCCGACGTGCACTACGTCGATGGCGGACGCCCGCATCAGTTCGCACCGGCGCTCGCCGGATTGCTTCGTCCAGTGGTCGTCTATTCGATTCCCGGCGTTCCCGGGCTTCCACAAGGTGAAGGCGTTCGACGCGCAGCAACGGCAGCGCAACGGGCGGGAGCCAGCGCGTTCATTTACTTAAGCTCAAGCGCCGTCTATGGTCGGAGCGAGCTGCCGTTCACCGACGAGTGGGTCGACGAAGAAACGGCGATTGCGATTGGCGACGCCGACGCAATGGTACGACTCGCCGATGAAGCAGCGATCCAGTCCATTGCCCAGTCAGGGCTTCGGACGGTGATTCTTCGGCTCGGCGCGATCTACGGGCCTGCCCTCGATGAGTTTCATGGCGCTCGCGGTGCGCGCCAGCGTCTGCGGGCGGGCCAGTACAAGCTGTGGGACGGAGGCCGTCACTACTTCTCGCGCATCTACATCGATGATCTGGTGCGCATCATCCGAGCGGCGGCCGATCGAGCCCCGCCGAACTCGCTCTACGTGGTTGGCGATGACACACCGTGTCCGCAGGGCGAATATGGAACCTGGCTTGCCAATCACCTGGGCCTTCCGGTGCCGCCGCAAGTGGACGCAGCCCGAGCCGGGGGACCACGCAACATCATTCGTGGCCGACGGCTGCGCAATACCAAGCTGAAAACCGAGCTGGGAATCACCCTGCTCTATCCGAGCTACCGCGACGGTGAACTGGCGATTGATGCAGTCGAGCAAGGTGTACCGCTTTCGCCGCTGCGCATGACCGATGGCTCGGCGAATTCCAGTGACAAGACGGTGCCGACACCAAGCCCGGAAGCGCCGACCACGCCGCCAGTCGAAACGAAATCCGAGGCCGTCGTACCACCAGCGCCAAAATGGCCAAGGCCGGTTGCAGACAGCGATCTGGGCGCCTGCACGCTTGGATCTTCCCGAGGCATCTTTGTCGTGCAGCTGGCTGCCGGGATGGCAGCCGAGCTTGGACCCGCCTACGTCCTGGTCAGTGGCGATGTGGCTGTCCAGATCGACGGAGTGACGACTTCCCTCAAGCCGTGGCATGCAGTGCCAGCGGGAACACCGCTGACCGCCACAACCGATGCGGTCCTGCTGAAGCTACAGCCCATCACAGGCTAGCGTGCGCCCAGGCCGCGCGAGCACGACAGCTACATCGGCGGCGGGCCCTGCATCCACGAGTCAAGCCGCGTCGCGCCACTGTAAACCTCGATGTTGATGGTCGAGTCGGGCTTGGCCACGATGTCGATGATGCACAAGTCGAGCGGTTGCGGACGCGAGCCTGGCATCATCATGCCTTGGGTGCGGGTCCGAAACGTCAGCAAGCTCGACGAAGACGCCATCGTATCGCCAACGACCGTCAGCGGCTGCCCGGTATTTCCACACTTTGCAACGGACACCGCGACGGTCGCGTTCGGTGGGAAGTTCCAGCCCAGCACATTCAGCGTAAACATCGGCTGCATCGTGCGCGGATCGAGCGTCAAATAGCGCTCAGCCGAGTAGATAAACACATCCTTGTCGAGTGACTTGGCCGCCAGATCGGGCCTCGGCGGCGCCGCAAACTGAGCCAAGTCGAGCTGGACATCGACAAAGGACGCCTCCGTCGTCACCGAGGAGGAGTCGCCGATGCTCAGAACGGTCGTGCCCTGCGTCGCTGCCACACTGACGGTCGTCTGTTTGACCTGGCCACTGCTCGTGATCGTCGGCTGCCCCGACAGCACAAGCCCGTACGTGTACTGCTGACGCTCTTGGGTCGACAGCGACTTTACCGACAGCGGCTGCGGCCTGGACGTCTTGGAATCGACAATGCTCATCCGATCGGAGCCGCGAATCTCGGTGTGCGTCATCACGTAGAGCGCCTCGGCCTTGTCCGGAATGTTAAGCAAAATAAGCCGCATGTCGGGCGCACATCCC
>CAYTGC010000325.1:0-5589 GCA_964437195.1 uncultured Myxococcales bacterium | reverse complement strand
GGCCGGTATTTGCGCGCCAAAACCAGATACGACATGGGCAAGGGTTAAAGCACCCCGCCACCGCATCTGCAAGCCACAAAGCATGCGCGTTTGTGCGCTATGGTGCCCAATTGATGGAGCTGTCCGCCGACTTCCGAGATCCCGACCGCGTCGAAAAACTGCTCAGTTCGCTCGCCCAGCAGCGGAAGCCCTTGCGCACCTACCGAATCATGGAGTTCTGCGGAGGACATACCCACGCACTGTGTCAGTCGGGACTGATGGACCGGTTGCCGCCCGGTGTGACGATGATTCACGGGCCAGGCTGTCCCGTCTGTGTGTTGCCCACCGGACGGCTGCAGCAGGCCATCGACCTCGCGGTGCGTGAGCCGGTGACGTTGTGTAGCTACGGTGACATGCTGCGCGTGCCGGGCCGTGGAAGGCAGAGCCTTCTGTCCGCTCGTGCGCAGGGAGCCGACATTCGGGTCATCTATTCGACGGAAGATGCGCTTGCCCTGGCAAGACAGCATCCCCAGCGCCAAGTGGTGCTGCTTGCGGTGGGCTTCGAGACCACGACGCCGATGACGGCGGCTGCGATCTTGCGGGCGGCTGACGAAGACCTCCGCAACTTTTCGGTTCTCTGCAATCACGTCCTCACCCCGGCGGCGCTCCGCGCACTTCTTGCCTGCCGTGACACGCGAATCTGTATCGATGGTTTCATCGGCCCAGGCCATGTCTCGACGCTGACTGGGAGCGGAGCCTTTGCGCACATCGCCGAAGAGTTTGGCAAGCCCATCGCCATTGCTGGCTTTGAGCCCCTCGATCTCCTCTCTGCGTTGGTCGCTGTCGTCGAGCAAATCAACTCCGGCGATCGATCGGTGCGCAACGTCTTTGCCCGCGCAGTCACAGAGAGTGGCAACCTGCGCGCCCAGCAGGTTGTACAAAAGGTCATGGAGCTGCGTGAGTCGTTTGCCTGGCGAGGACTTGGCGAGATTCCCCGCAGTGCGCTGCGCATCCGCCCCACCTTCGAAGCCTTTGACGCCGAGCGGCGGTTTGCACTATCTGCCGATGCGATTCCCGACCACAAACACTGCCGCTGTCCCGATGTCCTGCGCGGCATCTGTGCACCGACGGACTGCACGCTGTTTGGAACTGCCTGCACGCCCGATACGCCACTCGGTTCGTGCATGGTGTCTTCGGAAGGTGCCTGCGCGGCTTACTTTCAGCTTGGCCGGGCGCGTCGGCGGGTGTCGAGCCATGCGTAACCATCGACTGCGGCCCCTCGATCTGAAGCTGGGTCGGGTGGAGCTCCCGCAAGGCAGTGGAGGACGAGCGACCGCGCAGCTTGTTGCAGAGCTGTTTGCTCGGCACTTCCGCAATCCAGCGCTCGAGACGGGTCACGATGCAGCCGTGCTGTCTGTGCCCAGCGGTCGGATTGCGATCTCCACCGACACGTTTGTCGTGTCACCGCTGTTCTTTCCGGGGGGCTGCATCGGCGATCTTGCCGTGAATGGTAGCGTCAATGATGCGGCCATGGCCGGGGCGACTCCATTGGCGCTCACGGTCGGGTTTGTGATCGAGGAAGGATTTCCACTGTCCGATCTAGATCGCATCTGCTCAGCGATCGGGAAAGCGACCACAGCGGTTGGGATTCCCATCGTCAGTGGCGACACCAAAGTCGTCGAACGAGGCAAAGCGGACGGTGTGTTCCTCAACACAACCTGTTTGGGGGTCGTGCCTGACTCCGTTGTGATCGCCCCCCAACGCGCCGCACCGTCCGATGTGATTCTGCTCAGCGGACCCATCGGCGATCACGGAATCGCGATTTTGTCCCAGCGCGCCGGAATTGCATTTGAAAGTGATGTCGTTTCCGACACCGCGCCGCTGCATGACTTGGTCCGGTCGATGCTCAGCATCGAACCAGATCTCCATGTACTTCGCGATCCCACCCGAGGGGGCGTCGCCGCTGCGCTGAACGAAATTGCGACCAGCGCCGACGTCGGAATGTTCCTAGAGGAATCCGCCATTCCGGTTCGCCCCCCAGTCCAGGCTGCGTGCGAGCTACTCGGGCTTGATCCACTGCATCTTGCGTGTGAAGGACGGCTGCTGGCGATCTGTCCTGCCGCATCCGCCGATCGTGTGCTTCGCGCCATGCGTGAGCATCCGCAAGGGATTGCCGCCACATCCATTGGCAAGGTGACCGAAAACGACGCAGGCACTCCGCTGGTGGAGATAAAGACGCGACTGGGCGGAGTTCGGATTGTGGACTGGCCCGCTGGGGAGCAGCTTCCGCGAATTTGCTGACGACTTCACGCGGTTAGGAATCGCTGTCTGTCTGCGCAAGAACCCGTTCGAGAATCGACAACAGCGCCGCTTGATCGTCCTGCGACAGGGCCAGCATCCAAGGCACCGGTGATCCCAGTCGCATCATCAGCTTGTCGCGCAGCGCCTTGCCGCTCCTCGTCAGAGAAACCAGCTTGATCCGGCGATCTTTGGGATCAATTTTTCGTGACACCAGCTTGCGCTCTTCCAGTCGATCGACAATCCCTGTCAGATGCGAAGGCTCAAGAACGGATTTTTGTGACAGCTCACGCATGGTCAGCGGGCCGTCGGCCAGCATATGAATCACAAAGACATGCGGCGGCGACAGTCCCAGCTCCATCACTCGCCCCTGGATATAGGCGCGGTGACGAATCAGCACCGCAAAGAACTTCTGGGCCAGATCCTTGGTGAGCTGTGGAAGTTCCGCCATACGTCCAACGTAGCAGGACCGCGGATATTTCACAAGCTGAACTATTTTTAGTTGACAATCTGAAGTATCCCAGTAAGGCTTACTATCACCAAGTTCAGCGTGTGGTGATCGCATGCTTCCTCCTCTGTTCCGTATCGCGCTCCGCAATGTGTTTCGCAACCGGCGGCGCTCGCTCATCACGTTCTCAGCGGTGTTTTTGGCGCTCGGGGTCATGGTGAGCATTCGTGGCTTCCTAAATGGACTGCAAGCAACGCTCCGTGAGTCTGTCGTTTTGGGACAGACTGGTGCGCTTCAGGTCCACAAAGCAGGATTCCTAAAGTCCGTCAATGCGACGCTGGAGATGTCGATCCCAGGCGACACCGCATTCCTATCCAAGATCAAGGCTGTGCCTGGTGTCAAAGCCGTGTCGGCCCGGATCATGTTCGGCGGCATGGCCAACTTTAACGACATCAGCACCGCTGCGATGTTTACGGCGATCGATCCAGTGCACGAGCCAGAAGTCTGTCCACGTCGCAATGACATGATCTACCGTGGCAAAGGACTTCGCGAGTCAGTTCCTACCGCTGCAGTGATCTCGCCCGAGCTGGCAGCCAATCTCGGGGTAAAGTTTGGCCAGAAGGCGACGATTCTCACCAGTGATCGAGATGGTGTGATGAATGCGCTCGACTTCGACTTCGTCGGAGAATATGGCCAACCAGGTTTGCCATTGCCCGACAAAAAGATCGGCTTTGTGCCACTTGCCTTTGCGCAGGAACTGCTCCGTATGGAAGGCCGGGTGACCGAGATTGTGATCGCCATCGATCGCTACGACGATGCGGAAAAGCTCAAGCCGGTGATCCAAAAGGTGCTGGGTCCAGAATACGAAGTGTCGACGTGGCATGATGTCGCATCCTTTGTGGACGATGCGATTGCGATGCAAAACTTCATTCTCAACATCATCGCGGGCGTGTTTCTGTTTGTGGCGCTGCTCGGAATTGCCAACACCATGCTGATGTCGGTTTTGGAACGCACGCGTGAGATCGGAACCATGATGTCGATTGGTGTCCGTCGTCGACAAATTCTCGCACTGTTCCTCCTTGAGGCTTCAGTCCTTGGGCTCCTGGGAGGAATCTCTGGTGCGCTGGTTGGGGGCGGATTTGTGTTCTATTACGGATACAAGGGAATGGTGCTGAACATTCCGGGTTCGCTTCTGCCTCTGCACGTATTCCCAACGCTCAAGCTAAGCTACATCTTTTTCATTCTCGCAGTGGCGGCAGGCGGCGCAGCAATGGCTGCACTCTGGCCATCGGTGCGAGCGAGCCGGATGCGCCCGGTTACTGCGCTCTCAGCGGTGTGACATGAGACTCCTACGGCTTGCACTGCGGAACTTGACTCGCAACAAACGGCGTACGCTGCTGACGGCGCTGGCGATTGTGTTCGGAGCGATGGCAATTGTCCTTTTGCAGGGCTTTGTCAACGGCTTTATCCGAAACAACATCGAGGCGATCGTGCTGTCGAAGCTTGGGGCGGTACAGGTATTCCGCAAGGGCTATCTGGGCTCTGATGATCCCCTGAAAAAGAGCATGCCCCATGATCTCGTACTGATGGAACGGATACGGAAAGTGCCAGGTGTCGTCGAAGTTGCCCCCCGAATCAGCTTCGATGGGATGGTGTCAAACGGCGCCGAATCGACGATGTTTGTAGCCACCGCGATTGATCCCGCGCTGGAGTACCGTGTCTGTCCTGAACGAAAGAAGCGAGTGGCCAGAGATTCGAAACCGCTCGCGCCAGAACAGACTGGGATGACGCTGATCGGAAAGACCCTGTCGGAATCGCTGAAGGCAGACAAAGGCTCGACGCTGGTGATGCAAGCCGCAGGACCGCATGCCAGCACCAATGCTCTGGATGTCGAAGTCAGCGGCTTTCTCCCAACGCTCAACCTGATTGAGTCGAAGCGGATGGCGACCGTTCAAGTCGGCTTTGCGCAGGAACTTCTGCGGATGAAGGGACAAGTCACAGAGTACGCGGTGGGTGTCCAAAACCTGGAACACATGAACGACGTTGCCAGCCGACTGCGCAGTGAGCTGGGCGACGAGTTCCAAGTCACGACCTGGGAAGAGCTAGATCCAGCCACGCGGACTCGTGTTTCATCGCTCGGGTATGTACTCCTGTTCATTGCGGCCGTTCTGTTCCTCCTGGTCGCAACCGGAATTGTGAACACGATGATGATGTCGGTCTATGAGCGAGTGCGCGAGATCGGTACCATGCTGGCCGTTGGTGTTCGTCGCTGGCAGGTGACCGTTCTGTTTTTGCTGGAAGCCGCATCGCTTGGTCTGAGCAGCTCGGTCTTCGGATCTCTTTTCGGCTATGCAGTGGTGCAGTGGCTGGGAAGCCGCGGCATTCCGATGAAGCCTCCCGGTGGTGATCTGCTGTGGACATACCCGCATGTTCAGCCATCGTTTCTACTCGTCGTGATCGGTTTTTCGGTCACGGGTGCCATTGTGTCTGCCCTCTATCCTGCGTACAAAGCATCGCGGCTGAGCCCGACCGATGCACTGCGCGCAACCTAAGGAGTCTTCCCATGCTGCGCCAAGTCGCCGTTACAGCACTGCTTTCGCTGTTCCTTTCTCCGTCGCTGGCTTTCGCAGATCCCACGCCGGAACAGCTCCTCAAGCGCTATGACGAAGTGATGTCTCCGAAGACCTTTGATGGTCTTTTGGTGATGATTGCGCATCGCCAGGACGACACCACGCGCACGTACAAGTTCCGCGCGCTCAAGTCGGAAGACGACAAGATCCGAACTTGGTTCTTTGAACCCGCAGCGGCGAAAGGCCAAGAGATGCTGCGCGTCGAAGACAACATGTGGGTTTACATGCCCAACC
>CAYTGC010000324.1:0-5596 GCA_964437195.1 uncultured Myxococcales bacterium | reverse complement strand
CTCTGTTTCGATGGGGAGAGAGCCAGAGCGCGAAAGCGGTGCTTGGATCGCTGCGTGTTCCTACCGTGATCATGCATCGCGAACAGGACTCGCACCGCTCTGTCCAAGAGAGCAAACAGATTGCGGAGCAGATTCGCCATGCTCAGCTTGCGATTTTGCCTGGCGCTGATCACGTTCCGTGGGCCGGGGACACCGATGCAGTCCTGGGTACACTGCACGCTTTCTTGTCCGGCTTGCCATCCCTGGCCATCTCGTCGAGTGTAGCCGGCTGCGTGCTCGCCGTATCGGCCATGGGAGCGCAGATTTCCCCGGAACTGCTGGATCTTGTGCACCGCGAGTTGATTCTGTCGAGCTCCGGAACCGTCGATACACACATCGATCACATTCTGCTCGCGTACTTTGATGGGCCAAGCCGAGCTGTGCATTGCGCGCTCAACATGGTCTTGGCAGCCAAGAAGCAGTCTCTGGCCTTGACAATCGGAATCGATCTGGGCCCGCTGATGCTGCTACCGAACCTCAGCGGAGACGCCGTGGAGCAGGCCATTGGGTTGGCCCTGGCCGCGCCCCCTCAAGAGATTCTGCTGAGCGATGCGGTCCGAACGCTCGCGGTGGGCCCCGATCAGGTCTTCACAGAGCACGTGATTGCCGGAGCGGGAGAAGCCACACGAATTGTCTATTCCGTCGAATCCGTGACGCCCAAACGGCACCGTCTCCACTGATGCGGCGCAGCACAGTACGTGAGCGCAGCGCAACTCAGTTCATGTGCTCAGCATCGTTGGGCACACTGACCCATGAATGCTTGCGCGCCTCGTAGACAGAAAACGTAGGAGCCGGAAACGTGGGGTCTGCAAAGGCTCCAAGCGGCACCGCGATGATGTCGGGAAAGTCATCGATCGTGTAGTAGACCGTTGCGCCACACGTTGGACAGAAGCGATAGCGGCAGGTGCTTCCCTCATCACCGATCCGCGTCCATTCCGTTGCAGGACCGGCGATGCGCACGCGATCCAGCGGCCAGCGGGCCTGGGCCCCAAACACGCTTCCGGTCCGTCTTTGACAGGCCAGACAGTGACACATCGAAATCCGCACCGGATCTCCTTCGGTTTCGGCGGTCAGTTTGCCGCAGCTACACGATGCCAACCGAGTTGCCATTGCGGCGTTTTATCACCAGTCCCCCATTCCACACAGTACCTCCAGCCCGTTTTTGTCGGACCCTGCTCTTGTGGAGAGCCGATACTCCCCCCTCGGGCTTCCCTGCTCTGCTCAGATGAAGGAGGGGAAAAAATCACAGCGCTCTCGACGGGAGTTGATGTTGGAAAGGTTGATCTCAAGGAAGCCAGGGAAGGACTGCGAAAGCTGGATGAATTTGGCGTTCTTGTTGGCGGCCACGCCTTCTGGAGCGTGACACTTGAGGCAGTTCTTCGAGACGACTTGCGTCCAGACTTTCTGCTCGTAGAAGGCGTTGTTGTCTAGGCACTGATTCGAACAACCACTTAGTACGGATGCAGATAGCGCGACCGCTGTTCCCAAGAGGCACTCACTTCTGAGTCCCTTCCACCTTGCGGTCCCCCGTAAGACCCTGTTTCCGCTCATAAAGCTGGCTCCTTCTGCTGTCGTGGCAGTGACACAAACAGGCGCACTGCGTCGCCCCCCGACGGCACATGTGACATGGGTATCCTGACGAGCTCACCCCCATGTAGCGAGCTCCAACCATGCAAGCTCATGGCAGCATCAATCAGAATACGGTTGTCGTCGTCGCACAGCAAACCTTACGTTAGGTTCTTTCTGACCCAGCGATGTCGCTCATGAATCAGCGGGTGGCTTTGCGGCAGAGTGCACAACATCCAAGATAGAAACGGAGTGCCAACGTCCATGCGAAGGTCTAGCGTGTACCGATCGGTTCAGATCGCGCGAACGGCAGTCTGGCCTGCCCTGCCCTGTTCGCTGCTGCTGTCCGTCGGCTGTGTGTCCGAAGAGCGCTATGTACTCAGCCGCTCGATCGGTGAGCAAGTTGGGACAGCGGCCCCCGCAGCACAGCCAATGGCAGATTCCGTGCCCGCAGTGAGGGAAAGGGATCGTCGTCCTGTCTTTCTCAAGACTTCTGCATTGCAGAAAGACACACTCACTGCACATGGAGAGGATTCCTTCCGCATTGTCGCCCGCGCCCCCAATCGGATGATCACTGCGGGCTCAGTCCTCACCTGGGTAGGAACTGCAATCTCTCTGGTGGGAACGGCAGTGGTGATCGTTGGGAAGGTGCAGGACAGTACGCCACTGTTTTACGCGGGCGGAATCACTGCGCTTTCGGCGGAGCCGATCATGGGAATCGGAACTGGACTGTGGATCGCGGGTGCGCTGCGGCTGCCGTTTGAAGTCACAAAACCGGCAGAACAGATGCCGATTCCGCAAGCCAAAGTGGACTAGTGAACGGGAAGGAAGGTGCGCTCGGGACGAGCCTGGCCGCTCGGGGAAAACGACCACAGGACGCGACGAACTTTGGCGACCACGCGTGCAATCGGAATCGCACCAAAGTGGCGGCTGTCATGGCTGTTCGAGCGATTGTCGCCAACCAGGAACACTTGATCGGAAGGAACCGTAAACTTCTGCGGCTCTGCCCCCGGAAGAAGGTCATGATCCCAGACCACGTCGTAGCGGACGGTTCCTAGTGTCTCCGTCAGACCCAGACACTTCACCAGCCGTCCGGGTGGCGGCTGCTTTTCGTCGATGTCGTAGTATTCGCAAGGGCCGCTCTGCGGCTGCGTCACGACTCCTACGCCGTTGCGCACAAGCGTCTGGCCTCGCAGCTCGATCACATCGCCGGGCAGACCGACCACGCGCTTCACATACTGCTGCGGCTGCTCGTCACTGCGCGAAAACACCACCAAATCCCCAAGCTGTGGACTGCTCGGTGAAATCGCCCGTGGTCGACCCGGCAGATTGATTCCGTAGTCGTACTTGGTGGTAAGCACGAGGTCTCCAGCCAGCAGCGTCGGGTGCATACTTCCCGACGGCAAACGGAACGTCTCGATCACCATCGTTCGCATCGTCAGCGAGAGAAGTGATGGCAGACCCAGGGCCACCAGCGCCGACAGCCAGGCCCGCTCGCCGCTTGATGCGCCAAGCTTTTTCAAGCCACTTACGATGATCCGCGCACCCAAAAGAAGTCCGAGCGGCATCCCGATCACCGGAACCACCAAGACCGGCATCGTTGCTTGCGCAAAACCCACGCTCGAAAGCGCCAAGTCCCAGGCCCTCGGCCCAGACACCGGCTGCGGACCCAGAAAGCGAATCAGCAGCGATTCCAGCCCGAGGAGGAGGACCGACAGCACAGGTCCGGTCAAAAGCAGCAAAAGCGCCACGTACAGAAACACCGACTGGCCAATGGCCGCACCGATCGCACAGACACCCGCCGCCGCAACGCCGTACGACAGCACAAACATCGTCAGCGCAAAGCGGGTCGCTCGCTGCCTCGTCGCGGGCAGGTCATCCGGGTCAAAAAGGCGCTCGGGATCTTGCCAAGCGGTGACGAACGCTGAAACCACCTGAGCAAAGTGCGCCCCGATGGAAAAACCAGAGCCAGCCATGTCTACACGACGCCCGGAACGAACAGCTCACCCCGGCTCAGCAGCTCACGGCTGATGACGAGTCGCTGAATTTCGTTGGTGCCTTCGCCGATCTCACACAGCTTGGCGTCACGCATTGCTTTTTCGACGGGAAACTCGCGCGTGTAGCCGTAGCCGCCGTGGATCTGTACCGCCGTGTTGCAGGCCCGCATCGCCGCTTGTGCCGCATACAGCTTGGCCATCGATGCTTGCAGACCAAAGCGCAGGCCTTGGTCGTGCATCCACGCCGCCCGGTGGAGAAGCAGCCGCGACGCATCCAGCTCCATCGCGGCCTGCGCGATCATGTTCTGGATCGCCTGAAACTCGGCGAGCGACTTGCCAAACTGCCTGCGATCCTTGGCGTAGCGAATCGCCGCATCCAGCGCGCCCACCCCCAGGCCGAGCGCCATCGAGCCAATCGTAATTCGCCCTTTGTCCAAGATCCGCAGCGTGTCGATAAAGCCGTTGTCCAGCTCACCGAGCCGCTGGCTGTCCGGCACTCGAACGTCGTCGAGCGTCAGCTCAGCGGTATCCGAGGCATGCAGGCCCATCTTTTCAATCCGCCGACTCGCTGCAAAGCCCGGTGTGCCGTAATCGACGATGAACGCGGTGATTCCGCGCTGCTTCTTTTCGGGCGTCGTCACCGCCAGGATCACGGCCACGCCACCGACCGAGCCTTGCGTAATGAAGGTCTTTTGACCGCTCAGGCTCCAGCTCCCGTCGGCAAGCCGCGTCGCTCGCGTCTTCGCCCCTGCCGCATCCGATCCCGAACCCGGTTCCGTGAGAGCCCACGCGCCCATCTTTTTTCCCGACGCGAGGTCCGGTAGATAGCGCCGCTTCTGCTCTTCATTGCCAAACAAGCTGATGTGACCGGAACACAGACCATTGTGCGACGCGACGGTGATCGCCACCGAGCCATCGACGGCGGCAATCTCCTCGATGACCAGCGCAATGTCTTGCATCGACATCGCCGAACCGCCGTATTCCTCGGCAATCGTCATCCCGAGCAGCCCCAGTCCGCCGAGCTTGGGCATAAGCTCCATCGGGAAGTGCGACTCGTTGTCCCACTTGCGACTGTGAGGAGCGATCTCGGCCTGCACAAAGTCGCGCACGGTCTTCTTTAGCGCTTTCTGGTCTTCGCTTAGCTCAAAATCAATCATGGTTCTCTCGTCGTGCGGCCGGGGGGGAATCTGGCGCGCAGCTTAGTGGAGACGGCTCTGCTCGGCGCGCGGACGCACCACTTTTTCCACCCAGTCGATGATGTCGCGGGTCGAAGTTCCGGGCTTGAACAGCGCCGACACCCCCTGCTTGCGCAGCTCCGCTTCATCTTCTTCAGGAATGATGCCGCCGCCGAACACCAGCACGTCACCGGCGCCCCGCGAGCGCAGCGCATCAAGCACCGCAGGAAACAGCGTCATGTGCGCGCCCGACAGAATCGATAGACCGACGGCATCCACCGCTTCTTGCACCGCCGTCGCAGCAATCATCGCCGGAGTCTGATGCAGGCCGGTGTAGATCACCTCGTAGCCTGCGTCGGAAAGAGCCCGCGCCACCACTTTCGCGCCGCGATCATGTCCGTCGAGGCCAGGCTTGGCGACGAGGATGCGGAGCTTGGTCTTGGCACTGCCCGAAGGCGTGTCAGCTTGCATGTTCGGAAAACTCCTTGAGCACAGAGCGAGCGATGACCAGCCGCTGAATCTCGCTGGTCCCCTCGTAAATTCGCTGGACGCGGGCGTCGCGCAGGTAGCGCTCGACCGGAAACTCGGCGGTGTAGCCGTAGCCACCGTGGACCTGAAGCGCCATGTCGCAGATGCGGCCTGCAGCTTCCGACGCATACAGCTTGGCCATCGCCGCTTTTTGCGAAAACGGCAGCTTCTGTTCTTTGAGGAACGCCGCCCGCAGCGCCAAAAGCCGAGCCGCTTCAAGCTGGGTCGCAGCGTCGGCGAGCATGTTGCCAATCGCCTGAAAATCGGCAATCGCCTGGCCAAACTGCTTGC
>CAYTGC010000323.1:0-5637 GCA_964437195.1 uncultured Myxococcales bacterium | reverse complement strand
TCAGTCGGCCTAGTCTGGAACTCTTTTCAAAACGTCGATAATCGAGAGCGTTTGCGCTCGCGGCACGGACACGGACCAGCACCTCGCCACCACCAAGCGCGGGAGCCTCTTGCTCTCGGATCTCCAGGTTGTTTGGAGAACCGTAGCGAACGTAGACGATGGCCTTCATCTCATCTCCTTGCGACGTGAGCGCGCACATTGGCCGTGGATGCAACCACGCCAGTGTAGCAGAGCGGATGGACCCTAAAAAGTGGTTCTGGTGCCTCGTTGTGATGCGGTATTCCCGACGGAGAAGACCCATTCCGTTAGTGCTTGGCCTTTCCCGAGCCCGGTTCCACTCCCAATCGATAGACTTGATGACAGCCGTTACAGCGGCTCGTAAGCTTGGATGTCCGCTCGAGCAGTTGGGGGGGAGGCTCTCCCGCCTTGACCGCATCGGCCAGCGAATCGAACTCGCGGTGCAGACCGAGCCCCATCTGCTTAAACTCCATCGGTAGCTTCGCGATCAGACCTGCGTTCTCTTCCGAGGCCATCACCATTCCCGAAGCGCGCGCGGACTCCTCGATCTGTTTCCGGTCGCTCTTGGTGAGACCTTGCAGCACTCCGTCTAGGCTGCCGATGATTCCTCGCATCTCGGCCAGCACCAGATTCCTTTCTGCTTCTGCGAGCAATATCTCACGTCGATGATCACTGCTCGGTTGGGTTCGATCCCTGAACAGATAGAGGCCACCCCAAAGTGCCGTCAAGAGCCACAGTCCAATCGCACCAAAGGAGATCAGCTTCGTATTCATGATGAGTCACTCTCCTGTGGTCAAAGTTAGTAAATGTTTATTTACAAGTCAAGACCACAGGCATGAAATCAAAAAGTGATGAAGCGCCTCTATCCTCTATGTGGGCGACGCCAAGAGCAGCGTGCGCAGCGTGTGCCATGTGCGTTCTGAGTTGGTGACCCGACCCAGCAGCGAGCCAGCGCGTGCGATCGCGATCATCTGGACAATTCCCATGACCACCGGAGTCAGCTCGCGCGCTGACAGATCTTGTCGGATCTGGCCTTGGGTTTGGGCAGACAGAAGGGCTCTTTCTACCTGCACGAAGGTTCGACGCACTGCACCCCGCAGGTGATCAAAAGCAGTCTCTGGAAGTGCCTTGGCAAGCTGATCCGAAATGATCAAGCTCGCGAGCCCCTTATGGCCGCTGACTGCTCGTGTACGCGAGTCGACAAACTGTTCCAGCCACGCCATTGGCGGCAGTGACGGATCTGGAAGAGACGCATCGAGGAGCTCGACCGCACGCTCGGCAACTGCATCAAGAATCGCATTGCTCGAAGGAAAGTGACGATACAGTGCACCTCCTGTGAGACCGAGTTCTTTCGCGAGCGCAGCGACGGTGAGTGATGCAATTCCCTGCGTCGCTATGAGTCGCAGTGCCGCATCCGCGATGTCGACGCGTCGCTCTTCATGACTGCGTCGGTTCGGCGTCGTTGTGGTTCGGATGCCCCGGCTGCTGCTTTTCTGCTCTCCTCGCATGTCTTGCCTAGCGTATCTGCAAAGGACAGTTAGTCAAAAGTGCGAGCACAGAGTCTGCTGCTTGGCCTGCGAGCGATCGTCCACAGCCAGCCCCCTGGCTGTCATGGGCGTGGGACTTCTCGGTGACTGAATCGAGACAGCGCAAGATAAACCACGGGCGTCGTGAACAGCGTCAACATCTGCGAGATGACGAGTCCTCCCACAATCGTAATTCCGAGCGGGCGGCGTAGCTCGGAACCAACGCCACTTCCGAGAGCAAGTGGAAGACCGCCGAGCAGCGCTGCCATCGTCGTCATCATGATCGGACGGAAGCGAAGCAGACAGGCCTTGTAAATCGAATCGCGCGGCGCAAGTCCTTCGTCTCGTTCCAGCTCCAGCGCGAAATCGATCATCATGATCGCGTTCTTTTTGACGATGCCGATCAGCAGGATGATTCCGATCAGGGCGATGATCGAAAACTCTGTCTTGAACAGAATCAGCGCCAGCAGCGCGCCGACCCCTGCCGATGGGAGAGTCGACAAGATCGTGATCGGATGAATGTAACTTTCGTACAGCATTCCCAGCACAATGTAGACCACCAAAAGCGCAGCCAAGATCAACACGGGCTCGTTTGCCAGCGACGATCCAAAGGCCTGCGCAGAACCTTGAAACGCAGCCCGGACACTTGGCGGCAGACCCAGCTCGCGCTCGATCTTTCGAATCGAGTTGACAGCCTGTCCGAGAGCGATTCCGGGGGCCGTATTGAATGAAATGGTAATGGATGGGAACTGGCCCTGGTGATTCACAGACAGAGAAGTGAAAGTCGGCTTGTAGCGTGCAACCGCAGAAAGAGGAACCAAGCTTCCTGCCGCCAAGGACACGCCATTTCCCGTCAGACTGGCCGTTGGGAGAGAAGATCGGACGTAGATGTGACCGAGGGCTTCGGGCCCTTGCTGCATCGCGTTTGGAACCTCGAGCACGACCCGGTACTGGTTTAGCTGTGTGTACATTGTTGCAACCTGCCGCTGCCCAAACGCGTCGTAGAGGGCATCGTCGATTGCAGAAGAAGTGACTCCGAGCCGTGCAGCGGTGTCTCGATCGATGATGACGTCAAGCTGCAAGCCGGATGTCTGTTGGTCGCTCGCGACATCGCGCAGCTCCGGGGCTTTCTTCAGACGGTCGAGGACGCGAGGTGCCCACGCATTGAGCTCTTCAAGGTTGGCGTCTTGGAGCGTGTATTGGTACTGCGTGCGGGTAAATCGACCACCGATTCTGACGTCTTGCTGGGCTTGCAGAAACAAGCGCATGCCTTCGATTTTCGATAGCTTGGGACGCAAGCGGTTGATGATCTCTTCGGCGCTGGCCTTCCGCCCAGGGCGAGGCTTGAGTTCAATGAACATCGTTCCGGTGTTTACGGAAGCGCCTGGACCCGCCCCCAAAAATGCCACGGAGTGATTCACATCCGGGTCCGCCATCACGACTCTGTTTACGGCATCCTGCCGATCCCGCATGGCTGGAAACGAGATGTCTTGGGACGCTTCCGCGAATCCCATCAGCTGTCCGGTGTCCTGCTGGGGAAACAGACCTTTGGGAACAACAACATATAGGAAGACACTTACACCGACGGTACCAAGCGTCACAAGGAGCATCAGCACTTGATGACGCAGCACCCACAGAAGGCCGCGATCGTAGATGCGCAGCATCAGCGAGAACAGCGACTCCAGAATCCGGGCCAGCCAGCCTTCCTCCTTTCCGGTTGGCTCATGGCGCAATAGCCGCGCGCACATCATCGGCGTCAGCGTGAGCGACACCACTGCGGAAAAGGCCACGGCGGTGCTCAGCGTAACCGCAAATTCGCGAAACAGCCGACCGACAATTCCTTGCATGAGCAGAATCGGAATGAACACTGCAAGCAGCGACACCGTGATCGACACGATGGTAAAGCCAATCTGTCTCGCTCCTTGCAACGCGGCGCAGAAAGGAGTCTGTCCCGCCTCAATGTAGCGTGCGACGTTTTCGGTCACTACAATGGCATCATCGACGACAAAACCGGTCGAGATGGTCAGCGCCATCAGTGACAGGTTGTTCAAGCTGTAATCGCACAGATACATGACGCCAAACGTACCGACCACGGAGAGAGGCACCGCAACACTCGGAATCGCGGTCGCACGGGCGCTGCGCAGAAACAGAAACACCACCATCACAACCAGGATTACGGATAGGAATAGTGTTGCTTCGACGTCGGCGACCGATGCGCGAATGGTCTGGCTGCGATCGAGTGCAACTTCGATATGAATGGCCGGAGAGATCGAGCGGGTGAGTGAGGGCAGCAGCGACTTGATCCGCTCAATCACATCAATGATGTTGGCCCCAGGCTGCCGCCTCACAATCATCAGGACAGAGCGTTTGCCGCTTGACCACGCAGCACTGCGGTTGTTTTCAACATCATCTATGACGGTCGCCACATCGCGCAGGCGCACGGCAGCACCCGCCCGATAACTTAGGATGAGTGACCGATAGCTCTCTGCGCCGAGGAGCTGATCATTGGCCCCAATGACCCGCATCTGCTCGGCTCCTGATATCGCTCCTTTGGGATGATTCACCGTGCTTGCAGACAGAACATTCCGTACATCTGAAAGTGCGAGACCTACGCCAGCCAGCGCTTCCGGGTCTGCCTGAACTCGTATGGCTGGTTGCTGGCCTCCTCCAACGAAGACTTGCCCGACCCCTGATACCTGCGAGATCTTCTGTGCCAAGATGCTGGTTGCGGTATCAAACACCTGCGCCAGAGGGAGCGTTTCCGATGTCAAAGACAGAATCAGGATCGGCGCATCGGAAGGGTTCACTTTGCCAAAGCGGGGCCTGCTCGGAAGGTTGCTCGGAAGGTCGCCGCCTGCTGCATTGATGGCTGCCTGCACATCGCGAGATGCCGCATCGACGTCCCGATCCAGGTCGAACTGAAGTGTTAGCGAGGTCTGTCCAAGGGAGCTGGCCGAAGTGATTTCCGTAAGCCCCGCGATCCGTCCGAAGCGACGCTCAAGTGGGGCTGCGACCGCCGAGGCCATCGTTTCAGGGCTTGCGCCCGGAAGACTCGCATTGACCTGTAGCGTGGGAAAATCCACGCGCGGTAGGGGTGCCACTGGAAGCTTGGAATATGCCACCAGCCCGGCAATCAGAATTGCGGTTGCGAGCAGCGTCGTTGCCACAGGACGACGGACAAACGGCTCGGATAGGTTCATGCCGCACCTTCCGATTGGGCGTCTTCTTCGGCTTTTGGTTTGGAAAACAGCGACGCGATTCGCCCCATGTAGAGGTAGATCACCGGCGTTGTATACAGGGTAAGCACCTGCGAGATGAGGAGTCCGCCCACGATCGAGATACCGAGCGGACGACGCAGCTCGGAACCGACGCCCGTTCCCAGTGCAAGGGGAAGACCGCCCAGAAGCGCGGCCATCGTCGTCATCATGATCGGACGGAAGCGCAGAAGACACGCCTTGTAAATCGCTTCCGCAGAGGTCATTCCGTGATCGCGCTCGGCCTCCAGCGCAAAGTCGATCATCATGATGGCGTTTTTCTTGACGATGCCAATCAGCAGGACGATTCCAATGAGTGCGATGATCGAGAAGTCGGTCTTGCAGAGAAGCAATGCGAGGAGCGCGCCGACTCCAGCCGATGGCAGCGTCGATAGGATCGTGATGGGGTGAATGTAACTTTCGTACAGGACGCCAAGGACGATGTAGACCGTTAGGATTGCGGCCAGGATCAGCATCGGCTCGCTTTCGAGCGCTTCTTGAAACTGCTGTGCTGCACCTTGAAAGGAGGCGTGAATTCCTGGCGGCAAGCCGATTTCCCGTTCTGCACGTCGAATGGCCGATACCGCATCACCCAGGGCGACTCCTGGCGCGGTGTTAAAGGATAGCGTCGCCGCCGCGAACTGCCCTTGGTGGTTCACAGACAGCGCTGCGCTCTGCTCAGTGGGCTTCACGAGCATCGACAGCGGCACCGATTCCCCACCGGCTGAACGAACATACAGACTGCGCAGGGTGTCTGTGTTTCGGGCAAGCTCTGGCTTCACTTCCAGAATCACTCTGTACTGGTTGAGCTGCGTAAAGATCGTCGAGATCTGCCGCTG
>CAYTGC010000322.1:0-5647 GCA_964437195.1 uncultured Myxococcales bacterium | reverse complement strand
AGTCGCCGCAGCGCCGGATAGACAAACAGCTCGAAGCTGACCAGCGCCGATGCCGGATTGCCGGGCAGACCGAACACCAGCGTCCTGTGACCCGGCTGCTCGACGGTTGAAAAGACCAGCGGCTTGCCGGGCTTCATGGCGACGCGGAAGAAGCGTTCCTGGGCCCCGAGATCGGCGAACACCTGCTTGACGAAGTCAAAGTCCCCAACCGACACGCCGCCGGACGAGATCACCACATCGGATCGGAAGGCCTCGGCAAAGCAGCGCCGCAGATCTTCGGGCGTATCGCGCGCAATTGGCAGGATGCGTCCTCGGCAGCCGCTGCGCTCGCAGAGCGCGAGCAGGCAGTGCGCGTTGCTGTTGACGATCTGGCCGCTCTGGGGCTGCTCATCGGCGCGAACCAGCTCATCGCCGGTCGAGACAATCGCGACGCTCGGACGGCGGTGGACGGTTGCAAGCAGCCGTCCGAGCGCAGCCAGAATGCCCACTTCCCCAGCGGATACGACCGTGCCCGCGGGCAGCACGACGCTGCCGACCGCCACATCTTCCCCAGCAAGGCGGACATGCTGGCCGATGCGAGGCGCTTTGCGGAAGGTCACTTGACCGTCCTTTTCGTCGGCATCCTCGCGCATGATCACCGCATCGGCGGGCGTCGGCATCGGCGCGCCGGTCATGATCCGCATCGCGGTCCCCACGGCGAGTGGCGAGCCGGCAGGATGGCCCGCCGCGATGGTTCCGGTCACGGGCAAAGGGACGCCTGCGCGGACCTCGGTGGCACGGACGGCATAGCCATCCATCGCCGAGTTGTCCCAGGGCGGGAGCTGCCGAGAGGAGATCACGTCAGCAGTCAGCACGCGACCGAGCGCCGCCGACAGCTCGACCGTCTCGGCTCCAAGCGGGCTGGTCAGTCCCAGGATCAGCTCGCGCGCTTTGTGCCAAGACAGCATGGGCTTTTCTGTGCTCATCGCGGCGGTCTCTAGTTCAGCGTCGTGTAGAAGAACGCGATGCACATCTCGTCTTCGGTGCCTTCGCCCCAGCGGACGGTGCGGTCGGTTGGGTTGTCCCAGATGCAGGTGTACTTGACCTCGGTGCCCTTGGCGACCTTGAGCCCGCCACCCGCGTAGAAGAACATCTGCTGCCAGTGGAAGTCCCACTTGGGGATGTCTATCATGCAGGTGTCACCGGCCATGACCTTGCCCGACCGTCCCAGCTCGTGCATGTGCGGGAACACGCCCCAGACCTTGAGCCCAACCGGAAGCGCCCCCGAAGTGGCCACCGCCGTTGCTCCTTGCTGCTTGGGATTTATCGTAAACGACGTGTTGAGGATCGGCAGAATCGTCGCGCGGCTCGGGACCGGGCGGTCGGCGTAGCGGAGCTTGAGCACGCTGCGATCGGGGGCAGCGCCGTGGCGCAGGTTGTAGTGCATCTGGGCGATCAGCGCGTGGCCTGCCGGGATGCGAATGCCGGTGCCGGTTGGATATTCGCTGTAGGTTTCGCCGGGCACCCACGTCGCGACAAGCTGCGCATTTTTGACATCCGAGCTGCCGCTGCACGCCCAGCCCAGACCCGGTGTCGCGTCGTCCTTGGCTTTGGCATCGGCCATCGGGGCCGAGTAGATGAGCGCGTGGTGGACTTCGTGCCGCTGGTCGGGCGCAAACTCGTAGGCGACCAGGTCTTGGTCTTTGGTGAGCTTCGGGTCGATGAGCAGACAGTGGTAGTCGTCCTGCTTGGTCGCATCGGGGGTATACGCCGCACCCCAGTCGAGCGTGGCCGATGGATTGGGCAGCGACACCTGCACGGGCGGTGGCGTCTTGTCGTCGGCCTTGTTGCCTTCCTTTGCCCCGGCTTTGGACCAGGCTTGGAACACTGCAATCTCGGCATCGGTCAGCCGCCGCTCAGGGGCGAACTGCTGGCAGTCGGGGCTGGGCTTCCAGGGCGGCATCCGTCGCGCCGTCACCGATTCCGCGAGAAGTGCGGCCTTGGGCTTGGCATCGTCATAGGTCAAAAGTGGGAACGGCCCAATGCTGCCGGGCGTGTGGCAGCCCTGACAGCGCTTGGCGACAATCGGTTTGACATCGCGATACCAAGTCGGGGCGTCAGCAGGCGGCGGCATCTGCATCTGCTCGGTCGGGTCGGGTACTGGCGAGTCACCGGTCGGTACGCAGGCCGCGGCGACAAGCGCAAGCAGCGGGGACAGCAGGCGGGAAGGCTTGTGGGTCATCGTGTCCGATCCTTTCCAAGTGGGGCAGGGACTTTTGCGTATCGGTTTGTCAGGCCAGCGCATGCCGGAGCGCCTGCGTGACCTGCGGACTGCACAGTGCATCGAGCTCGCCGCCAAAACGGTAGGTCTTGGCCCAGTCGTAGCGGGTGCGCAGAGGCGACAGGTCCGCTGATTCTTCCGCCGGATGGACCATGATTTCCGTCAGGCCCGCTTGCGCCTCCACAATCGCGCGGAGCAGCTCGGCTTCGGTCATGCCGCCGCTTACGGAAAAGCCGACAAAGTGGTCCGCGGTCTGTAGTCCGTACCGGCGAATCACCCGGCGGGCCGAGAGCGCAAGGCTCGACAGCACGAGCCAGCCGGGCAGCCGCCGAGCGATCTTGGCCGAGGGTGACTCATAAGGCGTGCGGACAAACGGAATTCGGTAGCGCTGGGCCAGGCGGCACGCCAGGTCGATGAGCGGCGGCAAGACATGAACGTGCTTGTGACCGTCGATGTGGGTCAGGGAAAAGCCGAGCGACTGGGCGCGTTCGATCTGGGCTTGCCACTCCGACTCAACCGCGGCGAGCGGCAGCGAACCGCGCAGATACGCAAAAACCAGCGGCCCCAAGCCGTCGTGAAAGGCTCCCTCAGAAGTGGTCAGTCCTTGCAGCGCCGCCGGGTCTTTGAGCGGCACGCCTTCACACAGGGACAAGTGAATGCCGACCCCGAGCTTGGGCACCCGCTGCGCGACCGCCACCGCATCTTCCACGGCGTAGCCATTGGCGAGCAGCGACGCATGGGTCAGAACGCCTTTTTCGGCGGCTTGTTCCACAGCGCGGTTTTGCGCCACGGTCCAGCCAAAGTCGTCCGCGGTGATGCGAAAAGATGCGGCCATGCAGCGGGAACTTGGCACGGCGGCCTTCTGGCTCGCAAGCTTGCCCGCGCCAAAATTGCTCGCTGACCTAGGGTAAGTTATGGCATCTAACCAAACCCATAGACCACTACCCACGGTAGGGAGGAACTGTCCACATGGCTCATACCCCCAAGAACTACGATCAGCTCATCGCCGAGTGCGCGGGCTTTCTGTCGGAAGCCCAGCTGAAGGCGCACTTTGCGCTGTACCAGGGCTACGTAAAGAAGCTAAACGAGATCGAGGAGCGGCTCGGCAAGGCGGACCCGACGACGGCGAACTACTCGTTCAGCGAGTATTCGGAGCTGCGGCGTCGTGAGCCAGTGGCCTATAACGGGACGATTCTCCATGAGCTGTACTTCCAGGGGCTTGGCGCGGCGGGACAGGACCCGTCGGATGCCTTCAAGAAGGCGATCGAGGCGAGCTTCGGTTCGTGGGACGCCTGGATTGCCGATATCAAAGGCATCGTCGGATCGGGTCACGGCTGGTGCCTTGTGACCTACGACTACAACTTCCACAAGGTCAGAAACAGCCAGGTTCAGGGCGAGCACCACATCGGTTTGCAAGCCAACCAGTGGATCTTGGCGGCGATCGACGCCTGGGAGCACGCCTACTTCCTCGACTACGGCACCAAGAAGCCCGACTACCTGGCCGGTGTGCTCAAGCACCTGAACTGGTCGGTGATAAACGGTCGGCTGCCCGACGTCGCCAGCAAGAAGGCGTAAGGTCGGCCAAAGGTCCTGGATCTGCCGCAGCTTGGGGCGCGCGTTAGCGCAAGGTGCGGCAGAGATCGTACCTGACGGTGCGTGGCGGCGTGGTGGCGGGAACGCAGGTGCTGATGCAGATACCGCTCTGGCACTGCGCAGCCTGCATGCACGGCTGACCATCAGGCAGCGGTGTGCCGCACACCATGGCAGGCAGACAGACGAGCTTGGCGGTGCTGCCGTCACAGCTCATGCTGTTTGCGCAGGACTCGCCGCCCTTTGGCAAGGGATTGCATGTGCGGGCTGCGGTGTCGCAATAAAGTCCGGGGCCGCAGCGACCGCTCATGCAGCTTTCGCCACTGCCCAGGTACTTGATGCAGCTTCGGCGCAGACCGTCGCAGTATGATCCGGGGACGCACAGGTTTTGGCCAACCGGCTCGCAGGCGCTGCCAAGTGGAAACGTGCCGATGACCACGCTGCCGCAGGCGGAGGGCAGGTCCGGCAAGTTGCCGACCAGCGCATCACAGCTTTCGTGGCGAGCGCGGTGGCCAAAAAGGCACTCTTGCATCGCGGCGGGCGAGATCCGAAGTCGCCCAGCATCGATGTAGCGCTGCGTATCCAGCGTTGATCGGACCAAGCTTGAGTCCGCCGCGGTCGAGCAAGGGACGCCGCAGCAGCGGAGCTGGGCTTCGCAGACGATCTGGCTCTGCGCCATCGCAAAGTCGTAGTAGGTCCTGGGCGCTTGCTCTTCACCTACGCCACAAGCCGCGGCGGAAAGCAGCGCGAGCGAAAGTACACGTCTGCGCATGTTCGTTCCTTGGCCCGTGGGCTAAAACACGCCGATCCCACCGAGGGCACCGTACATCCCGATGAAGTCAAATCGTTCCGACCGACGTCCCGACGGGGCATTTACGATCTCGAAGATATGATCGCCCGAAAGACCGGCGGCCACCGACAAGCCAAGCTGCGGATGCACCCAGTAGCGTAGGCCTGGCCCCGCTTGGTACGAGAGCTGGATGTTGTGCGCATCTGGAGACGGCAGATAGCCATTCGGTACGTCCGGAGTCACGCTGCGCTGGGTGATGGTGGTGCCCAGTCCAACCTGAAACCCGGCGTACAGCTCGACGCGCCGATCACTTGAGCGCACAAGATCGAGCTGGAGCGTGGGCGCAAACTGGAAGCCGGTAAAAGACCGTCGGATCGTGCTCTGGCTGGTTCCCGCCACGTAGGTTGCGCTTGTCCCCAGGTGGCCAACCGAAAAGCCAAGCCCGAGGATGACGCGGTTTCTTCGATAGCCGATGAGGATGTGGCCGAGGAGACCTCCTGGCATTCCGACCGGCGCACTGTCATCGGGCGCGAGGAGAGCCAGTCGACTGCCGAAGCCAAGCCCGACGGCCACACCAGACGAGCGCACGGAAGGCACGATGCTGGGCGGCGCTTTCGGGACAGCAGCAGCGGCTGCGCTTGGTGCTGCCGCGGGCGCAGCTGGCTTGTCAACTTGCGCTGGGGTGTCTGGGGTGGTTTGCGCGAAAACGGGACGGGCCAGAAGAAGAAGCAGCGTGGCTGCACTGGGCGGGCTGAACAGACGTGGCATCGGGATATACGCCGCTGCAAGCTGCGCGTGGCCCGAAGGCCACGGCAAAGGGCGCTACGGGCGAGCCGGCGCCAGGGCAGGGCAGTTTACGAAGAACGGGGCCGAGTAGCCACCGTCAACGACCAAGCGGTAGATGTGACACTCCGAGCGGCTCGTCGGCTGAAGCGTGCGGCCCTCGAAGGTTCCCATGCTCTCGGCGTTGCGGAACAGCTCGCCTTCGCCGCCTTCCCAGCGGATGT
>CAYTGC010000321.1:0-5667 GCA_964437195.1 uncultured Myxococcales bacterium | reverse complement strand
AGGATCTGCATGACCTCTGCGAGAGTCATGCGCGCTGTGGGCGCTTTCGACGCGGCGGGTTTGGTTGCGGTGCGTTTGGGCGTCGGCTTCACAAACTTCGCGGCGGGCTGTGCGTCTGCGCTCTTCACGGGTTTCTCCTGGGGCTGTTTCATGGGCATGCCGCGGAGATTACTGTTGCGCCTCAGGTCCAGCTGGACTTTTTTCCAGCCCCGAGATTGCAGTGACTGGGCTCGGTTGGGCAGACTTGGGGCTGCGGGTTTCGGTCCTTCTGTCTTTGCCTCGCTCGCACGATTCACCATCCTGCGCATCGAGGAGACATCGGGCGATGTCGGCTGCCCCGTCGCTGCGCGCCTCGCTGGCGTTTGCGTGGCAGTCGGCAAATGTGCCCCGAGCGTGACGGACACGGTAAACTCTTTCCGGGCGCCCCATCGGTTCGGTTGTTGGCCGGGCCCACGAGCTGGCCTGTTTCAAAAAGGAGTACTCGAATGAAGAAGTTGACGGCTGTTCTTGCCTTGCTGTCATTCGTCGCGATTTCCTTCCCGCTGATGCAGGAAGCAAGCGCGAAGAAAGTAGTCAAAATAAAAGTGAAAGGACCCGGACCGGCGAAGGTGAAAGTGAAGCTATAAACGGGCTGGCCTCACCGAGCCCAGTCATGAGAGTCGCCGGATCGGAAAAAGGCCAAGTTGACCTTTCGCGCAACAACTCATCAGGCGTGCGTCTGTGCTAAGAAGCGCGGATGCGCAATTCTGATCCCGCGATGGATATCGTCATCACCGGCGTCGGCGTCTGTTGCCACATGGGCGATGATCTCGTGGCCATCGAGGCGCAGCTGCGTCAGGGCCACACCAAACCGTTTCCGCGGTGGGAACCGGCGGCGGAGCACAACTGCCGCTGTCAGCTGATCGGACTCTATCCCGGCAGCCTCGATCCGACGGAGCTTGGCCTTGCCAAGGAGCAGTCGCGCTTCATGGGGCGCGGCTCGTTGATGGCGCTGAAGGCGGCTCGTCAGGCGTTGGCCCAGTCGGGCGTGCCGACGCGCGAGCTCGCTGTCGTTGTCAGCAGCGGCGCGGGCGACGTCCAGACGCATCGAGAGATCGAGCACAAGCTAAGCGAGACGAAGAACGCGCGGCGGATCGCGCCGACGGTGATCCCGAAGCTGATGGCGTCGACGGTGTCGGCGAATCTGGTCAATGTGCTTTGCACGACGGGGCCGTCATTCACGGCGAGTGCGGCGTGCGCTGGCGGTGCCTACAACCTGCTGCTTGCGGCACAGCTCATCGAGAGCGGTCACTGCGACGCGGCGCTCGCGGGCGGCGTCGAGGTGGCCGACATCCACTTCTACGCCGGTTTCGACTCGATGCGCGCCTACAACGGGCAGGACAATGATCACCCCGAGCGAGCGTCGCGGCCCTACGCAGCGGACCGCGCTGGTTTCATCTTCTCCGAGGGCGCCGGGCTGGTGGTGCTTGAGCGGCGCGCGGCGGCGGTGAGGCGTGGCGCGAAGGTGCTCGGCGTGCTGCGCGGCTGGGGCATGTCCAGCGATGGGACGGGTGAGATGGTTGCGCCAACCCCCGAGGGGGCCGAGCGGGCGATGCGAAAGGCTCTGGAGCACGCAGGCGTGTCGGCCGATGCGATCGACTACGTCAACACGCACGGCACGTCGACACCGCTCGGTGACCTATCGGAGGTGCGGGCGATGCGAGCGGTGTTCGGCGGGCGGCCTCTGGCCTATTCGTCGACAAAGGCCTACACGGGCCACACGGTGACGGCGTGCGGGCCGATCGAAGCAATCTTCACCTGGGCGATGCTCCGCGGCGGGTGGATCGCGCCCTCGGCGCAGGCCGAGCCGCTCGACGCGGAGCTGGCGGACTGGCCGCCGGTATTGCATCCGACGGAGCGGCCGCTCAAGCTGGCGCTGTCGAACTCATTTGGGTTCGGCGGCACCAACGCATCGCTGGTTCTCATGGGAATCTGACAGGCGGCGACGCGACCGAACTTTGTGTCTCGAAACGCAGCCTACGCCTCCACGATGTCACCTCGCGTGCTCTCCACGAATGCGAGCACCTCGCCGCGCTCTGCTGAAGGCACGCTGAAGTCGTCCAGGGTCGCCTCCACATGTCTCATGAAGCACTCCCAGTCCGCTTTGCTTATGCGCATTCCTTTGTGGGACAGCTTCATGTCTCGTCCCGTGTAGTACAGAGGCCCTCCGGCACTGGCGCAGAGAAAGTCAACCAAGAGCTGCTTTTCGCGACGAATTCCGTCCTCGCCCCGATTCGCCCAGAATCTTCCGAGCAGAGCGTCTCCCCGCAGTTTTGACAGCAAGTGATCGGCCACCGCTGCGATTGCATCGTATCCACCAAGACGTGAGTAAAGGGATGAGGCGTTCGACATGTGTGCGTTCCTCCAGACAATGCTGAACCGGCTGGCGGTCCCCTATTTGATGGTGATCTTGCCGTTCTGAATTTCGATGCTCTCGCCGCCCTTTAGCACGACGTCGCCAACCGGCGTTTTCACAGTGCACGGCGCCGACCCCTGAATCGTCGTCGAAGAGGTTGTGCTGCCGTCAAAGGTTACGGTGTACTGGCTGCCGCTGCACACCGCGGGATAGGTGTGCTTTTGCGAGTCGCGGTTGTAGTAGCGCACCGTGACGGCGGCGCTGGCAGAGAGCGGCAACAGAGTCATCGCCATCGCAAGCAACGAGAACAGCTTTTTCATCGAACTTCTCCTTTGGTAAATCGGCATTGTTGCCAACGCGCGGCAACATACCAGTCTGAAACAGGCCCGGCCAATTCCTAACGATCCCGCGCTTCCAGGCGGACGCGATGAACACCTACGATGTGCTTGAAGCGCTGGAACGCTCGCTGTCCGACGCGTCGCCGTATTTCGTGATCGGCGGACAGTGGGACCGGCCACGCCGTAGCCCTCTTTCCGTCCTCTCCCGAGCTTCCCATCCTCTCTCCACATTCCCTCGCTTGACATGGCCCGTCGGGTGTGCGCCTGTTTGCGCATCACAAAACGAGTCTGGGAACAGACCTGTATGAAAGGAGCCTGTCGAATGAGCCAGGAGGGAGTGGAGCTTGCTCTTCGCGAACTGGGTACAATTCTCAAGGAGGCGTTGGCTGCGGCACCATGGCTGGCTAGAACAGCGTCTGAGGGCACGGCAACGTGCGAGCTACGCGTCATGGTGGCCGTTGAAGACAGCGGCGCCCAGCTCGACTTCGCCGCCCTGAACGCCCAAGACGATGTCGTGGATACGTGGTCGTACTGCAATCTCGGCCCGCTTCGCGCGACACCAGAGCGGATGGTCGCTTACTCGAGCTGCGTGGCACAGATTGTTGCGCGGGCGAAAGCGACCGAGCGTCTCGCCGAGATGATCCCGTCACCCGTGCTGCTCGCAATCCCGGAGCTGGTGAGTACCGATGACTTCGAGCGGGAACGGCTCAACGTTGAACTAGAGGAACGCGCGACCGCGCGGCTACGCGGGCTCGGCGAGTAGTCGAGCATCCCTTTCACCTAGCTGCTCTCTCGATTTTCCCATCCTCCCCCTGCATCCCTTCGCTTGACACGTCCCGTCGGGTGTGCGCCTGTTTGCGCTCGAAGAAGGGCAGACGTTTGGAACGGCCTTGCGTGAGCGGTGGGAGTCGCTGGGACGGAAGCATCGAACAGAGCCTTCTGTCTCTGGACCACGCCAGCGCTGCGGCCTGGTGCGCGCTGACCAACACGCGGATTACCAGGCTGTGACGGGCGCAACCTACGAGCGGTGCGCGCGAGCGGTGCGTCGGCGGATCGACGACTCCCCGCTCGACGACATCCCGCGCAATGGTGCGCTTTGCTCACCTTGCGGCTCGGTCGTGGCAAACGGTACCGCAGTGTGACGCACGTCGTCGTTACGCCAAGGCGCTGCGCTCGAGAATGTCTGCCCTCAATCGTGGCTCTGAATCCTCGCTTCCTCGACGTAACTCGCCATGTTACCTTGCGCTGAGAGCCGTTTCGACTCAGGCGAAAAAGTTTCTTTCTACTGTTAGCGCTCGGTATTTTCGGTTTGATTGGATTCGGGATGCTGCAAGTGTGCACGCTTGCCAGGTCCCCAAGCCCCGGAGTTCCCGAAAGCAATCTGGGGGCGGGATTTCCCGATGCTTTTGCGCCGCTGACGGAGCCACGTCGTCCCAGCGGATTTGCAATGGATCTGGGGGTAACAATCGGTGCGTCCGCCTTCGAGTGGCCGCCGCCGCAGCCCTCTGCGCGGATGCTAATTCCGAGCGCGTATCTGCCAAAGCCAGGCAGCAATGTCCAGCTTTCTGCCGTGGCAGATAGGCTACAAAAGGCGCTGTCTGCTCGCGGCTATCAGGAGCACTCTTGGTTCGAAGTACCCGGTGGCTTTGTTCTTGTTACCCGACTGGAGCAGATCACTGCTCAAGGCGTTCCCGCGCCGAGCCCAAACAGGTGGTCCGCGGAGCCAATGCACCGGGTAATGAGCCTCCGCGACTACGTCAACGCAATGTTCACGGCTCCACAGGGCCGCTTTCGTGTCATAGCCCTGCTGGTCACAGACCAACCACTGACGAGTAGTGGCGTTCCCCCCAAACAGGAGGATGCGGTGGGATGGTTGAGTCAGGGTTCACTGAATCCACCTCGGTCTGTTTCAACGGCTACATGGACCTTGCAGCATGTCTGTGCGGCCTACATTTACGAATTTGAAAAGCCGTCCACCGATCGCAAAGCAACGTTCGTCGCCAGCAGTCAGCTGAGTGGCGAAGCTCACTTGCGGGGGGCGGGTCTCATCGATGCACTCCGAGGCATGCTGTGACTGGCCATCCGCGAGCCGACATCTCCCGCTGTCTGCGTGCCAGCACTGACTGCGTGGTGGGCGTAGATGCCATTCAGATGGCTGATCTGCGTGCGGTGTCCGCGGACAAGTTCTCCTACCGATGGATCGACGTACTCTCAATCGGGTGCCTCGCAGAATCCAACTCTGCTGGCTACAGTGCGCTAGGAGCATTGCTGCGCTCAGGGGTGCCTGGCCGACCACGATGCGTGCTCACACTACCAAACGAAAGATCACCACTCCCATGCGTATAATCCGGCTGGAGATTCTACTGTGTGTCCTCCTGTGGCAAAATGGGTCTGGATGTACCAACCGTACCATCTACGGTGCCGCCCCCCCCGTTCGTAGTCATATTGAGTCCTTCGAGTGGCCGCCACCGCAGCCCTCCGCGCGGATGCTAATTCCGAGCGCGTATCTTCCCAAACCGGGCGGCAACGTCCACCTTTCCGACGTGGCCGATAGGTTGCAGAAATCGCTGCTTGCACGAGGCTATCAGGAGCAGTCTTGGTTCGAAGTTCCCGGTGGCTTTGCGCTTATCACCCAGCTCGAGCAGATCACAGTTCAGGGGGTTCCCGCACCCGGCCCGGCCAGGTGGTCCGCGATGCCTGTGAAGTCGGTGATGAGCCTTCGCGACTATATGAACGCGATGTTCACGGCCCCTTTGGGTCGATTTCGTGTCATCGCTTTTATCGTCACCGACCAGCCACTGACCAGCAGTGGAGTTCCCCCGAAACAGGAGGAAGCCGTCGGATGGTTGACTCGGGGTTCAATGATTCCACCGCAATCTGTTTCAACGACGATCCTGACTCCTCAGCACGTCTGTGCAGCCTATGTTTACGAAT
>CAYTGC010000320.1:0-5668 GCA_964437195.1 uncultured Myxococcales bacterium | reverse complement strand
GACACGTTGCGGCATGGCGAGAAGCGACGCCACTTGCGCCCGCGGCCAAGCAGACGCGCGAGCTGACCGGGCCGGTAGGGCTCGATGTCATTGCGCTTGGTCCTGGCGACGGCAAAACCGAAGTCCGATTCGTTCAGCGCCTCCTTGAGCACTATCCCGACCCGAGCATCCGTTTCTATCTGGTTGATGCGAGTCAGCCACTCCTAAGTCGGGGCTTCAAGCACGCGATGGATACACTGGATGATCAGCCCGGACTGTTTGTCTGCGCGATTCAGGGGAACTTCCATCACCTCGCCAGATACACCCAGCTTCACTACTCGCCAGCACGGTCGCACCGACGAAGAATCTATACCCTCTTGGGGGGAACGCTTGGGAATCTGGAAAACGAGCCGGAGTTCTTCCGACATTCCTTGGTCGCTGCGGCCCCCGGTGATCTGCTGCTTCTGGACTTCACACTGGCGGTGCCAGATCCCAAGGATACTGACGACATCTGGAAGAGAGATCCGGCGCTGCGGAAGCCGATCACAGCGCTTCATGAACGCTGGTTACGGGGTCCGCTCCAGCGGTATTGCGTGGACATCACCGACGCCAAGCTGAGCTACGATCTCGACGTAAGCCGTCCGGTTCCTGGTAGCTACGGACTCAACTTCATGGCCGATGTTCGCATCTTGGGAGGCCAGACTCATCGATTCTGTCTATGGAGCGTCCGTCGCTACGAACTCTCTGCGTTGGTACAGAGTCTGCGATTGTTGGGTTGGGAATCCGTTGGACGATTCCCATTCGGTGAAGCCGAAGTAGGCCACCCATCGAATCTGCTCATCTTGCAAAAGCGACACGATGGAAGGGTGAGTTTGCGCTAGACTGGGGTCTGTCTCGGAATCACGCAGCATCACGCACGCAGATGTCAGTGGACACTCTAGGTCTGTCGCTGATTTGGTGAAATGCTCGACGATGACGGGGGCCTCTTTACGGCAGGCCGTTGCCCATCTGACTGACCTTCGCCAACGCCGAGAGTTTACCGTAGCGCAGATGCCACAGCAGGAAGTCGGCGTACTCGAGCAGCGGCGCATCGCTTGGATTGTCTGGGTCTAGGAGGGCGATACGATCCTGTAACCAGCGCTCGCGATCGGCGCTTTCTGCCAACTCACTTTGGAACACACGCAGCGCTGCGACGCGCTTTTCCTTGATGTGGGGAAGGTTCAGTCCCAAGACCTCATCGAGCTGATCCTGAATGTCGAGATTCCCATCGGCGCGATACACACCGCCATACTCATCGTAATCGAGTGAGCCATTCGCAAACTGCACCGGGTTAAGCTCGGGAAGAAGTGGTCGGTTGGCTTGTCGAGTATCACAGTGCTGAAGGTCGCCTGGGGTCCGTTCTCCGCCGTTGCAGGCTCCCACGATGTTTGTCCAGACGAGATCCAAGCGCATTCCATCGACCAAGATCTTCTGCGGCACGATGTGCGCAAGTTTGATGCAGGTCTTCCTCCGATCCATACGGCCTTGGCAAAAGGCGCAAAGCTCACGCTGTTCCCGCGTGACGAGATCACGAGCATCGTTTTTCGGTTGATAGGAACCCCAGATATCTTCATCGGGTAGTGGTTCTGTGAGGCTTTCTCGATACTCCCTAAGCGACTCCGGCTCCTGTCTTTTTACGATCCGTCGCATGGCTGACCTTAGGCAGGAGGCTTGCCGCTAGCCGTCGACGCAGCGGCCTGACCTCGCTGCGCCAGCGAAAGACGAGTCCTGAGTTCGGCCAACTCCGGGATGTCGTTTTCAGTGTCCGCTTCCAGCGTACTGATGAGCTGCTCTGCATCGTCCAGCTTGCGCTGCTTGAGGAGTTCGCGCGCTTTTGAGATCACGGCGTCCAGCTTATCCTGACGAGGGACCGTCGTCTGATAGTCCCGCAGGATGACATCGCTGGTCTTTCCGTAAAGCTGGTCCACGCTCGACACCTTGCCGTTTTCGAGCAGCCATACCTTAGCGTCCCGCACTGAGCCCAGGACAAGCGGCGAGTGGGTGGTGACGAAGAACTGCGCTTGTGGGAAGGCAGCGAGCAGGCCATCGAGGACGGTCTTTTGCCAGCTCGGGTGAAGGTGGGCGTCAACCTCGTCGATCAGCACGACCGCGCGGGAGTTGCAGCCGAAGTTTGGCTGTTCGCGCTCGCCCTCGGGAAGCGGGTTGCTCTCCGCCATCCGTCGCGCCAGATCCATCACCAACGCTAGGTGGGTACGGAAGCCGTCGGAGAGCTGGCCGATGGTCAGCTTCTGCTCGTCCATACCGGGGCGCACGAAGTCGACTTCTAGCTTCAACTCTCTCCCGATGCGTAACCTCTTGAGCCCTATGCCCTCGGGGGTCATCACCGCAGCAGAGACGGCCTGCATGACCTCGCGGAGACTGGGTCGCTCAGAGCCTGGCTTCTCCTCACGCTCTTGCTGCGCAATGAAGTACTCGCGCCGGAACCACTCGGTGGCTTGCTCGAAGCGTTCGGCACCGCGCAGCGCACCCACCAACCCATCGAGTCGGGATCGGTCCCGGTCAGAGGGCGTTTCACCCTGCTTGGCTTTCTCGCCAAGCGCTCGCTCTACGCCGTAATAGGCAAAGACCGGCAGCAGCACTCGGGGATCGCCGATGCGCAGCCGCTCGTTGAGCGAGTCCCGATACGGCAGAAAGTTAGGGCTTTCGCGATCCTGACTTTCTGCACCTCGGGCATAGCTGAGCCCGACTTGCCAGGACAGCGGCGCACCCCGGTACGGCTGACCTGTTACAGCGATGCGAAGCTGTCGGGCTGGTTGCTTCGAGGCGGTCTGAAGATGAAAATCCGTTGGTTGCGGTGCCGGCCACTCACCGTTCTTTTGCGTTAGCTCCGCCGGCAGCTTGGGCGCGAAATACCCGAGCGCAATCGCCAGGGCATCGAGCAGCGTTGTCTTGCCGCTGGCGTTGCGCCCATACAGGATGTTGAGGCGCGGATGCAGATCCAGCGTTGCCTCCGCAATGCCGCGAAAGTTCTTGATCTCCAGCTTGGTCAGCGGAAACAGCGGCCCCAGCGTGCTTGGTTCTTGGTTCAAACCGTCCTGTTCGTTCCACATATCGTTGTGTTCCTGCCACTCTCCCGCCGTCTCTCGATACGACGCTGCCAGTTCCCGGCTTAGCCGAGCTGCGGTGGGCCAGGTCGGAGCGAGATGCTTGGCGCTCTCCTCGCACTCGTCCGCTAGCTCTTGTTCGGACTGGATGCGCTCGCTGACTTTCCGCATCTGCCGTGACCGCAGGTCACGTCGTACAGACAGCAGCGCATCGTACAGCGCACTCGTTCCATTCCGTTGTTCCTCTTCCAAGAGCTGCCGCAGTGCGTCACACGGCCACAGTCCGTCATGCCCTGGGGGTCGCGCCAAGACTATCGCTGGAGCACGGAAAGCCCGTGACGGCAAGGATGAATCAAGCTCCGTCAGGACCGCGTTCGCCCACGCGTACAGCCGCTCCTGTCCCTGTTCAGGAGGCAGGCTGTCAAAAGGCCAACCCTTCCAGCAGGCGAGAAGCGCTTCAGCGGTGCCCGCGTGCACCAACAGCGCAAAGGCGTGCGGATCATCCGTGATCCACGCGGGCACAAAGCGAGCGCCGTAGTGCGTGTCCTGTAGCCCTGGAAGCCAGGCCGCTTCTTCGAGACGTGCCAACGCGAGCTCGTCCGGGGTCTGCGGGGTCAATCGGTTCCACAGCTCGACCCACTGTACTTGGTACGAGAAGCTGTGCTTGTTGTGTTGCGTCAGTGCTTCGCGTGAACGTCGTAGGAGTTCGAGCCGCAGCGCGGTGGACGCCGGTTCTTTCAAGACGAGGGCTGCGGTCTTGGCCGCCTCCCACCGCTCGACATCCATGAGGTGGCGAATCGCCCGCTCGGTGGACGTCACCGGGGCTGCATCCGAGATCCGAAATACTTCAATTTTCTGCCAATACATCCGATGGGCTGGTTCGCCGAGACTATCTAGTACGGTCCACAGCTGCGCGTCGCGCTCTGTGCCCCCGCCGGTCAGGAGCTGCGCCAGAAGCGCTGCATCGGTGGGTCTTCCCGCAGCCTGCAAGTTCTGTAACCAGCCTTCCACTTCAGCAACGTCACGGCGGCGCAGCCGAAAGGCGAGGAACCAGATGGAAAGCTCTTTGCCACACGACGCAAGCTGCGGTAGCTGCTGCTCTAGGTCTTCTCCCCAGGAACTCTCTGCGAGCATGCGAGCAAGCTGCGGCAGCTCCTGTACGCTGCAGCCTAGGCGAGCTAGCAGCGTCCAGCGGTCCTTACTCGCTGCGAGTTCGTCCACAAAGTCCTGCTGCTCTTTTACCAGCAGCTCGTAATGCATCGCGTAGCGACTGGGCAGGGATGCTGGCTTTTCAAACAGCCAAAGGTGCTGATTGATGAAGTCAGCGGGCCGAAGCTGGTGGTACAGTGCTTGGGCGAGCACCTCTGCTGGCTCACGACGTTGCTGGTGCTGCTGGGCCTGGCTTGTGCCAGCTTCTCCCTGCTGCTTCCGCTCCAGTTCCTGGATGCTGAGCAGCGAACGGAGGGCACCCCACAACACTTGCTGTTCGTCGCGAAGATTTGGGACCAGCGTGGCGATTCGGCGCAGCGCGGTCAGCAGCAGCTCGGACGGAAGCCGCGGCCCGACCTCCAGGATCTCGGCCCACTTTTCGCAGTCCGTTCCCGCCAGTTCCATGGCCCAGGACAGGATCTGCTCCAGCTGTCCGTAGATCGCGGCACCCGAGATTCCCCGGGGCATGGCAGGAACCGACAGCGGCAAGATCTGTGGGCGTGGCACACTGAGCAAGACCATTCCTCGTCCGCCAAGCAGCGTCAGCAGCAGCGCCCACGTTGCCTGTGGTGCTTGCTGCCTAAGCGGTGCTAGCGCAGCGAGCCGCTCTTCCGCAGTGGCGTTTGTCTTGGCGAACTGCGGGTGGAAGACCTCGTCGAGCGCCTTGAGCGGCTGGGAGTGCTTGCGGTCGTCTTTCGAGAGGTTTTCTGACTCGAACAGCATCACCAGGACGAGCGCAACCTTGGGCAGCAGGTCGACATCCAGAGCGAGCAGACCAAGTGCGGAGCTGAGCGCCAACATCAGTGACGGAGCGGGGGATTTCTGCGGAGTCTGCCCTTTCGGCGCCTGCGCGAGAGACTGCTCGATGCGATGTAGGAATGCTTCTGGCGACGCTTCAGCGAGCAGTCCGAGCTGCTCCCGCAGAGTTTCCCACTGCGGCAGTCCGCCTGCTAGAACCTGCTCGACAATCGCGGCGGCGCGGCGGCTGGGCGGTGGCGAGACACGAACCTGACCATCGCTGTTGCCAAAGAGAGCAAGCGAAAAGCAGAGCCCACGGCGCATGGCGGTCGAGCCCTGCCCGGAGAGTACGGCTTGGCACGCAGTCGCAAAGCGATCCCAGTCCTGCGCGCTTAGCAGCGGTGCCAAGTGGCGAAAGGCCTCCCGCTGGTCGAGCCACGACCAGAGCTGGCCCGACTCGCCTAGGGGGACCCAGCGCTGGCGCACGAAGCGCATGACGCCAGCCTGCTGTCCGGTTTCACACAGCGCGACGACGGAGGCACGATCTGTGCCGAGTAGCTGAAGAGCAGTCGCATCTGCCTCAGCCTGCGGGCTTGGGTCCCACGCCCCGACCAGCACCATCGCAGTCAGCGCTGCTT
>CAYTGC010000319.1:0-5684 GCA_964437195.1 uncultured Myxococcales bacterium | reverse complement strand
GATCCGCATGATCTTGAGCAACACCTCGTGGCGCAGATCGAGAAACCGATCCCAGTCGCTCTCCTGCCACCACGCCATCACTTCGAGATTCAGCGACGACTCCCCAAACCCGACGAAGTGCACCCGCACCGGCATCCCCGGCCACATCTTCGGGTGATTTGAAATGTAGGCGCGCAGCGATTCCCGCAGCCCGTCAATTTGTGCCACCGTGGCGTCGTACGTAATCCCCAGCTGACAGTGCAGCCGCAAGTTGTCCCGCGCCTGCAAGCATTCGATCTTTAGGTCCGCCAGCTTCCCGTTCGGGATGTTCACCAGCGACCGGTCCAGCGTTCGGATCGACGTCGAGCGCAGCCCGATGTGCTCCACGTAGCCCACCACGTCTTCGACCCGCACCAGATCCCCCACCCGCATCGGCTGATCCACGCTCAGCATCACCCCGCCAAACACGTGCTCGACCGTCTTTTGCGCCGCCAGCGCCACCGCCAACCCGCCGATTCCCAGACCGGCCAGAAGGCTCGTGACGGGATAGCCCATCTCTTGCAGCGTCGTTACCACCGCGATCGCCGCCACCGTGATCTCCGCCAGTCGATACCCCAGCGGAATCACCCCTTTTGCCGAAGGATGCGACTTCAGCCACTCCGACTCCCGCACCATCTGCACCGCCACGTCCACGCAGCGCCAGATGCAGAAGAACAGCCCCAGCAGGAACCCCACCCGCGCAAACAGCTGAACGATCCGCTCCGCCTGTCCCGTGATCAGCACGTACGGCATCGTCAGACCCCACACCGCCACCGCCAAAAGCAAGCGCACCGGTCGGCGCAGCCTGTGCAAGAGCACGTCGTCCCAGCGCGCCGCCGACCGCCGCACCAGAGGCCGCAGCATAAGCTCGAACAGCAGCGTCAAAAGCCAGGCCACAAAGCCGCTCGCCGTCAGGATCACCGGCAGCGCCAGCCATTCCCACACCACAAAGCCCTTCGGCCCTTTGCGCAGCAGCCGGTCCGGCAGGTGTTCCCGCAGCCATACGTCGTCGAGCCGCTGGTACCACGACGGCACCCGCTGCACCGTCTTGTGCGAAAACATCCAGCGGTATTCGTTCCGGTCGCGCACCCACACCCGGCGCAGCCGCACCGGCTCGGCAATCGGCGTTGCTGGAATCCGCCCCACTTCGTCTTGATCCGACGCGATCCCGTCTTTGGTGTCGCCGCTTGGCGCATCCGAGACGTGGCTTAGCCACTCTGGGTCCGCCGACAGCCGCCTGTCGATCACCGCGCCCAGCATCTTTGCCAGCCGCAGCTTGTCCCCCTGTTCGTGCGAGTGTAGCTCTAGATCGTCGGCGGCTTCGGCATAGCGACCCGACGCGAAGTTGCCAAGGAAGCGCTCGAGCGCCCGCCGAGGCGTATCGCCTTCACCAGCATCGCCGGTATCACCGTCCGCCCTCCCGGACAGCGGCACCAGCCAGGGCACAAGCAGCGCCAAAACAAGCAGAAGGGCCCGGCAGCCAAGGAAAGCCCGCCGGAGCGTGGGGTTGCTCATGTCCATGTTCGTCTTACGCGGCTGCGCTCTGCAGCGACAGCGATAGTTCTTTGCGGACGGCGATGCGGACAAAACCGGCGGCTTCCAGCGCAGGCAGGGCAGGGTCGTCTTCGGCGATCGAATCGACATATGCGGATCCCAGCCGTGCGGCGGCAAACACTGCCAGCGTGCTGAGATGTTCGGCGTCGCCCCCGAGCCCGACCAGGAGCTTGCGTTCTTTGTCCGCCACGACCGCGGCGACCGTCTTGCCATCGACTTGGTAGGCCGCCGCGCTGAGCCTGCCGCCCAGCTTGGCCAGCACCGTCGGATGCACCGCAGCGCCAGGGTTCTTCGGTCCGTGCGCAAGCAGAAAGTCGAGTGCCACCGGAACCGAGATCGCCGCTATCCGTCGCTCACCCGCGGGTTCCGCCGTGAGGCTTTCGGGCAGCAGGCTGCGGTCGGGCGATCCTTGCAGTGCCAGACGATGCCGCGTTCGCACAGGGACAAAGCCGATGGCTTGCAGCGCACCTTGTGGTCCGGCGTCCGCCTCGCTGACTTCCATCGACAAGAGCGGCAGCCCAGCCTTCTTTGCCGCCGCGACCACCGCTTCGAGCAGTGCCCGCGCTCCGCCGCGCTGCTGCGACAGCGCATCGGTTCCAAGACCCGAGACATAGCCACCCAGCGGGCCGCGCTCGACCAGGCAGCAGCCGACCACTCGTCCTGCGGCCACGATGACCTTTGAGATGTCCCGATCCAGCACCCCGAGGTGCAAAAGCTCGCGCAGGATCACCGGGGTTCGCAGCACCGGCAAAAAGTTCGACGGCGCAGAGCGGCTTAGCGGGAAGGTGGCGTCTCGAAGCTCGACATCTGCCAGCGACTTTAGCTCCATCACTTGACCCTTACCGCCGAGAGGCGGACGCGATTGTCCGGCTCGTGCGGGCCTTGGGTCACCTTCATCCGTGCCCCGTCCCCACCCGGCCAGAAGCCTGTGAACACCGTATAATACCCGGCGCTCTGGTTCAGACGCGAGGTGCTCATGCGGTACTCGTCGGTGATGTACTGGCCGCGGGTCCAGTAATTGGTGGGATACTTGCCCCCGAGCGGGATGTGATCGCCGTTTATGCGTGCGCTCGGGCCGTCAAAGTGCAAAAACACGCGGTAGTTGCCGAGCACCGGGGCGAGCACTTGGTAGTGCAGCTTGATGACAAACTCGGTGCCGCGCTGTACGTCGGTCGGGATTTCGTAGCCGATAAGCTCGATCTTGTCGTCGAAGGTGGCGTGTAGCTCGGTCTGGATCTGCGGCTTCTGGGTCGACACCAGGCGACGCAGCGGGTTGAGGTCTTTTTCCCCCGGCCCGAGCCGGTTCGACAGCAGCAAAAACTGGCTGTTCGAGTCATCGACGACGTAATACGGCAGGTTGTTTTGGAACGAGTGAACGTCGAGCGCCGCCATCTCCCCGGCCCCGACGATCGCGAATGCCCGCTTCTGCGGATCTTTGGTCAGGAACGTGAACAGATCGGCAAGCGATGGAATCTCGACCGACTTTTGGCCGTAGATCCGCGCCGACGACTTCTGCACGCCATACAGGCCCAGATCGCCGCCGCCGAGCTTTTCGTACTTGGTGTAGATGCCTCGATAGGACACGTGCCGGGTGACGGCGGGAACCAGGCCGTGCATGGCAAACAAAGACAGCAGCGCTGCGGACGCTGGCAGGAGCCAGACCGCTCGCCGCTTGTTCCAAAACAGCCCGAGCCCGAACACCACCGCAAGCAGGATTCCGAGTGTGCTCACGATCTGTCCGCCCTGGCTGATGAGCGGGTCGGTACCTGCTTGCACCGCTGGCCACTTCAGCAGCTCGGTAAGCTGGGCCGACAGATACTGCTCGGGGCCAAAGAAGAAGTCGCGTGCGATAAACACCGCGAGCAGTCCCGAACACACCGCCGCCGCCAGTGGGGCACGTCGTCCATCGAGCAGTCGATCGAGATAGTTTCCAACCAGCAGCGCGACGGCTGGCGCAGAGGCAAAGGCCATTTCTTGAGCGATGGCTGTCTGCAGCGTGTGCAGCAGATAACCGACGGCCAGCCAGGAAAGCAAAAGGAGGCTTGGGAATGCGGACAGAAGCGGTGGTTCACTGCCTGCAGCCGTCTCCGGCTCGGAATCGCTCGCACCGATCGCTTTGGCACTTGGCTCGCTGGTCGGTGGATCGAAGAGCTGCGCAAGGGCTGCTGGAACCAGTGCCACCCAAGGAAAGAGCGAAAATCCCAGCGTCTTGAGCAGCGAGTCCGCCTGCATGTCGCGATGCGGCGGCCAGCGTGGAATCCCCGCCAGCCAGCCCGAATAGCCATTGATGCTCGACGGCAGCGCAGGAAAGAGCGCTACCCCAATGAGCGAGCCGAGCAGCCAAATTGGTCGTCGGGTCAGAAGCGCGCCCAAAAGACCGAGCACAAGCAGCGCCACGCCAAGACCCATCACCAGGGAGCTGCGCAGCTGCGTCACCACCAGGATCTGTCGCAGAGGCATCGCCAAACCCAAGCCCGCCAGCGAAGTCAGAAAGAGCTCGTGGGCAAGCGGTCCTTCGGTCAGCGCCAACGTCACAGCCACTGCGATCGCAGGAACCGCAATTCCCATCATGCTGCCCGTCGTCAGAAGTCCGATCGCGCAGCCGATGACTGCGAGCACAAGACCCAAGATTCCATCGACCACCGCCCGTCCTTGACGAGGCAGGCACAGCGCCGACAAACCGGTGATGGCGAGAAGCTGGCCCAGCATGGGAAGCAGGTGCAGACTCGCTTGCCTGGCGCCGAGAAACAGAGTGGGTGTGGTCAGCAGAACGACTCCGGCCAGAAGTCCTGCGCGCACGCGGCCCCGCCACGCAAAGTGCAAAAACACCGTCGCGCAGATCGCCAGAGCGAGAAGCGCCATCGGAAGCCGGGCTCCCAGCTCCGAGGTGCCAAACACCGACAACCCGTACTTGATGGCAAGCAGTGGGAGACGGGGACGTATGGCGTTGGCGGGCTTCCATAGCTCTGCGGTGGGAATCGGCTCGCTCGCGCCTTCGACCAAGCGAACCTCGTGTGGGTCCCAAAGACCGAAGCTGGATATGCCAGGCAGAAGGAAAATGCCGACCAGAAGAAGCAGGGCCAAAAGGGCCGTTCCGGGACGCAAAAGCGCGGGATAACGCGGCGCGTTAGGAGTCGATTCCGCGCCGCTTGCGGCGTTTGGGGCAGAGCTTTGATCTGTTTCGAGGCTGGACATCGGTCGGGCAAACATCGCTAAAGTCGTCCCCTTTCGCAAGACTCGCACTGACTTGTCGTGCCTACGCGACCAAATTCCTCGCAGCGAAAAGCGGATGATTCGCATCAAAAGATGGCGCAAGATAGTGACGAGCAAAAACCCTTCCGCTAGACTGCTCGCCTACGTTTTTGGCCAGACTAGCCGTGAGGTGACGCTGTCTGACCCGCGGCCGCTCGGCGGCTCGAACATCTGTTTCAGCCCTTTTTGGCTTCAAGAGGGACCATGTCGAAGAACACGCTGACCATCACCGATAACCGCACCGGAAAGACCTACGAAGTTCCCATCACCGACGGCACCATCCGTACTGTCGATCTGCGTCAAATCAAGACCGACAGTGAAGACTTCGGCCTGATGGGTTACGACCCGGCGTACCTGAACACCGCGTCTTGCCGGTCGTCTATCACCCTCATCGACGGTGACAAAGGCATCCTGCGTTACCGTGGCTACCCGATCGAGCAGCTTGCCGAAAAGTCGAGCTACCTCGAGGTGGCGTACCTGCTGTTCAACGGAGAGCTTCCCGACCAGCAGCAGCTCAGCAAGTGGATCGAGCAGATCACCACGCACACCTTCGTTCACGAGAACGTGAAGACGGTGATCGAGGGCTTCCGCTACGACGCACACCCGATGGGCATGTTCCTCGCCACCATCGGCGCGCTGTCGACGTTCTACCCCGAGGCCAAGCACGTCTACGACAAAGACATCCGCATGCTCAATGTGGTGCGGCTGCTGGCCAAGGTGCCGACGATCGCGGCGTGGTCGTTCCGTCACAGCCAGGGCTTCCCGTTTGTCTATCCGGACAACGGGCTCAGCTTCGCCGGCAACTTCCTCGCCATGATGAAGCGCATGAGCGAGCCGCGCTACAAGCCGAACCCGGTGCT
>CAYTGC010000318.1:0-5701 GCA_964437195.1 uncultured Myxococcales bacterium | reverse complement strand
ACGGCCACAGCGCGGTGTTCGTCGGCAGAGCCAAGAGCAGATAGGCAGCCATCAGCGACAGCAAGCTGGCGAGGAGTCCTCGACGATGACCGAGCACTCTATCGGCGATGAGCCCGCCGGGGAGGCTCCCCAGATACCCAGCGGCGGTGATGAGCCCGGCCAGGCGCAATGCCTCGACGCCGGGATAGCCGTAACGCTCACACAACATGAGTACCAGAGACGACACCAGCATGAACGCGGCGCAGCGCTCACAGAGGACGGCGAGGCAGATGGGGTGAAAACCGACGGGATACGAGCGGCCACGACGGGACTTCGCGTTCTGTCCATCGGACGTAGGTGTTTGTGACGAGCGAGCGATGGACATGGTGCCTCCCGGGCGGCGGTGGGTAAAGAAGGGCAAACCGTGGGAAACGACAGGAATGAGCGATTGCCCCTCGTTTGCCCTTGCAGTTTGGGAAGGTCTGTGCTCAAAGCCAAAGAGACAGTACTGACACCGTATGTGTCATTGATGAGTCTGTTTTCGTCGTCGAGTGGAGTCCTCGCCATGCATGTAGAGTCCGCTATCCAGACCGAGTTTCCTTCTGTGCTCAGCGGTGACACTTTGGAGCCGTCGCCGTTTCAGGCCGCGCTGTTCCACCTTCGGCAAGGACTTCAGGCGCTGTGCGACCTGTCGCCCGGTGCAGATCGGATGAGGCGCGAGGCGCATGAGGAGCTTGTCGCGCTCCAGCGTCAGGTGCTCCAGCTTCTGCATGTCCACTTCGCACCGTCGAGGGAAGCGAAGCAGCGCTTCGGAGATCTGCTCCGCCAACATCGCGCCGAGGCAGGACTGACGCAGGAGCAGGTCGCGGAGTTTTCGCAGCTCTCGCTGAGCCTCATCCGCAAGCTAGAACAAGGGAAGAAGCAGCCGGGACGGACAGCGCTCCTGTCTCTGTGTTCGATTCCTGAGCTGAAGCTCGTTCCGTCGGAGGTGACGACGCTTCCCGCCGTTCGGGAGTACAGCCACCGGCTCGCGCCAAACTGGTATGTGTCGCCAGGATTTGACTCGGTGCAGATGATGTCCGACTTCGGGCAGCAGCTCAACGGCGGCGGTGGATCGATCGAACAGACCTATGTCTACCTCGACCACAAGAGCGCGCTCGACTGGATTTCGCTCTGCAACACGCCGAGCTACATCGCGATGTTCCGAGAGAGCATGCCGAATGACGCCATCGCCCAGCGGATTCGTGAGGTCGTGGGTCAAGTGGGCCTCGATGTGATCGCGCTGGGGCCTGGGGACGGCAAGAGCGAAGTCCGCCTGGTTCAGCAGATCCTCGATGACAGCGAGCGGCCCAACATCCGGTTCTATTTGCTCGACGCGAGCCAGCCGCTTCTCAACCGAGCATTCAAGCACGCTGCCGACACCTTTGCCGATGACTCGCGGATCTTCGTCTGCGGAATCCAGGGCAACTTCCATCACCTGCCTCGCTACATGCAGCTTCACTACACGCCCGCGCGTTCTCACCGTCGGCGTGTCTACATTCTGCTCGGCAACACCATCGGCAACCTCGACAACGAACCGTACTTTTTCCAGAACGCCTTCGTGGGAGCCGCACCGGGTGATCTGCTGATCTTCGACGCGGATCATGCCTTTACCGTCTCGACAGATCACGCAGAAATCCGGCGCTGCGACCCAACCCTGTCCAAGCCAATGCCCGAGCCCTACCAGCGCTGGCTAGCCGGGCCGATTCGACGCTACTGCCAAGATGTGCAGGACGTTTCGTTTTCGTTCCGCCTCGATACCAACCGCCCACTGGCGGGCAGCTACGGCATGCAGGGCATTGCCAAGGTGTCTCTGCTTGGCCAGCGCGCCAAGGAGTTCTGCATGTGGCAAGTCCGTCGCTATGACCCAAAGAGCCTCATCCAGTGCATGCGCAACCTCGACTGGGAACCCATCGCCCAGATTCCCTTCACCGGCAACAAGACCAGACCCAAGTCCGTCTTCATGTTCCAAAAACGGATGCCGCGCTGAGCCCGCGCTGAAACCTCCGCACCTCCTCCCACCCATTCCCTTCCCCGAATCCCTCCGCACGCCAACCAGCCCGCATTCCCAACCCTGGCCAACGATCGGACCAGAATTGCAAAGCGTAGCACTGGCAACATAGATTAATCAGCTAGATCAGCTGATGAGTCCGGTCTAATTACGAACTCATCAGTCGGTGAGAAAAAAGTTCTGGACAGGGACGAATCAAGCATTTTTTTCGTCACGTCGAGCACTCTTAATCCGTGAGGTCTTAAAATAACCACTTTTCAGGTTTGCCAGCCTACTGGATGGACCGGGCTGGTGGTCGCTTGGGCAGTGGTCCGGTCACTTGCCGATTTTCCCGGCGCTGGCCCGTCGGGCGGTGACCACCTTGGCGGTAGTTGCCTACCTTGGCTGGCCCGGTTTGTGATTGGTACTGTTCGCTATGTTGATAACCACGCCTTGCCGCTGTGCGGATTGGCGCGGATCGGTCGCGGGATTTTGTTGATATTCGATAGCGATGGAAGAGGCACCACGGAACACGAAGGACTGCGAGCGGGATCGGAGCGAAGGACGGACTACTGCGGACGGGCGGCGCTGGCGGGCACTGCCGTCGTGTCCGCTTCTTCGGCTTCGAGACGGGCGAGTTTTTCGCGGACGGCCTGAACGATGAAGGCGGTACGACTCTGGCGCTCGCCGGTTTTGAGGGTGAGCTTGGCGATAGCGCGATCGATCTCGACGGCGATCTCTGGTTTCACGTCGAGCGGAATGCGGGTGTATGACATGGCCATGTCGGCAAGGTCACACGTTCAATTTGTTCGGTCATCGAAGCGAGCAGACGAGCATGTTTTTGGGAAGTGGAGGGGATAGGAAGCGACAACTGCCGACGGTGCATGGTGCGCATGAGGACTCCTTTGCTGTGTCGTGGCAAGGAGTCCAAAAAACGGATCAACGGACTCATCCGTGAACGAATCCAATTCAGAACTACTGAAGACCACCTCGGCACCCACCTCAGCGACGAGCCTCCATCGTTGGATAGACTTTTTGGATGGAAACTACCTAGCTAGCAGGCTGTCCTAGTGGCCCGCCCTCGCAGTGAGGTCGGCTCGTCAAGGTTCGCGTAAGCGACGGACGTAGGCCGCTTGACCTTGACGAGCCGCTATCGCAGTAACACAGCGGCTAGCCCCAACTCCGCAGTCGAGGCTGTTGTGGCCCCACCGATCGCGAAGACCCGCGTTTTGGGGAGCCTGTCCTGCTGGACTTCCCGCGCAGCTCGCGCTACCTTGGCTGCAATTGGAGATAGCCATGCGCAGAATCCTCTCACTGCTGCTCATCGTGCTTGCCTGTTCTCACCCATCACAGCCAGCACAGAGTCAGCCAGCGGTGCCATCTGTGACTGGTGTGACTGCTGTGCCCACGGCGGTCTCCACCGTGGCGACTCCCACGAAGGAGCAACCAAAGGCCGCTCCAGAGGAACGCTATTCAAAGTTGACTGGGATAGCCCTGCGTCCGTCAACGATGATCGAGGAAGTCACATCTTCTGATGCGAAGCTCATCGACGACCTGCTGCTTAGCGATTTGAAAATACAGTGTGAAGAAAGTGAGAAGATAGCCCTGCGGAGCAAAGTGCCATTCCGCATGGTCAACGCTGAAGCTGATGCCTTTCTTGAGGATGCCAAAAGCATAGGGTGGCAGTTGAAGCTGGCCAAGTCCTACAGCAACGGAGTCATCTATGCCGCACAATGGCACAGTCAGGTGCGCGCTGTAGTGATGTTGCTCGACCCAGAGCGCCTGACCTTGGGTATTTGTCGAGTCAAGCCCTCGGCGGTGGCGGCCAAGAGATAGCGCACTACCTCTCGCTAGCTTCAGGGAGTAAGCTCTGCATTCGAGGCCAATCGCGATGGGAACACAGATCGGCGAGATTGAGATCCCTGGTACGGTTACGGTTACCGACGACGATGAGCGTATCGTCGTGCGGTCCGTCTTTGAAACCCAGGCCGATCAGTTAGCGGCCGGAGCGGTGCGTATGGCGCTCCTCCAGACTTTGTGGCCGGAAGGACAGCCGCGAGGTTGTCCGCCCGTGCGGTGCGTGCGCGGTGATACTGGTGAAGAATTCACCGGCCGTATCACAGGGCTCTCCTTTGAAATCGAGGCAGCGGGCCCCGTTGTCGTCGTCACACTGGATCGTGAGTTGCCGAACTGGCGACGCTTGCGGTAGTGACCTCCGTGAGCGCGACCGATTCCAACAGTTGCCTGACCTATTCCTACGGCTCGGATGGTGCAGTTCTACGCGGTAAGTAATCCTCCGTCCTCCGGTACACTAACCACCGGCTGAGGGGATCTGTGTCACGCTCGAGACCAACATGACCTTGGAGAACGAGACCAAGAACCAGCACTTCATTTCGCAGGTCGAGCAACGTCTCAACTCAATTCCCGGCCAGCCTGGGCTCATCTATGCGCTCAAGGTAGTCGATCGCGAATCTCACTCCACCCGCTTGACCAAGAACGCTGGTGAGTCGATCAGGCTCTCACTCTCGGCGCAGGATCTCTTCACGTTCGATGGGATCGACAAACGGCTACGCCGCAACTACGAGGCTCTGTTCCAACGGTACGAGCAAGACCTCGTCATGCACTCCGAGGCGCTGCTGCAAAAGCTGCAACGGGGCGAATCAGAGATCAAGGACGAGCTTCTCTCTGTCTTTGCCGCGAAGCTCCTCAACTTCGTCCGCAATCCGTTTTGCGTGCGAAAGGTGCTCGGTACCTTCAGGACGGTTACCACGCACCAGTTCACGGATCAGGCGCTTCGAGATGCTCACGCGCTGGTCTTGGATGGCTCGCGCGCTCAGGAAGCGGAGGTCTGCGCCAGATACGCGATCACTCCCGGCGAGTACCATCTATGGCTGCGCACCCTGTTCATGCTCCTCTCGGTAACGGCTGACGAGCACAACTTGTTCGAGCACGCGATCAAAGGGCTCCTCGAATCGTCGAAAGTGGAGGTCATCGTTTGCCACATGACGACGTCGAACTCCGAAGATGTCTGCTTGCTATCGGATCGCGGGTTCAACGAGCTTCCTGTGGAACTCGCCGGCGGTGCCTCTGCGACAATGCTCGAGTTCAACATCAGCTCGCGTGCATTCGCCAGCTTCACTTTCTGCGATCCCAAGGACTTCGTCGCGAAGAACCACCTACCGCCTGAAGTTGCTGCGCTGGCGGCCGCGCAGGTAACGGTTCGCCGCGTGGAGAACGATCTGCGTATCCTGCGCGCGTACAATCGCCGCACGATATACCAATGTGCTGAGCGCGTCTTCTCGTCGTGCTCAACCCCACTCACCTAGCCTGCAGTCATCCGCGCGCGATCGAGTCCAGCCGTCCTTAGTCTCGAGAGATGCCCGTGGCGCATTTTGATGCATGCCCACAGATCGGCGACAGTTTGGAATAGAATGTCCTCTGCCGTCGCCGATCCAGGCACGGTTCAGGCGCTTACTTCCCTGGACGTGGCACCGAAACAACATTTTATCCGACTACCCGCAGGGCCGTCATCGGGACAGTTATCACCGCTGAGCACGTTAGCGGCGCTTGGTAGTTTAGGTCCGTACCCTTGGTGCCCCCGTTGTAACAGGAAGGCCCTTGCGTTTTTCCTCAGACACTGGCAGGCGCACCGAGTCATGCGGGCTGGCAATCGTGGGCTGCGGTGAGGTTGGC
>CAYTGC010000317.1:0-5701 GCA_964437195.1 uncultured Myxococcales bacterium | reverse complement strand
ACAGTCGGATTTGTGAGCACTTCGAGTCCATTAGGGTAACATTCGGACTTGTGAGCACTTCGAGTCCGCTATCCAACCGCTTTTCGTTGTCTCTCCGTCTCGACCGCTGGCGCGCATTGGCCGCCGAGCTGTCGGCCATGGAGCATGTCCACCACGTCGCCGCGATGCCGGTGGAAAAGAGGCTGGAGAGAGGACGAGCCGCGGAGCAAGTGCAGGCGATGGTTATGGCGGTGCTCTCCGATGCGCATGGCGCGTCTGAGGCAGATCGTCGCGAGAGTGGGATGCCGCTGATTCGTTCGGCGGCCAAGTATCTGCTGACGGCAGCGGATCGCTTGAGGCGCGCCGCGATCAAGGATGCGTGGGGACAGCACCAGCGCGACTCAGAACGGTCGAAAGCGGCGCTCATGGCGGCACACGAGTGGGACGACATCATGCGGGCGCTGTCGACGCAGTTTGGTGTGGTCCATCCGTTCGCCGAAATGGTCGAATCGCTGTCACTTGGCGAGCGGGAGATGCAGACGCTTGGTGTTTCGTATCAGAAGCTCCACAATGGCGAGGATCTGCTCGCGCTGTAGTCGGCAGAAAGATCCGACAACGGCCACCGGTTCCCGCCTATTCTGTATAAACCGAGCTGCAATCTGGAGACGCAAGGGATGACTGCGACCACGAATTCCGTTGGCATCGGAGTTCGCCGAAGAACCATTGGATGCGCGGCGTTGTTCGCGCTGATTGCAGCGACGGTTCCTGGTGGTGATTCCGTCGCAGCCAGCAAGGTCACGGCGGTTCGATTTGGGAAGCTGGTGGATGGTTCTGGGAAAGTGGTCCCAAGTCCGCTGGTCGTTGTCGAAGACGATCGCGTAAAAAGCGTGCTCCCCGCGGGATCTCAGCCTCCGCCCGGCGCGCAGCTCCTCGATCTAAGCCAGTACACCGCCATTCCCGGCCTGATCGATGTTCATACCCACATGACCTACCTGTTCGACGAGCAGTCGAGCCTCAAGCCGGTTGAACAGTTCATCAAGCGAGCGTCTGCGGTGACGGTGTTCCTGGCGCAGCGCAATGCGCAGCGAACCCTGGAGTCGGGTGTCACGACGGTCCGTGATCTCGGATCGTTTGACCAGATGGACCTCTCGATGCGCGACTTGATAAAGCGCGGGGCCATGGTGGGACCGCGGATGCTGGTGTCGGCGGTTCCGGTCTTTGCGACAGATGAGGCGCCCAAACCTGGGCAGCCCGTCTCTCCGGGCGCAGCGGACGGTCCCGCTGAAGTCATGCGTGCCGCTCGGCAGCAGATTGCCGCTGGAGCAGATGTCATCAAGGTGGTGGCATCAACGGGCGGCTACGAAGATGTGACGGGGTTTCAAACGCTGTCGCTTGAGGAAATCAAAGCCGCCGTCGATGTTGCGCATCGGGCTGGCAAGCGCTGCGCAGTGCATTCTTACGGTCTGGCCGGCGCACGCGATGCGGTTCGTGCCGGCGCGGACTCGGTTGAGCACGCGGTCGAGATCGACGATGCGACGCTGGCGGAGATGGCACGTCGACGCATCTTCTATGTCCCGACCATCGACCACAATCGCTATTACGCCGAAAATTCAAAGACGTACGGCTTCGCCAGCGATGCCATCAGCAATCTCCGCGCGTTCATTCCCAAAAACCTCGAGACTGCGCGCCGGGCGTTCCGTATGGGCGTACCGTTGGCGATGGGCAGCGACGCGGTCTTTACGATGTTCGGCGAGAATGCCTTCGAGCTAGGCTGGTTCGTCAAGCTGGGGATGACTCCGGCGCAGGCGCTCGCGACGGCGACAACGAATGCGGCGATGCTCCTGGGGCTGGAAAAGTCGGTTGGACAGGTCGCGCCTGGGTTCTTTGCGGACATCGTCGCTGTGGATGGCGATCCGCTGCAAGACATTGGCGTGGTGATGCACAAAGTTCGCTGGGTCATGAAAGCTGGTGCTGTCGTCGTGGACAAGCGGCAGAGCGAGCTCAAGCACTAAGGAGCCGCGATGGTTGCTCCGTCTGAGAAACCGGCACAGGGAGAAGCGGGCGGAGATGTTCCGTCAGATATCGAGGGAATATCAGCCCTTCGGGTCACTGCGCAGGCCGTTCACTTGGTGCTTTCTTCGTCGGGGGACTGGGAATCGGCGCGTGCGGACACCGTTTCGGAGGTCGAGGGGCTGTGTGATCGGGCGGAAGCCTTTGCACAAAGCGAAGCGTTTGCTCGGCGGTTTCCGAATCGGTCGGGCGTCCTGCGTCTTGTGCTAGCGTTCGCGCCGCCCGAGATCGTCCGGCAAGTTCTCACCGAGCGAGGGGTCGAGATCGAGGTCGCCAGCGAGAGCAAAAGTGGCGACAAGGCTTGCGACCTGTGTCAGCGGCAGAACCTTAGCGACCAAGTCGTCTCGATGACCGACGAGGGATGGGCTTGTCCAAGCTGTTTTCGCGCCTGGTTGGCTCGACAAGATGCGTCACGCCGTCCACGCGCGTCGACGCTGCTTGGCAAGTTTTCCAATCGGCTGATCTTCCCGCTGCTTCTCGTGGTGGTGGCGCTGTTTGTGATGGGCGTGCTGTATGAACTCAAGCGGCTCAATCAAGCGAGCAACGTCATTCGCCAGCATATGCCGACACAGTAGGCGGCTCTGTTGCCGCTGGTAGCATCGGCGGATCGACGGAAGCTGCCTCAATAAGAGGAATTTCTTCCGCCTCTTTTAGAAGCTCCTCACCTTCGAGGATCTGTCTGATCAGAGACAGCAAATCAGACGTTCGTTTCCCGTCGAGCGTCTGGTGATCAAACGCCATGTTCAAGATCGCTGTCGGTCGAACCGCGGGCTGGCCATCGATGGCGATCACGCGGTCACGAATTGCGCCCACGCCGAGGGCCGCCCCGGAATAGAACAGAATCGGATCTACCGCGTCGATATCTCGCAACACCGTGAGCTGGAATGTTCCAACGAGCTTGCGCTGAAACCAGAACATCCGACGGAGCAAGCGAAGGATGGCCCGTCGAAGAAACCCAAACGGAATCCACCAGCCGTTGCGGTGCATGCCTTCGAGGTCGCGCACCTCTTTTTCTCGCGTTTTGGGCACCTGCTCTTTGAGGTAGTCGACGAGGTCTTGCAGCCGTAGCGACGCCGCATCGTGGATCACCAGCACCGGCGCATAGTTGGTCTGCCCGGCAACCGACAGACCGATGTCGACCTGACCCGGAGTCATTCGCCGATAGCCACAGACCAGTTTGTGCGCTGCGGGACAGCGATCGAGTGCGAGAGCCACCGCTCGCACCAGCACATGCGTATACGTCGCTGCCACGCCAGCCGCTTTGAGCCGCCGGATAAGCTGTTGTGCCCGGCTCATGTCAACGACTTGCGTCAGCACGCCGCCGGGAGGATGAATCACGGCAAAGCCATCGAGAAACCAGCGCTCTCCGTGGGACAGCGTCTCGATGTGGTCCGTTTTTTTGCGCAGCGCTTCGCTCGGCATCGACATGGACTAGCCCGCGAGCGGATGAAGCAGCGGTTCGCCATCAAGACAAGGTGAAGAAACCGCCCAGCTACTCTCCGCTTCCCGTGGGACCGCGTGCGGGTCTCTGGTCGTCAAGAAGTGATCGATGTGCAGCGCTGCGTTGGTCGGTCCGTCCATCTGCTCGATTCGTCGCTTCAGCTTCTGCGCCGCGTGCAGATACGACGGTGTTCCCAGGATCATTTCGACGGTGTTTTTCAGCGTTTCACCTTGGCAGTCGCGCAGCCGCAGCCGCTTTCCGACCCCGAGCTTTTCGACCTGCGCCAAGTTGATTTCCTGATCGAACATCGTCGGGATGCCGATGACCGGAACACCTTGTCCCAGCGCTTGATAGATCGTTCCGTTGCCACCGTGAGTGATGGTCACATTCGACGCCGCCATCAGGGAGTCTCCGTCTGCGAGCCTTTCGACGAAGATGTTGTTGTGCTGCGCGAACTGCTCGCTCGGTAGACCGGCGGTGGTGATCAGAACCTGATACTCGGTGTCGCCAAAAACACGCACTGCTTCGCTGAAAAAGCGCGCATCTCCTGATGAGCCCATCGTGAAATACAGCGTCGGTCGGTTGCGGTCGAGCTTCGGCAGCCAGCTCGGTCGCGGCAGCGCCTCGCGAAAGCGAATCGGGCCAATGTAGCGGAGGTTCGGCGGCGACGGAACGATCGGGAAATACTCCGGCAAGTCGGCCAGCAGCGTCAGATCTCCCTCGATCAAGTCATACATCGTGCCGAGCTTTGGCAGCCCCAAGCGCTTGCGAACGCCGTCGAAGCCGCGCGCCCAATACCAAATGAGAAGCTGCTTGACGACGGGGAAGAGGGCGGCAGACAGCCTCTTTCCGAGCAGTTTTTCCGAGAGATGGCCTTCGGGCACTGTAATCGGTTCGGCAAACCGGCTCGTCCAGGCGCCGTTGGTCACCGACACCAGCGGAATGCCACGCGCCCGCGCGCTCGTCGTGAGAGACATCCGCAGATCGCCGACCACCAGATCAGGCGTCAGATCATCGATCGCTTCCAAATCAGAACGCACCGAGTCTTCCGCGACTTTTTGCCACCAGCGCAGGTCACAGGCTCCTGCCCGACGGGCCAGTCGCAAAGTCTCCTCCCGATCGACGGAGTAGACCGGGCGAACCGGGAAGCCCGCTTGCGTGAGGAGCCTCGCGTAAGGCCCATCGCAGCAGAAGACCACGTCGTGGCCATAGCGGGTGCGTAGCGCTCTGCCAACTTCGAGTACTCGAGTGGTGTGAGCCAGAAATCCCCCGTCTGCGAATAGTGCGATGCGGCGTGCCATGAAGCCCTTCCTTCCATTCCGAAACAGCAACCGGAATCTTTCTGGCTTCTAGCACCTTTTTCGCCGTAGAGAAAAGATCAGAAAATGCACTTTTCCGTCGGAGAAATGGGTGGGACTCTCCCCCTCAGTCAGCTTTCGCAGCTTGCAGCTTTTGCCTAACGGACTCCCATGGCGCAAGGTCTTTTCCGACGGACCACTTTGGCCTGCGCGCGACAAGACGCGCCTTATCAGCCAGGAATTTTCGCAGCTCGCGCTGTGGGATGTCTCGTTCACTCGTCGGACCTTTGTCAGATCCCAGCGCGTCAAACAGCAGCGGCTGAATTCGGTGACGATGCCACTGCATGGGATCGCTGCTCTCGAGATGGCGTGGATCGCACGACGCAGCCTCGGTCACACGCGTGACAAAGCCGCTGATCGCTTCGCGTGCGATCTGGGCGCGCTCGGGCTCCGGCAAGCGGAAATAGACTTCCCAAAACAGCGTCTCTGGCTCCACGAAGTCGCTGTGGATGCGCCCGCCCGATTCTTCGCGGTTGTACGTTCGCGCCTCTTGTCGAAGCTCTGCCAGCCTGTCGCCCCCACCGAGTGCGAGCAGCGTCTCTTCTGCGTCGGCGAGCAGACGATCTTGCAGCAGCGTTTTGCGCGGCGCCACAACTGGATGTTTCTGCAAGTACTTCGCACGGTGGACGTCGAGGAGCAGCGCTTCCACAAAGTCGCGCGCACTGGTCCGGCTCGACTGGGCCCGGTTTTCCCAGCTCGCTTCGTGATAGAGGTGTTGCGGCGCAAGCTCGGCGTCAAACTCTGGAATCTGGTGTGGATCGAGCACCTTGTCGCTCTTGACGTGAAGCTCTCCCATGATGCGCAGCCGGTTTAGGTTCCCCTCGCTGTAGCGCATGATCTGATCGGGCCGATA
>CAYTGC010000316.1:0-5716 GCA_964437195.1 uncultured Myxococcales bacterium | reverse complement strand
GCCCATTCGGCTGGTCGCCCGCGCCAAATCCAAGTGAAAATCGGGTCCGATGCGTTTTCTTTCGCGCGGACTCTTTTTGGTCGGCTTGTGTTCTTTGGGCTGCGACGGGACTCATTCGGTGTCGCAGGACGGCGCGCTTTTCTGCGCCACCGATGACGACTGTGCTCCACTTGCGATGCAGAAGGCGTGCCGATCTGGGTTATGTACCGACCCTGGCTGTCCTTCGGGAACTGTCTATGTTGGGGCTGGGTCGTTTTCGCGTGGCTGCGATGCGACGGATACCGACTGTGATGGAAGTGCGCAGCCGCTTCATACTGTGACCATCGATCACGGCTCTTGCGTAAGCGTCACCGAGCTTTCGGTCGAGCAGTACCGCCTGTGCGTGGGCGCCGGTCGCTGCCGAAAAGCCAGCGATCTGCGCTGCACCCAAGATCTGGCGACGTGGACAGATACGCCGGGCGCGAACGAAGCGCTGCCCATGACCTGTCTTTTGTGGTCAGAAGCCGATGCTGCGTGTCGCTTTCTTGGCGGGCGACTTCCGACAGAAGCAGAGTGGGAAAAGGCGGCGCGTGGGCGCGATCGTCGCAAGTATCCGTGGGGGAATGTGCAGCCGCTTGGCTGCAACTCATCCCTCAACTATGTCGGTGGCGCAAGCTGTCCGGGTCGTCCGTGGGCCGCAAGTCTGGCCCTTCGGCAAGGTGGCCAGCTCTATTCCGCTTCGCGCGCTGTCGATATGGCCGGCAATGTTTGGGAGTGGGTTACAGACTACTATTCGGAATCGGCCTACAAAGACTGCGCGCAGGGCTGTGTCGATCCGCTGGGGCCGACAAGTGGACTCGTTCGCAGTCGACGTGGTGGCAGTTTTCAGACCAGCCAGAACAAAGAGCTAACCACCTTCTGGCGCGACTTTCATACGCCCGAAACCGCGCGCAGCGACAACCAGGGGGCCCGCTGCATCTATCCTCAATAGGCGCTGGCCCGCGACTTTACTCATCGCAAGGAATCGAGACTGTCACCGGTCGCTTTGCGATCGTGAGCTTTCCTGCTCCGAGCTGTCCCCCGGATCCATCACCCCAGCACGACACTTTGCCAAGCCGCGACACGGCGCAGAAAAAGGAATTTCCCACCCGTACGCTGGTGACATCTGAAAGACCGATGATCGGTTGCGCACCTTCAGGAGGATTCGGCTCATCGGGCAGCTTCATCGCCCGTGGCGTTTCCCCAAAACAGTGCACAAGACCTCCTTTCGACAGTGTGCAGGTATCCCGCCCGCCAATGGACACCGTGGCAAGCTCGGTCGGGATGTTGTCGACAAGGATCGGAACGTTCGCCGTAAGCCGCTGCTCCGCGAGACCGATGACTCCCATGCAGACCAGTTTTCCGTCGCGACGTTGCGCACAAAGCTCATCGTTGGCAGCAAACAGGAACGTGTTTTCGGAACCCAAGTCTTTTCGCACAAAGGGATTCTGAAAGGTCGTCTGCACATCCTTCCCGAGTGCTCCGTAGGGACTCTTGCCCCAGCACAGAACCTGGCCATCAAGGCGGACTCCGCAGGTGAAGAAACGTCCAGCCGCAACGTCCTGGACAAGTCCTTGGAGACCGGTCACTTGCGTCGGAGTCTCTGTTGAGATCAGCGTCCCATTTCCAAGCTGTCCAGCGCTGTTTCCGCCCCAACACCACACACTCCCATCGCGTTTTCTGGCGCAGGCATGCTCGGCCCCGATCACGATGTGATTCACATCCTGTCCCAGCTCGGGGAGTTTTTTTGCGCGCCATTCATGCAGCGTTGTACCTGGAGCCGCAGACAGATGCGTGCGGCCCCAGCAAAAGACTTCTCCGCTATCGGTCTGTGCGCACAGATCGGCGCTGCCGGTCCACAAACGGAGGAGATTTTGCGGCAGTCCTTCGATGCGGTACGGAGTGGTCAAGCGATTGACAGACTCCGAGTCGCCGCCCCCGCGTACACAGAACACTCCTTCGGTGGTCAGTGCGCACAGCTCGGAATTCCCAAAAGCGATCGAGCGGACTCCTTTTCGCAAGCGTTGGATGGCTCTGGGAATCGAAACCTCGTGCCGTTTGCTATCGGGGTCAAAGCCGGGTGCGGTATCGCCCCAGCAGTACGGAGTTCCGGCCCGGTTGAGCGCGCACGCGATGCGATCATTCGTTACCAGTTGTGCGATGCAGCTTGGTACGAGCGGTGGACGAATAGGATTCAGTCCAAAGGTACGGGTGACATGTCCGGATGTGAGCTTGGGAATCGCTTTCCCTTCCGATCGTTCGGCAGACAAATCGGCCCAGAGCTCAACCTGTTTCGCAGAAAGGAGCCGCGCTGGGAGGCCCATGTCTTCGTCTTCATAGGGAGAAGATTCCGCAAGCTCACTCAGCGTGGCTTGTGCTTCAAGGGCCTCGGTCGGCTTGAGGTTCAGCGGCGCGTGGGGGTGCAGATCTGCGGTATCGATCATTCCGTGAAGTCGCAGCCGATAGGTCTTCCCTCCATCGACGCGCACCATCAAGCGGGAATAGCTCGCCCACGAAATCGAATGGCAAGTGCTAAGCGGAATGGTCTTCGGCTTGCCACTTGTGTTCTGTATCGTCACTTTCACAAGCACATCGGTCGGTAGCACGCTGCGTTCAGGCGACACAGACAGACCGATGCGGAGTCCATCGATGGTGCTGCCAAAAGACGCGGTCTCTGCTGCCCATGCGCAGGGCGTGCTGAGCAGGATTGCAGTTGCCATCCAAAGGAGCGTGGCGCGGCTTCGCATGACGACATCATAACGGCGGTCGCCTGGTTTGGGTCTGATTCCTGCGGCTGGCCCGAAGCGTGCACGGACTGCTGGGTCGGAGGAAACCGATGCGTAACACCCGATGTCTTGTGCTTTCGCTTTTGCTGCTTGCTTGTGGTCCCACCAAGGGACCGGTCACGACGGTGGGCGCGAGTATTTTCACGTCTGATGTCATCAGCTTTGTGGCTGAAGATCACGGCGGAGGCTTTGTGCCGCCACCCCCGGCAGGATCAGCCTGTGTGTACCGAGCGGCCAAGTACACGCTGACGGTGGCGACGAAGAACTTCGACTGGACCCGCTGCGTGTCGAGCGGAATGCTTCCTTACACCGTCACCAAAGGGAATCGGACGCTCTCCGAAGCGGAATACAAAAATCTGGTTCCTTACCTCGAAAATCTGACGGTGGTGGCGGGCGATGGAAGCTGCGGCGCGGATAAGCAGACGTTGGACATCACCATCACCACACCATCGGGACAGCAGGCCTACGGAGACAGCTTCTATTCGTGTTCCATCAAGGACAAGCCGCTCATCAAGTCAGAGTCGCTGGACCGTCTGTTTGGTCAGCTCTACATGTTGGCGCAGTAGTCCCCCAGATGGCGGAGGTTGGGGCCATCGTGCGTACCGAACAACATCACGATGGACAGACGCGGCCTTTGGCAGTCAGTCAGCGCTCGAAGCTTGTGTCCCAAGTCAGCGGCAAAGACCACGACTTCGTGCCTCTGCGGCTTGATCGGCTCGTCGATGCCGTCAAACTCGATCTCGCCGCCCTCGTACTCGTGCGCACTGGTTAGATACAGGATCGCGCCGATCACATAGTCGGGATCATCGTCGGTGTCACGGTGGTGATGATTGTGATCACCTCGCTGCATCCGGTTCACTTGCATCCGCCGAATCACGAGGTCTTGCACAGGTCGCAGAAGCCGCTGCGCGCACGACCGGAAGAACCGGATCATCGTTGGGTTTCCGAGCAAAGCGATCAGGTCAGCTGCGATTCCGGGCTGGGGGTGCGGACGGCCTCGATTGGTGATGATCATTGCGACCTCGAGGTGATGATCCGCGATGTCACCGTGGAACTGCCTGGCAAACGGGAGCTGGGCCAGAAGCTCATCAAGCTTGTGCCACAGCTCGTGTGAAAAAAGCTCGGACAGCTGCGGATCTGAAGGATGAATGCGCAGCACGGGTGCCACTTGGTTCACGCTTGTCCCCCCTCGCGTACCGATGAACAGACAAGCGTAGCACCGAAAAGGTAGTGCGCAAACGAGACGGAAAGCGTGTGCGCTATGTTGTTGCGGTGGGCATTGGGCGTGGAAAAAGGGGGGCTTCGGCGTTATTCGCTGCGGCGGAACCGACGGCGCAGCGCGACAAGAGCAAGCAGTGGCAGCAGCGCGATAAGTCCAGGGACCGCTGCGGCAGACGAGGGACTCGCCGAGGCAGAGCAGCCGACCGCGCCATCGGCTCCGCTCGCCGCTTGGCTGACGGTGCCGACTTCAGGCGGTGGCAGGGCCGTGGTCAGCGAGCGAATCTCACCAAACTTCGCACCGCCCGCAGTGCTCGCCGCTGCGCAGTAGTAGTACGTCGTTCCTGGCTTTAGTCCGGTGAGCTGTTCCGACGTCCGGTAGGTGCTCTCGCCGGGCTGCGGCGTCGTGTCAAAGCGCAGATTCGTGACCTGTCCCGGCGCGCTCAGGCCTTGCGCGAGGACGCGGACACCGAACGTATCGTCGCAGACGCCAGGGTTCGTTTCGCCGATGCGGAACCAGATCGTCGCCACGCTGCCATGCGCCCGGACTGTGCCAGCGAGGGTTGCCGTCGCACTGTCGACTGCCGCAGGCGTCTCGGTCGTCACCTCGGGGGCGCGCTCTCCGGGGACGAAGCGGACGACTTCACCGAACGTCGTGCCGTGGCTGTTTTTGGCGATGGCGCAGGCGTAGTACGTGGTGCCGGTGCTCAGGCCGTACAGCGTCTCACTGACGATGACTGCTCGGCTGCCGCTGCCGACGGAGTGCTCGCTGGCCTGCGGGATGCGCTGACCGAAGCCATCGCTGCACGTTTCCGGCTGGTCTGGGCCATAGCGGAACCAGGCAACCGTGTCATCGCCGCTCGCGCTGACAGTGGCGCTTAGCTGCGCGGTGCGGCCCGTCACATCCGTCGGCGTTCCTGTTTCAACCTTCGGTGCGGCGGCGCGGGTCGTGAAGTGCCGTAGCTCGCCGAGGTAGCGACCCTTTTCCGTCGAGCCAGTCGAGCCAATTGCGCAGTAGTAGTACGTCGTGCCCGCCGCAAGACCACTGACCGCCTGAGTGAACGACACCGGGACCTTCGACGCACCGATGGCTGCACCGCCCTTGCGCGGACCACGGACGCCGAAGCTGTCGTCGCAGGTGCCAGGATCTTGACTGCTGTAGCGGAACCAGCCGGTCAGCTCTTCGCTCGTCGGATTGGCGCTGCCACGCAAGATCACGCTGTCGGTGGTGACCGATTCTGCCTCGAGCGTGTTTACAAGCTGCGCCTGCACGTCGTAGTCGGTCGGCGTCGGTGTGATCGGCGGCGTGGTGCCTCCCGGCGCAGGCTTTGTCGGGGTCCGCAGCGTCGAGGTCGGCGTTGTGAAGGACAGCACCGATCCGAGCACGGTTCCGTAGGCGCTGACCGCGATGGCGCAGAAGTAGTAGGTCGTTCCCGGTGACAGACCCGAGATGGACTCGGCGAACGGCGTCGCTGAAGAGCCCGCGCCAAGCGAAGTGCCGCTCGCGGCCGGAGCCCTGGTTCCGAACACGTCGTTGCAGGTGCCGGGGCTCGAGGTGCTGTAACGGAACCAGCCGATGGTCGAGTTGCCGTTCGGGTTGGCCGTGCCGTTCAGCTGGGCCGTGGTTGCCGTCACCGGCGTCGCCGCCAGCGTATTTACCGTCGGGGCCATCGGTGCAACGAACGATCGGATGG
>CAYTGC010000315.1:0-5717 GCA_964437195.1 uncultured Myxococcales bacterium | reverse complement strand
AGGAAGGTGTACTTCTGCGTCGCCAGATCCACATACGCGAGCCGCTGGAACTCGGACTCCTTGTCGGTCGTCAGGTACAGTCCCTTGCCGTCTTTGGAAAAACGCGAGCGACCGTACGCGATCTTCTCCGCTCCTCCTTTGGGGGTTAGGAGTGTCTTTTCCTTTTTGTCCAGATCGACCATCCACAGGTAGCTCTCATTGATCGAGATCTCTTCCTGCAAGATCAGCTTTTTACCGTCGGGGGAGAAGTCGAGCGGAGCCCAGCCTCCACCAGTCAGTTCCAGGACCAGATGATCGCTCGTTTTGTCGAGCGGATTCATGATCCACAGATCGGTATCCTTTCCGGTCCGGCGGGTCGAAGCGTACGCAATCTGGGTTCCGGTCTGATTCCAGACCATTCCCATGTTCCGGCTTTTTCCGTCGGTGAGCATGGTGATTTCACCGGACGCGACATCGAAGCGGAAGATCTGGAACCACTCCCCACCGCCGACATCTTTCATGAACAGAAAGTAGTCGCCCTTGGTCGGTTCATAGGTTGCAGAAGCAACGCGATCCGGAAAGAACGTAAGCTGCGTTCGGGCCCCACCCGGCATTGCCACATGGTGAATCTGCGGAACATCTGCAAACCGCGTCAGGATGAGCAGCTCTCGACGCAGCGGATGCCAATCGGCAAAGCCTGCGGCCCGGAACTCGGTGTAGCGACCCACGCGCTCGACAATCTGCAGCGGCACGGGCGGAATTCCTGCCAGCACCAAGTTGTCGCCAGGTGTCACCGTCGTAGGCTTGTCTTGTCCGGGTTTCGCAGGTGCAGGCGCAGCAGCCGGGGCCGACGCTGGCTGGGCTTGTGCGGACACAAATGCAGGAACAACAAAGGGGGCACAGAGCGGGAGCAGGAGCGCAAACAACTTCGGGTGTCGCATCAGGGGAAAAACCTCCATCTGCGGCACTCTGTATCACGACTTGGAAAACAGAGCAGGCGTGCGAAAAAGCTAGGTGAAGAGGTTGAGGAGCAGACAGAACACGCCCGTCGCAAACCCCAGGTAGCTCAGCGAGCGCTCATTGTGGATCAGCAGCGACTGGACATCCTCGAACGACTTTCGTAGGCCGGGCGTAAGCTTGTCGCCAAACCATGACAGCATCGTCGCGTAGCCAAAGCGCAGACCGAGCAGCAGCGACAAGACTCCGCCGCCCAAAAAGCCCAGATAGACCATCGGCGCGACGCGAACGAAGCCCAGGTAGCCCAGCATCTCGACGATGGTGATGAGGCCGGTTACGACGCAGCCAACACCCAGCAGCCCCGACAGCGGCGACAGCGCCGACAGCCAAAAGCGCGACGCAGGCCAAAGCTTGCCGATTCCCTCGGCGTTTGCGAGCGCAGCCAAAATCAAAAGCAGCGTGCTGCTCAGAGTTCCCATGCTCGTCTCCGGTTTTCGTGTTTGTGAAACCAATATTGCATTATCACAGCCGGACCCCAAGCCCACCAGCCGTGTGCTAGGTTGCCGCCGATGGTCATCGTTCTCTATGTCGCTGCGTTTTGTCACGCCGCGCTCGCGCTGCTGCTGTGGTTCAACCGGGCGCGCACGCCGCGGCTCCCCCAAGCCGGGGTGTCGCGCGAGCTACCGAAGTCGGTGCTGGTCATCGTGCCGGCCCGAAACGAGGAAAACAACATCGGCCCGTGCGTGCGCAGCATCCTCCAGCAAGACTATCCGTCGCTGAGCGTTCGGGTGGTTGACGATCACTCCACGGACAGAACCGGTTCTATCGTCGGCAAGCTGGCAGAACATGACCGTCGGCTGACGCTGGTCAATCCCCCGGCGCTGCCGCCGGGCTGGCTTGGCAAGCCACATGCGGTTCACAACGGCGCGCTCGGGACGATGGCGGACTATCTGCTGTTTGTCGATGCCGACGTACGGCTGGAACAAACGGCGGTTTCGCGCGCAATCGCACTCGCGGAGGCCCAAAATGCCGGTTTGACGACGGTGATGCCCGAGCTTGTGGCCGACAGCTTCTGGGAACGGGCCACCCAGCCGGTCATCGGTCTGCTGCTGTTCGGCCTTCTCGATCCCGTTCGAGTAAATGACCCAAGCAGAAACGATGCAGTGGGGTTCGGGCCGTTCATGCTCTTCCGTCGCGATGCGTACGAACTGCTCGGTGGGCATCAGGCCGTGCAAGCCGAAGTGATCGAGGATCTCAAGCTGGCGCAGCTCGTGAAGCAGCAGCGACTCGGTCTGTGCGTCGCACACGGAACCGACGTGATCAAGCTGCGGATGTACGACTCACTCAAGTCGATGGTTGCGGGCTGGACAAAGAACTTCCACGTCGCGCTGGGTCCGCTCAGAGCGCTGGCGCCGCTGTTTGCACTGCTGCTGGCGGCGGTTTTCACGCTCCCGACGGTGATGTTCTGGTCGATGCTGGCCTGGTTCGCGGTTTCGGGTCACCTGCCCCACTTCGCGATCGCCGCAGCGCTGGCCTATGGCGTCGATTGGCTGGCGCGGCTGTCGCTTACATCGACGTACGATGTAACCCCCCGCGGCGTCCGGGCGCTCGGCGGCTTGGTCGTCGGCTACATCCTGTGTTCTTCGGTGTATCGCGCCGCGTTTGGGCGTCCGGTGACCTGGCGAGGCAGGTCGGTGCAGGCGCAGTAGGTTGTCTTCAGGGCTGTCTGAGGTCAGGGCTCGGCGGCGCTAGGTTGCGGGCTTCTCTTCGGCTTTTTCTTCGGCCTTCGGCTTCTCTTCGGCCTTCGGCTTCTCTTCAGCCTTCGGCTTCTCTTCGGCCTTCGGCTTCTCTTCAGCTGGGGCCGCCGGTTTCACCGGGGCGCTGCCCGCTGGCTCTGGCGACGGAGCTGGGGCCGGATCCTTCTTGACCGACTTGCTCTTTTTCCCCGAGTCGGTGGCCGGCTGCATGGTCGCCTCGATCGACAGAACTTCCTTGCCCTTCTTTACCTCGAAGGTATCTGCCGACGACACCGTGCGAGTGAAGTTGGCAAAGCCGCTTTTCCGCAGCTCGAGCTCGTGCTTTTCCTTCGTGTCGAGCTTCTTGATCTGGTACGGCGTCTTGCCGACCTTTTTTCCGTCGAGGTAGACATCAACGCCCTTCGGCGTCGAAGTGATCTCGACCATCCGCTCAACCGCCGTCAGAGCAAAGCTCAGCGGCTCGCCCTCTTTGGGATTCGACTTGAGCTTGACCTTGGCCTCTTGGAAGCCCGCCATCGTGATTCGCAGCTGCTTTCCAGCCGCGAGCCCCGGAATCCGCGTCGGCGTCGGGCCAAACTGCTTACCGTCCAGCTCGATCTGCGCGCCGGGCGGGTCTGTCGTGACCTCGGTCCCCTCCATCGGCTTGTCGGGCTTGACCGGAACCTGCGTCGGCTCAGGCTGCTTCACCACCGGCTCGACGGGCTTGATTTCTGTCGGCTGGGGCGGCGTTGGATTGACCGGCGTCCCTGTCGTTCCACCGGTTCCACTGTTTCCAGTGTTTCCCATCGTGGTGACGCCAATCACCGTCGGTGGGCCGTTGTCCACCGGCTTCTTGCTGAGAACGAGTGCATAGTAGGCGCCGCCGCCACCGACAAGAAGAGCCAGTGCTCCGACGAGCGCGATCAGGCCGCCTTTGCCGCCTTGTTTGTTCGTTTGCGCAGCCGCGGCCACCGGAGCGGCCTCTGAAAACAAGGACTCGGGCGCATCCAGCTTCGGAGGCGGACCCATCGGCGCAGGCTTGGAGATCGGGCCGCTGCCTGGCTCGTCGCTGGCGGCAGGCGCGGATGTCGCCGGTGCCGTGGGCGTCGCTGCAGAAGGAGCAGGAGCAGCTGGTGCTGACGCTGTCTCGACGGTCCGGGGCGGCGTCGCGGCAGAACCAGTCGGCGTGCGGCTCGAGTCTGCGATCCGCTGCTGTTGTTCTTCTACTGAAGCCGTCGGTGTCTTGGCCGATTCAGGAATGCCGCGGTTTGGTTCTGGCGGCGGTGCGGCGGGTTTCGGAGGAATCACTGCAGCTGCAGCTGCAGCTGCAGCTGGTCCGACGGCAGGCTTGGTCGGCGGCGTCATCATTCCGAAGCCCTGCCCAAGCAGCGTCTTGGAAAGACCGGCCTTGGCCGATGCTGGAGTCATCGGCGCGAGCGACGGAGTCTCGGCAGCCTTCTTGCGCAGCGCTTCGGCTACGGCCGCAGGATTGGCCTTCGTTGGGGCATCTTCGTCGATGATGCCACCGAGCTGCATCGCTTCGGCGAGCTTGTTGACCTGATCGGCAGCCATTGCTCGCGTTGGCTCGTCGCCAAACTCGTTGCGGCCACTTGGCGGACTCGCGGTTGGAGTCACCTGGCTGGGAGCGGCTGGCTCACCGCGCGATTCACGAACACCAGCGTCGAAACGAGACTCGACGCCGCTTTCACCGCGACGGTTCTTCTCGGCAAGAATTTGCTCGAGCCGCTCTTGGCTGTCCGGAGTGAGCTTGTCGAAGCGCACACCCATGCCCGGCGCCATCGACGGCTTGCTCGGATCTGGTGCACGGTTCCAAACGACCGTGCCTTCACCGACGATAAGAGGTGCGCCATCTTGCAGCTGAAACTCGAACTTCAGCAGCGTCCCCACCGCCTGCGGTTCCTTGGTGCGGATAAAGATCCCGCCCTTGCTGACGTCCACCGAGTACCTCTCGATAAACTGCTCGAGGTTGGCGGACTTGAACTTGATCTTCATCGTCAGCGGGGCTTTGCCCTTCGGGTTCTCAGAGGCCGACATCTTTGCTCCCAATCGAGGATTGCGCTCTATCGCTCACCGTTCTTCCGCTTCTGCAAACCATCTGCCCTGGCGTAACTTGTATGTGAGGCACTTGGCGGCGCGACGCCGGACCAGCCCCCTGGATCGCAGACAAGCCAATAGAGGCGATAAAAAACAATAACATGACTCACATTTTTTCGTTGAACCATAAGAATTCACGTCGGAAATTCAGCCTCTCAAGGCTTGTCGGTGTGGGACTCTTCACGCTCCTCCTCGGAAGTGAAACGCAGCCCCACGCCGCCTATCCGCCCACCGTCACCGGCAGCACAGGCGCGGTGGCCGCCGATCACGAGCTTGCATCCCAAGCAGGCGCGGAAATCCTCGCGCAGGGAGGCAACGCCGTGGACGCCGCCGTGGCCACGGCCCTGGCGTTGGGAGTGGTCCAACCTGCTGGCTCTGGCTTGGGCGGCGGTGGCTTTCTGCTGGTGCGCAAGGCCGATGGGCAGGTCGCAGCACTCGATTTCCGCGAGGTCGCACCAAAACAAGCGAGCCGCGACATGTTCATCGATCCGGCCACGGGCAAGGCGGTTCCCGAGCGCTCGCGGTGGGGAGGCCTTGCGGTCGCCGTTCCCGGAGAACCCGCCGGACTGGGCCAAGCGCTGCGAGAGTGGGGCACGATGAAACCCGCACAAGTGGTGGCGCCCGCGCTTCGGCTCGCTGACAAGGGGTTTCCGGTTGGTCGGCACCTGGCCCGAAGCGCGGCGATGGTGGTCCCCAAACTGGCCCCCGATCATCCACTGCGAGGCTTTTTGGCGCCCCAAGGAAACATCCTGTCCGTCGGCCAGACCGTGCGCCGACCCGAGCTGGCCCAGACGCTGCGAACGCTTGGCCAAGAGGGCTTTCTGGCTTTTTACAAGACCCAGCCGGGTGCCATCGGCGATGACCTGATTCAAGCCAACCGCCGCGCTGGCGGGCTGCTCCAAGCCGAGGACATAAACACCTACAAGCCCA
>CAYTGC010000314.1:0-5721 GCA_964437195.1 uncultured Myxococcales bacterium | reverse complement strand
CCGAGTTCCAGCGGCTCGCGTATGTGGATCTGGCGACGCAGAAGTACACCTTCCTCACCACCTCGATTCCGTGGGATGTGGAGGACTTCGATCTTTCGCACGACGGAAAAAACGTTGCGATCTCGGCAAATGAAAATGGCGAAAGTCGGCTGTACATCATGCCGACGCAGAGCAAGCAGCTTCGTCCGCTGCGCGAGATTCCGATGGGAGTCGTCGGGGGCCTGGCCTTTCATCGCAATGGGACGGAGCTCGGCTTCACGCTTAGCTCCGCTCGCGCGAGCGCGGATTCCTATTCGGTCCAAGTCGCCACTGGCAAGCTGACCCGCTGGACCCAGAGCGAAAGCGGAGGACTCCGTACCAGTGAGTTTTCGCAGCCCAAGCTTGTGAAGTGGCCGAGCTTCGACGGACGTGAGATCTCCGGATTCCTCTACTTGCCACCGAAGAAGTTCACCGGCAAGCGTCCTGTGATCGTCAACATCCATGGTGGACCGGAAGCGCAGTTTCGTCCGGGGTTCATTGGCCGAAACAACTATCTGCTAAATGAGCTGGGCGTCGCACTGCTGTTTCCCAACGTCCGGGGATCTTCAGGCTACGGCAAGACCTTCCTCAAGCTCGACAATGGTGACAAGCGCGAGGACTCCTACAAGGATGCAGAGTCTCTCTACAAGTGGCTCAAGACCCAGCCAGAGATCGATGGTGATCGGATTATGGTCACGGGCGGAAGCTACGGCGGACACATGACGCTGGTATCGGCGACGCAGCACTCTGCGCTGATTCGCTGCGCGCTTGCGGTGGTCGGAATGAGCAGTCTGGTCACGTTCCTAGAGAAAACCGAAGGCTACCGCCGTGATCTCCGCCGGGTCGAATACGGCGACGAGCGAGACCCCAAGATGCGGGAATTCCTAAACCGCATCGCGCCGCTGAATCTAGCGAAAAATGTGCAGAAGCCGCTGTTCATTGTGCAAGGCCAAAACGATCCACGCGTACCAGCCAGCGAAGCGGAACAGATGATTCGTACCATCAAGCAGAACAACGTGCCCGCTTGGTATCTGCTTGCGAAAGATGAAGGGCACGGCTTCGCCAAAAAGAAGAATCAGGACTTCCAGTTTTACGCGACGTTGCTGTTCATCGAGGAATACCTGCTGAAGTAGTCCTGCCGACGGACCAGATCGTGCGCTCGCTCGCCGCTTCCTGCCGAAAACCAGACCCCTGAAAAACTCCCTTGCCTGCGCGGCGATTCGTGTACGATGCGGCAAATTCCCGCCCACCAGTCGGAGGTCCCCGTGTCGACACGTTCCTCTCTGCTCCGCAAAGTAGCGCTCGGTAGCTGGCTCCTTTCCATGGCAGCGGCCCCGTCAGCTTTCGCCAGCAATCCTTCGGCGACGTATGTCGTGCCCACCAAGGTCGAGCTTCTTCCCGATGCAGCGACGGCAAACCGGGTCGTGATCCACGGTGCATTCTTCTTCTACCAGACCGGCGGCAGCTACGGCTCTCCGTCGTGCGGGTACATGTATTTCCAGTGTCCTGCGGGGAGCGAGGCGATGTGTCGCATGCAGTGGAACGACATAAATACCGCGATCGGAATGCCACAGTGCATGGGCTTTGGACCCCAGAACATGGCTTCCAAAGCGACGCTGCGCAGCGAGGGAACAGCGCTTGGGAATCCGGATACGTGGGATTTGGGAATCGGTGTGTCGCCGGGTTTTTTCGTGGGCGGCCAGTGTGCGCCTGCGCAAGCGCTGAAGTGTCCGCTTCCGTCGCCGCCTGACATGGCGCCGCCGCCGCCAGTTCCTGATATGGCGGTCGTCAGTCCTCCCAATCCTCCTCCTCCTGCCGGAGGCGGATCTAGCTCTTCCGGCTGTGCAATGGGGAGCTCGCAAGGCGCGCTCGGGGGGGCCAGTCTGCTTCTGGCATCCGTGGTTGCTTCCCTGCTGCGGAGCCGCCGGCGCCGTCAGTAATCGGACACTTCCAACCCGCGTGACCCAATGGAGATGAAGCGGTCACTGTTTCGCTTTTCATCACAAGATGGATGGCTGGTTGCACTGGCTGTCTTCCAAGCGGCTGTGATTTCTGCGCTGTGGTTTTTGCCTCACCGGGGATCGTTTTTTCTCGTCGGTAGCGTGCTGTTTGCAACGATGCTGTGGTGGAACGCCAACACGGTGTCGCACAACCACATCCACAATCCGCTGTTCCGCTCCCGGCCTCTCAATCGAGCCTTCTCTCTGTTCCTGACTCTGACGACCGGGGTTCCGCAGACACTGTGGAAGAGGCGTCACTTGTGGCATCACGCAGGGGAACCCCCGCAGTCCGATCCCAAGCTCCAACTTGGTGCGTTCGGTATCGCCGAGCTTGTGATTTTGGCTCTGGCGTTTGTGCTTGGCGCAGTCTGTTTTCCGAGGCAGTTCTTCCTTTGCTATCTGCCGGGGTATTTGCTCGGAATGTGGTTCTGCTACCTGCAGGGATACCACGAACATTCCGGTCTGCCCGTCGCTGTCGAGCCAGGCGTCAGCTACTATGGCCCAGCGTACAACCTGTTTTGGTGTAACGATGGCTATCATGCGGAACATCACCGCTACCCAACCTGTCACTGGACGGAGCTTCCTTCGCGGCGGCTTTTGAGTCCGCCACCTTCCGAGAGTTCCCTCCCTCCGCTTCTGCGCGGCTTCCCGTGGGGACAGCGGCTCTTGAACCGGATCTTTGCGCGACTTCTGGTCTGGCTAGAGCAGCTTGCACGGACAGAAGGAGTGATTCAGCGCTTTATGTTGTCTTCTCATGAACGCGCGCTGCGGCTTCTTCTGGAGGATCCACGACTGGGACTTGGCTGCGATTCTGCGCCGCAGATAGGAATCGTGGGTGGGGGGCTGTTTCCGCGTACCGCGCTGCTCCTTCACAAGATTCTGCCCCGCGCCAAGCTGGTAATCATCGATTCCGATTCCGCGCATGTTGCGTATGCGAAGGAGGCTCTCTCTGCTGCTCGGGTTCCCTCAGATCGGTTGTCTTTTTTTGCGCAGCGATTTGATCCTCAGAGCCATTGCGACTTCGCGTTGCTTGTCTTTCCACTGGGCTATCTCGGCGATCGGAAGGCGCTGTATCAGCCCCGCTTCGGCCAGCCACCACGGCTGATTCATGACTGGTTTTTCCGACGGAAAGGTGAACGCAGCGTGCTGATTTCACCGTGGCTCGCCAAGCGACTGAACCTGGTGGTCCGAACTACCGCGCCGTCACAAGAACACGCTGACGATAGAACCATGCGAACAGATGCGCACGATACTGTGACACCAGATCCTTGTGCAGTTCCGCCAGGTTCTGTTTCTCACCCCGATCTCGGCTCAGATCATACAGTTGTGTGCGCCCAGAGCTTGGCTCCAAGATGAACTTCCATTGGCCGTGGCGGAGGCCAAGCTCCTCGAGCGCGTGATCGGTCAGAAATCTTGCTGCATGGGTTCCATCGCGAGGTGCAAGCAGAGAGCGCCCTTGGTATTCGCTTGGAATGGGGAGTCCAGACAGCCCCAGTATCGTCGGTGCAATGTCCATGATGCTGCCAGGTTGAAAGATGGTCTGCGCAAACGGAGAGCCTGTCCGATCGGTGATTCCCGGAATGTGGATGACCAGCGGAACACGCAGATTTTCATCGTACAGATGTAGGGTGTGTCCGAAGTTTCCTTCGTGCTGCAAAAATGCTTCGCCGTGATCTCCTGAAATCACGATGAGGAGGTTCGACATTCTCCCTCGTGAAGAGAGTCCCTGCAGAAGTGCTCCCAGTGCGAGATCGCCGAGGAAAAGATCATTCCGATAGGCATTCAAATCACTGTCAGCGGGAAACGGTTGCGGACGATTGCGCGGACCTGGCGAGTGATACGGATGATGCCCGGTGATCGGAAGATACATCACAAAGCCTCGCTCCCCTTTCGGAAGGGAATCGAAATGGTGCAGAACTCGCTTCACTGTCGATTCCTCATCCACACCAAAGCTGGTTGCGTACTGGCCACCAATGTTGCCTGCGTCCTCCAGAACCGAAAAACCACGCTGCTCGACGATACCCTTCATTCCCAAGTAGACAAACCAGCCCGAGTGAAACATCGCGGTGTGATACCCCGCAGACGCAAACTGCGCCGCGATTCCAGGACACGGAATGCGTGTCTGCGTGTAGCGCGCCGCCGTGGTATGTGCAGCCGGATTCATCGAACAGAGAGCGGAAAACAAACCCTTGATGCTCTCGGGATACGCCGCATAGATCGACTCCATCACCAAGCTCTGCTTCGCGAGCGCGGTCAGATTGGGCATCGGATCTACATCGGAACCATACGGACGAAGGTACTGCGAAGCGGTGGATTCCAGCACGATCCAAAGCACATCTCGGTCCTTTGCGATCCCTGTGAGCGACGACAAATCGGGCTCTGTGGTTGCACGCTGAAGCGCTGCAACTGCGGGCAGTGGTGGAACCCTGATCGAACTTGATTCCCCGGACGCACTGCGCTGAAGCAGGGTCGTGTGCGCGATCGCAAGCAGCGGATTCCTCGTCAGCCCGAATGGAGAGATCTGGCTGCGGACCGCGCTTCCGATTCCCCACATTCCGACCAGAAACAGCAGAAACGACCAGGAAGCGCGCATCGAGGGGCGCGGCAACATACGATGAAAGAGGACTCCTGAGACCAGTGCAGCAACGATGACGGCGGTGATTCCCAAGACATTCCCGGGTGTCACATACACTTTGAGGGAGTCGGCCAGTGCGACATCAGCCGCATGCAGAATTGGATAGGTGAGCGGTGTCCCAAACATCCGCATCACCGGGACATTGCTCGCGACATAGATCGCTGCAGCCACAAAGAGTGCAAAGCGCAGCGGGCGCATGATCCTTGGGAAGACGCTGACAAGGACCGCATCAATCAGCAGCCACAAAAGGACCGCGAGTGCATCGTCCGAGAGCAGCGCAGGCACAGAACTGAAACGGAAGAGCGCGTGATTCCCATCTGAGACGCACAGCAGCACCACCACAAGCTTGCAGACCGCAAAGACGACACAAAGAGACACGCCAAACGGATACGATGCGCGGCTGCTCTCGCGAGGCTGCGTCGTCAACCTGTGTCGCTGCGGGTCTGGTGCTGCCGTCGTTTTCCGAGGAGAGCTGGTGGGTAGAGACGGATTCACGCAACCTGATAACACGAGAAGCCGGGTAGGATCGATGATCAACTGCGCTTGCGTGGGCTCTGATTTCGATCGCCGTAGGCGCTGTTTTCCGACGAGACGAACCATCTTGTAAGAAGCCGATCTGTGGCGCGACAAGTTGCGCGATAATAGGGCCACTATGTCGATTGACTCGTCGGGGAACAAAGGGGAGGGGGCGCAAGCCGGGTCGTCAAGCAGCGGCCAGGTCGTCGATTTATCGGCACTGGCGACACCACTTTACGGCGGACGCTACGAGCTGCAAGAGCTACTTGGCGTCGGTGCAAGCGGCAGTGTCTATCGCGCGCGCGATGTTGAGCTGGGTGAGTTGGTTGCCCTCAAAGTACTCCGCAAGGAACTCCTCGGTGACGCGGCTACCGTCGAGAACTTTCGCAATGAGGTTCGCCTGGCGCGTCGTGTGACGCATCGCAATGTCGCTCGCGTCTTCGACATCGGCGAACATGAAGGGGAAAAGTTCCTGACGATGGAGCTTCTGTCCGGGCAGTCGCTGAGCCAGCGGATCGTCGATACGGTGGATGGCAAGCCTCGCCCTCTGCC
>CAYTGC010000313.1:0-5745 GCA_964437195.1 uncultured Myxococcales bacterium | reverse complement strand
GATCCATCCCGCCCTCTGCCTCCCCGCTAGCCTGCTGCCCTTTCTGCGCAGTCCGCCTCTCGCGCCGCATCCTCCTCCCCATTTCCGCCTTGAGGACGAATTGGGGTATCGCAAAAGGGCTGGATCTCGGGAAGTTAGGCGCGCATGATAAAATAATGCGCCGTCCTTCCGATCTACGACCAGGCGATAGATTCCAAAGCTATCGAATCGTACGCGAGATTGCCAGGGGTGGCTTTGGTGCGGTTTTTGAGCTGATTCATGGCCGTTCGGAGCGACGGGCCGCGCTGAAAGTGTTGACCACGGCAGGCATGAAACCCGATCTGCTTAGGCGCTTTTTGAACGAGGCACGAGCAGCCAACATGGTCCGTCATCCCGGTATCGTCGACATCTTCGATCAAGGGCACTTCGAGGATGGCGTTCCGTGGTTGCTGATGGAGTACGTCGAGGGAGAGACGCTCGAGGAACGAATTCACTCCATACATGCCGGAAAAGTTCCCCACACCCACGACCCGATCGCCATTCTTTACCAGGTGGCGCACGTACTCTCGGCGCTGCATGCTCGCGGGATCGTTCATCGGGATCTGAAGCCACCAAACATCAAGCTGATGCCTGACCCCTCTCGTCCTGAGGGAGAACTGGCCAAGCTGCTCGACTTTGGTATTGCGAAGTTTGTCACGGACAACTTGCTGACGCTGTCCGACGAGGGTCCGGTAGCTGTGCGGACTCATACAGATGTCATCATGGGAACTCCGCCCTACATGGCACCGGAGCAGTGCATCTCCGCAGCATCAGTAACAGCGGCAGCAGACGTGTACGCGCTAGGGGTCATCGCTTACGAGCTGCTGTCGGGTCGTCGACCGTTCACAATGGAGTGGCCGGCGATTGGACACATGAAGCTCACCCAAGATGCGCCACAGCTCGACACGCCTGGTCTGCCGGACGATCTGGTCAGCCTGGTGATGTCAATGCTTCGCCGCAACGAGGCAGAGCGCCCAGCCATGCTGCAGATTGTCGATGCGCTAGGAAAGCTCGGTGGTCGTGGCGTGAGTGGGGCACAGGTCCGCTTGATCGAAGAGCGGCTGCTTGCAAGAGAGAGCTCGCTGAAGCGAAGGTGGCTCCTTGGTGGTTTCACGGTCTGCGGTCTCCTTGTACTGCTTGCACCCACGACGCTCTGGCGTTCGAAGTTTTCGGTTCAACCAGGGGCAAATCCAGATCTTCTGCAGGCAGTGCCTGTGATCGATCTGGGCGTTGTGGGAAAGGAGTCTGCAGAAACCCCTGATCTGTCGCACACCATCGCAGTGGCTACACAGGTCACAGACATGGGATTGCAGCAAGATATGTCCGCGTCGGCCCCTCTGCTGACCGGTGGTCCACTCGAGAAGGGGCAGAACGACTGTGTTCCGATGACTCCGACTGTGAATTGCATACGCGGCGACGGCTTATCGAAGGAGCATATAGAGATTCTCATGAAGGCGGCGCAGCGAGCCGGCCTCCAGATCTGTCGCGGTCAGACACTAATCCTCGAGCCATCTCTGACCGGTTTCCTCGAGTGCGGTCGTCGCCCAGCTCGCGTGACGTCTGGCATGTGTACCCGTTTTGTCCTTGCTCTTGATGGGCTGTCGCATGTAGGGTTAGCTACGCCGAAGCGGGTGGAGATCACATGTCGATAATGCGCACCGTCGGACGCAACGCCATTGGGGTCCTACAGATGCTTCTGCTGTTTGGCATGCAAGGCTCTTGTACTGGAGAGATGGAGCAATCGCTCCGTGATCAAGCGATGCTCGTGGGGCAGCAGCAGCAGAGCCTTGCCGCGTTGGCAGAACAAGTTCGTGTCCTTCGAGTCGAACATGAGGAACTGAGTCGCCTTGTAGGATGCAGCAACCAGCAGGTTCGGGACTTTATGCGCTCTTGCGTGAGCCGTCAGAACCATGTCTGTTCCTCGAATAGCGTGGACAAGGCGCTCAAGGCGATGACCTCGCTGGATCATGTCATCGCCTACGTGTGGCCGGACAGTCCGTACCTGGCGCTCGAGCGGGTCGGTCAGCTCAAGGATATTATCCGTCGGCACAACCGACTCTCGACCTCTCGCCTGCTGGTGGTCACGGCGCCCGCAGGGCCGAGCAGCGAGGACACGAGCCGCGCGGAGCTTGCTGCGCTGAAGCTGCGGAACTCCGTGCTCAAGGATCTGTATCCGAGCATCCGCCACGATGAACCGGCACTGGCAACGCTGCCGCCGCTCTTTTTGGCGTGCAACGAACGAGATGAGATCCTTCGTCGCTATCGGACGGAGCTTCCCAATCGGGATACAGAGATGAAGGGTGAACCAACCGCCAAGCAGCCGCGTATTGTGGTGTGGTTCTTTCTGGTGGACTGCTAGCAGGAGGCGTTGATCATGTGGTTCCTACTTTCGTCCGTGCTTCTGTTTGCTCAGCCGCAGTCCGCTCTTCAGGGGGGGTTGCAGGCGCTCTCGGCACAAGATGATCAGCTTCGGCGCTATCGCGACGAATCGTATCTGCTCAGCCAGCCAATTTCCGCCTCGGTGTTCCGCAACCTGCTCGTCTTCTCAACGAAGACACAGCGCTGGGAAGCGGCAGAGAGCAGCGCAGAGCCGAGTACTTCCGCCCGTGTGCGTGTGGTCCACCTGTGGGCGCACTACTGCGAGCCGTGCCAACGCGAGTTCCCAGTACTGAAGGGCCTTGCGCAAAAGGCAGCAGCTAAGCACAAGGGTCGGGTGCAATATCTCTTCGTGGCCGAGGATACGCCTTCCGAGCAGATGAGTACTTTTCTGCAAAAAAACAAACCGTCCATGCCAGAAGGGCGACACTTTCACGATACCCAGGGACAACTTCGCTCCGCGCTCCAGCTTGGTCTGCCGACTGGCGAGCTCAAACTTCCCACGACGATCCTCGTTGACGAACAGGGCGTAGTGAGGCAGGCGTTTGTCGGTCCGCTGGTGGAGCCGACGGACCGACGACCTGAGCTATTGGCCGCCATCGACCGACTTTTGTCGTTGCCTTAAACTGATTGCACAGATATCGAGATGAACATGCATTGCGAGCGCTCATCTAGAACACTCCTTCCCTTGCTGCTGGGAAGCTGGGTGCTACTCGGGCAACTGCCCGCCCGAGCAGCACGCGGCCCCACTGATCCGATTGTCCTGTTCAGCGTGCAGCGCGACTGCGAGCCGGACCACGGAATCACCGCCGCAATCAAAGATCGGCTGGATGATCTAGGAAGTCCCGTACAGCTCGCTGCGTCGGTGACAGGCTCGTCTCCGTCTTGTACGGGAGCGCAGTGTATGACCGAGTTGGGTGAGCGCTGTGGTGCGGTGCTTCCTGCGCAAGTGACTGCACTGGGTGGGGCAGTCGAGGTCGAGCAAACCGCCGGTTCCTCGGGTCGCTACCGTGCGCGCGTGCTGCTGTGGCGAACGGATCGACTGCGCGAGGGCGTGCGCTCCTACTTTCGATACGAACGAATCGATCAGCCGTGCCCAAGCCAGCACTGCGATGACAAGCTGGTGCCGTTGGTGGTGACGTGGATGGGGCAGCTCCTCGAAGAGACCGTGCCCAGTGAACTTCCGGCTGCGAGTCTGGAATTGGGCAGCCGCTGTGTCGCCACGTCCAGTGGCCCCGTTGCTCCAGTCGCTTCGCAGCTCCGCTGCCCCTTCGTGTTACCCCAGTCGGTATTGCCAAGAGGAACCGCGCCCACGTCGCGGTCACCGCTTCAGAAGAGCCTTGGCGGTGCGGCGATCGCAGGGGGGGTGATCTTGCTTGGCGCCGGCCTCTTGATGACCGCCAACGACTACGCATCCTTGACCCTGCGCACCAGTGAAACCTGCCCCACCCTAAGGAGTCCGATCGGAAAATGTTATGCGACGGATGGCGGCATCGGGGCATCATGGGGGCTTGGCGCGGGGCTCCTGACGGGCGGGGTGCTCATCTTGCTCGATCCGTTACAGCTTTTTGCGCGGCCGAGGAACCCGAACTGACTCACTGGGGGAATGCATATGACATCACTCCTGACACGTCTTGGTTTGGCCACGCTAGCGTGGCTGCTCTCTGCCTGCGATGGGAATGAGAGCTGTGAGCGCTTCCCCGAACGATGTGTGCTCAAGAACCTTCGGCTCGATTCCAGTGAGGTAGACCTGACTGGCCCACTGCAGGATATTGAGTGGACTGTCCGGTCCGACACACCCTCCGATTGGCTGCCTGCGGGCCTAGAAGGAGCCCTGACACCTTCTGGCAAGCCGATCTCGCTGGGCAGACTTGAAGGAGCGCCGAGCGATCCTGTGCTCGGAACCCAAACCCTGACGGCATTATTGCGCAGCCAGCTCTCACCAGGCAGGTATTCCTACGCGCTCTTCAAGGAAGACCGCCAGTGGCCGTCGGACGATCCCCTCCCGACGGTGACCGTGACGGCGAGCCCCGTTCCGGTCACGTGGAAGGAAGTAGCGATGGTGCCGGTTGGTGGGCTGAGCTCCGCTGGCCCTGCAGGGTCCAACTCGAAGATCGTGGCGGTCCGGGGTGTCTGGCTGCGTGGATCGTCCGACTACCACCTTCTGCGTGACTATCAGGACAATAACCGCGCTTTAGTGTCTGAGGTCACTGCCACGACGGGGGCTTCGTGGTTCACGGGCTCAGTGCAACGGACTGCCACCGCAACCAACCTGTTCTTCGACGTATGGCACTTTGGCCCAAACGGTGGCTCGTTGAGGGCGGTCCAAGCGCTGAAATCCGGCGCGACGATGGATGAGACAATTCTGCGCCATGGCTTCTCTCCATCATTGACGTACCTTGGTGAGACGACGCAGGGCATGGTCCTGCCGGGCCCAGTGGCGCTGTGTGTGCGCGGGATGCAGCTCGCTGTGGTGATGCAGCGGGCCACACTGGAGGCGTACGACTGGCCGATGATGGGAGCCCCTGTGAAGTCTGTTCCAGCAGGACTGCCGACATCGCTTCCCAAGCTGGACGTTTTGACAGGGTTTGCCGATGATGCAAACGGTACAGCGGGAGTCGGTGTGCTCGGTATTGAGAAAGCCACAGGCAGCGCCCACGTCGTCAGCTTGATCGAGTCGGGACCGGGATTTGCGTACGACGTGAGAAGGTCCGAGGCGATTTCCACGCTCACCCAAGGAAAACTCACGGCGATTGCAGTCGGAGATGTAGACTGTGATGGGTTAAATGATCTGGCGGTCGGTCGCGGTCAGTCCGTCCAGTTCTACTTCCAGCGCCCGTGGGGTTGGCTTGGCGGGAAAGACTCGCTGAAGCTGTCCTTCACCGAAGCGGGCATTGCGATTGGTACCTGTGATGCGGTCAAAAAGACAAGCTCCCTAGTCATCGCGGATGCTGCGACTGAGTGTCAATCAAACAAGGACGCTACCTGCGTCCATGTCTACGAGCGGACTCCCTGACCCGCTCTGCTGCGTCAGAGTGTGGCTTCCTGACGATTCCTAACTCGGCAAAGCCGGAACCAAACAGGCTGGGAGGGAAACGGAAGTGGGCAGTGAGCCCGAAGGCGAACTGCCCAAGCAGTCCGATAACCTCATAACGCTTCCAGTGCGCTACCGGGAATGGACTCACGGCCTTCGTGGACTGTCGCCGCCAGTGAACCTGGACAGGTCGCGTCATGCGGCGACATGGACTCGCTTGGCGAAACTCCCTCTTCCGCTTACCTCCGGTGTCGTTGGTAATCAAGCAGTGGGCTCGGATTTTCGATCGTGCATTGCAGACTGCCCCCCTTGAAGTC
>CAYTGC010000312.1:0-5763 GCA_964437195.1 uncultured Myxococcales bacterium | reverse complement strand
CACGCGGTCAGACTAAGACCTGGGATTTTAGAAGCAAGTGCTCTTGTATCGGGAACTGAGCCACGCGCTCGCGAATTGGTCCGCTGGCCCGAAGCGTTGCACGAAACCGGGCAAGTCGAGCTGCGCTCTCGGCAATTCGGTCCCGCACCGCACTGCTCTTTTCGGCAGCCAAGGTCAGCGCTTCTTCGGCACGCAAAAGCCGTTCAGGCTCTTGGCAGAACAAGAACGCATCGCAGCCCGCCAGCAGGCTCTCGACGACCACACCGCTGTCGTCTGCAATCCCGAGCTGTTCCGCCGTCACAGCCTTCATATCGAGGTCGTCTGAGACCACGACGCCCGAAAAACCAAGCTCGGCGCGCAACATATCAGTCAACCACCGTCGCGACAGTGTCGCAGGCCGCGCATCAACAGACGGATAGACCACATGCGCGGTCATCAGCATGCCAATCTGGGCCGCGGCGGCGCGTCGAAAAGGCAAAAGCTCGACCGCTTGCAGGGTTGCAAGATCGCGTTTCACCGTCGGAAGCGTCAGGTGCGAGTCCGTCTCGGTATCGCCATGTCCAGGGAAGTGCTTGCCGCAGCCGCGGAGACCCGACTCACTCTCCAGCCCGCGCAAATACGCGAGCGCCCGCTCGACTGCAGCCTCGGGAGTGTGTCCAAACGCACGATCGCCGATAATCGGATTCGCGGGATTGGTGTGGACGTCGAGGACTGGAGCAAAGCTCAGATTGAAGCCCAGCGCCGAAAGTTCCCACGCCATCGCACGCCCCACTGCTTCGCTCAACGTCGGTGGCTTGTCGGCGAGCTTCATCATCGGCGGCCACACCGTCACTTCGCCCCGCAGCCTTTGCACTCGCCCGCCTTCGTGATCGATTGCCAGGATCGGCGGCAGCGACGAATTTTCCGCAGCTGGAGCATACCCGGAAAGCACCCCGTCCATGTCGTCGGCAATCCGAGCCGCATGGTCCGGGCTCGCAAAGTTGCGACGGAAAAAGATCAGACCAGCAAAGTCACCGCGTCGAAAGCGCGTATGCAGCGAGGCTGGCAGTTCGGTTCCATGGTATCCGACGATAAATAGCTCAGCAGGACTTGGCATCGTCCGCTCCTTGAGAAAGAACATAGCCCACCACCGCGAGCGCTGCGACGACGGCGGTCTCCGCCCGCAGGATGAGAGGCCCCAGACTCACACGGGCAAAACCCGCCGCTTCGGCCTCAGACACTTCACTTGCGGCAAGTCCGCCCTCGGGACCGATAAGAATGCTGACCACGGGCCGCTCTCCCGGAGACGTCAGTACCTGTCCGATCGGTGGCGCACTGCCCTCGAAAAATACCAGCTTCTGACCTTCCGCCTCGCGCAGCGCCAGCGCCAAAGGCATCACCATCGAGACCTCGGGCACATCGGCCCGCCTGCACTGCTGCGCTGCGCCTTTAAGAATCTCCTGCCAGCGCCGACGCTTGGGCTCGGCACGTTCGTCGCTGATCTGGGGCACACTCCGCTCGCACTTCACCGGAATGATTCGGCTGACGCCCAGCTCCGTCGCTTTTTGCAACACGAAGTCATGCTTGTCGCCTTTGAGCAGACCCACCAGCAGGACCAGCCGCGGCTGAACCAACGTCACATCCGTCGGAGGATCGGCGCAAAGTTCAACATCGCTGGCCCGAACTGCCTGCACTTTCGCCGCGGCCTTTCGCCCCTGCCCGTCGAGAAGCGTTACCTCCGCTCCTGGTTTTAGACGCAGCACACACGTCAGGTAGTGGTGATCCGCCCCGGTCAGCACCACTTTCTCTTTCAGCTTGTCAGGAGAAACAAACAGCCGCGCTCGCGTCGCCAAAGGCCCCCCTCCTGCGACTAGCGGTCCGATGCCATGCGCCAGCTCGCACCGTACCAAGAAGTCTGCGCCCCGACGGGTTCAAGCGGGATAAAGACGCCCCACAAGAGGCGCAGCGTGCGACGAATTCCGTCTCGGGAGTACCCGACGAGGCCAGACAGAATGCTCCACTCCAAATCGCCAGCGCGCGGACGGCCCACGTGGAAAAGTGGCCAGAACTCGAAGCGATACGCGCCCGCTCGCTCACCAGCCCCCTTGTAGTAGTAGCTGTTGAGCACCAGGGTGTAGTGGCCCTTTTCGTTCACCCAGTGGGCACCGATGGGGAAAAACACCGTCGTCGTCTGCTTGGGCCGCTTGAAGTGCCACACAAACGGAAACACCACGCGGTCCCGGCTGCCATCCTCGTAGTTGCGAATCCACGTCAGAAGCGGCGGCAAAAACAGCGAGCGCGTGCCTTGCTCATCACGATAGTAGGCAAACAGCGGCAATAGCGACGTGAACTGACTCGCAGGACGGCGGAGATGATAGAACAGCGGGAACAGAACCGTCGTCGAGCGCTCCTTGCCACCAAAGTGCCACAAGAGCGGGAACACCACGGCGTTGTGATAGCCGTCGCTGCGCTTCTTCACATAGGTGAGCAGCGGTGGGAACACCCAGGTCGTCGACTTCGCCGCATAATCGGCATAGCGCACAACCAGCGGAACCAGCGGACCCACCGCTGTCAGCCGGTCGCTGTGCAGATGCTGGACGTCGAGCACAAACGGGAAGAACGTCGAAATCCGCCGCGTCAGTGTCCGCTCGTGCCAAAACAGCGGCGTCACCATCGTCACACTGCGCTCTGGCGACCGCGTCTGGAGCCACAGCGGCAGCAGCATGCTCGTTGAGGTATGCGCCTTGTCGTCGCGGGTGTAGTAGAACAGCGGAAACAGCGCCGCCGACGTCACTGGCTCTTGCTTGCGCACATACAGCGGGCCAACCCAGAACCGGAATCCGACGGGGCTCCGATTCACACCGACGAGAGGAGTGATAACCCAATCCTCTGGGGATCTGCCGGCCCGGTGCGAAAAGTACACGAGCGGGAACGCCATAAACCGGTACGAGCCGTCACCGTCGTTCTTCCCGTAGAACAGCGGCATAAGCCCGCCGAAAGTCGCCTCACCACGTCGCCCAAAGAACAGCGGACCCAGTACCGTTAGGTGACGGCTCCTTGCCGCATCGTGCGAGTGATAGAAGAACGGCAGGATGAACAGGCCGTGCGCGGTGTCGCGTCGCGAGTAGAACCACAGCGGGAAGACACCGAAGTCTTCACGATCCTTGCGGACGTCGGCGTAAAACAGCAGCGCAGCCGCCCGTGTCGCTTTTTCGTCCTTGTAGAAGAACCCGAGCGGTGTCGCAGCCCAGGCTGAGTCCTTCGCTTTGCCAAACGCAAACAGCGGCAAAAGACCCGCCGACACCCCGCCCGTCTTTTCGTTCCTCGAGTAGAAGAATGGCAAGAGTACCGTCGAGCTTCTCTCAGGCGTCTTCACATGGAAGAACAGAGGCAGAAGCACATGAGCGCTGCGCTCGGGCGTCTTCACCCCGAAATACAGCAGCGCAACTTGCCGGAACGTCGTCTCCTTGTCCTGAACACTGGCGAACAGCGGAAACAGCACGGTCGCACGTCGGCCAGGTGAACAGTGGAAGTAGAACAGCGGGAACAGCGTCCGATTGATGACCTGATCTTTTTGGCCAAGTCCTCGCACCGTCTCGACGTAGGGACCAACCCACACCGTCTTCTGTTCCGGCGTGCGGTGATAGGCAAACAGCGGCGCGATGGCAAACGTCGACTTCGGCCCATGCGAGGCATAAAACAGCGGCACAAGGCCGGTGGTCTTCACCTCTCCCTCTGGACGCTTCTCGGTGGTGTGGAAGAACGGGCCAATCACCAGCGCCGAACCACGCGGATTGCGAACCTGCCAAAGCAGCGGGAACAGCACCGTGTAGCTGCTCTCGGCAGAGCGCTTCCAGAACAGCAGTGGAACCAGACCCGCCCGCACTTCGGCTCGCTTGTCTCCGACATACTCAGGACACTTGCGGTACCAGTAGAACGGACCAAGCTGGAGCGTTTCCGAATAGGGGCGCCGGTGGTGGTAGAGCAGCGGGAATAGCATCTGCGTGCTGCTCTGTCCCCGACGGTGAAGCCACAGCAGCGGAAAGACACCGGCGGTATAGCCCGCGTCCTCGCCCCGCGTCTTGACGTGCGCGAAGACCGGGCCGACGGACACATAGCTAGAGCCCGCTTCCTTGTCGGCGGAGTAGATGAACAGCGGCGGCAAAATCGCGACGTGTGGCTTCGCCCCCCGCGCCACCGAGACAAGCGGCAGAAGACCACCGCCCGATCCAGTCTGCGATGACCAGCCATAGACCGGCCCCAGGAAGCCGAACTTCCGCGTCTTGGACGTATGCAGCGCGGCCAGCGCCGGCACGAAGACGTAGGTGTCGCTCTGCGCCTTCTTGCTAAAGAAGTGCATGTAGAGCGGGAACAGTCCCTCGCTGCCACCTTCTTCATCGCGGGTGAAGAAAAACGGCCCGGTGTAACCCCATGCCGCGCCCGTCAGCTTGTTGCGATACCACATCGCCAAAGGCGGCAGGACCGTCGTAAACCGGCGGCTGGGATCGTCGCGGTGAAACGTCGGTGGTACAAGCAGGAGCGTCGTCGTCGATTCTTCTTCTGGGTTCCGATACGACCCGCCGACCGGCGTCACCAGCAGTCGGCTCTTGTCGGCCCCGCGGTGGTACAGATAAAACGGAAACAGCGTCGAGGTCCGAGTCCCCGTCTGGTAGTTTTCGCCGTCGTAGAACAGCGGTAGCACCATCGTGTGGCGCTTTTCCGCCGTCTTCGAGTGAAACACGAGCGGCAAGAATCCACCGACCGTCCGGTCCGGCGTCTTGCGATAAAACCCGAGCGCCAAAAAGAACGCCTGTGAAAGCTCGGGTTCTTTGCGCACAAACAGCAAAAGCGGCAAAAAGCCCGTGTCGCTCCGCTTTTCCTCGACGTTGTGGTGATGCCAAAACAAGAGCGGCGGCAGGACCACCGTCTGCGCATCAGTCCTTCGGGTCACCCAAAACAGCGGCAACAGACCGACTGCTTTGCCCTTTTCGCCGCTGTCACCGTAGCTATGGTAAAAAAAGATCGGCCAGAAGCGGTGGGCGCGCATCCCAGGTTCCCGCCGGTACTGATACGTCGGGAAGACCCATGTGTCGCGTGTCTTGTCCTTGTCGTCTTTGCGATCGGCAACAAGGGGAAACACCACCTTCGTCGTCCGATCGGGCCGCCAGAAGCTGTAGTAGAACGGCAGCACCATCCGGTAGCCAATCGGCCCCTTGCGATGGAAGTACAGAATCGCCGAGAGTGGCCGGTTTACGCTCTGACAGCTCTGCTTGACGCAGACCGTCTTGTCAGGACACTGCGCGTCGCTGTCACACTCAGGCTTGGCCTTTTTGGCCTCTTGCTTCTTCTTCTTTTCTTCTTCGGACTCTTCGTCATCGTCGTCGACAACTTGGCCCGGCGTCGGAGTCGCAAAGCGCTGCGGATCTTCCGGGTCCGGGGTCGCGGTCGTCGATGGCTTGCTCGCTGCCTGCGCGAGCAGTGGCAAAGGCGACAGTCCGCCTTGCGAAGATGCAGACGTGCCAGGGCTTACCGCCGATGGAGCAGCGGCCGCAGTCGGCGCCCCGGAGGCAGCAAGCGCCGGGAGCGGTGACAGCGCCACCTTCGACAGAGGCGCCGTCACACTCTTTGGCAGAAGCGGAACTCCCGTCGGATACGGCGATGCAGCTGCCGAACCTGCGCCTGCAAAAAGCAGCGCACACGCAAGCAGCACACGCACCGATCGGCGACGAAGAGAAGTTACGGCGTCATCTTCCACTCGCCGTTCTCCAGCACAAGGTTCACTTC
>CAYTGC010000311.1:0-5786 GCA_964437195.1 uncultured Myxococcales bacterium | reverse complement strand
GGGAGTCTTACTTCCCATGTGAGAATGAGTGATATATTATCATATATTGAATAATAGTTCCTAAATGCCGATATTTATTGCCCTTGTTCGAGCCCTTCGGCGAGCCTTGCTGGTGGGCGTTGCTGTCGACGCTGGAGGTGCCCGTTCGGCTTCTCCGGTTGACGCTGCGGCCCAAGTCCGTTACAGAAGAGCGTATGACCTCGCCAGCAGAGACACAGACAAAAGTGCTGCTTGATCGCGCTTTTACCGAACACCGAGCGGGTCATTTTGGGCGGGCGCGGGATCTGCTGCGCGAGATCGATGGCCAAGCAGACCTGTCAGGCTTGTCGTTGGAAGATGCAGCGCGGCTGGCTGATCTGCGGGCGCGCTTTCAGCCGGACTGGTTTGCTTGGTTCATGCTCGCGGCCAGCCTGCTCCTGTTTGTCTTCACCATCGCGAAGACCTGGCACTAGCCGACGCGGTGTGGGCAGTCGACGCTGCGGAAGATCGTGTCACAGGTAGCGGTCGATGAAGGCAAACTGCTCCTGCCAGCAGCGCCGGGCGGCCTGCCGAAACACGAACGCGTGAAAGGCGTGAACTTCTCTCGGATAGTAGCGGACCTCGTGCGGGACCCCCAGCGCCTGCAGTGCTGTGCCCAGCCGACGACTGTCATCGAGCAGCGGGTCTGCCGTTCCCACCCCGGCGAACATCGGCGGCAGCGGTCGCTCTGTCTTCACCCCTCGCTCCAGGATCAGCAGCGGATCGGCGAGATCCAAGCTCTCTCCGTGCCGGGCGTGATCCTGGCCCAGATACGCGTCTGACGTCTCCTCCAGCCGGTCGAGCAAGAACTTCCCCAGCGGTCGCCTTCGGGCAAAGCGCTGCCAATCCGTGACTTGCAGCATTCCACACATCGGAATGACGGCTCTTGGCACGATTCCCAGCTCAAACACTTGCTGCGCAAACGGCTCGGGCCGCCTTGTGCAGGTTAGCAGGGCCAGCGTCAGGGCCAGGTTCGCACCCGCGGACTCACCGGCGAGCACAATCCGCTGTGGATCCCCGCCAAACCGAGCAGCATGTGTCACCGCATACTGGAACGCCTGCGCAATGTCGGAAAGCGCGGACGGAAACGGGTGATGCGGTGACAGCCGGTAGTTCACGTTCATCACCACCATGCCGCGCCGAGCAAACGCCAGGCCCATCAGCCAGTGGGTGTCTTTGGACAGAATCCGAAATCCACCGCCATGGATGTACAGCACGACGGGGTAGGGCGGTGAGAAGTGCAGCGGCTTCTGTTTTTCGCCCAGCGCTGGCACATAGACATCCAGCAGGTGATCCCGCGCGCCGCTCGGCAGATACGGAACATCGTAGGTGACATCGATGCCATGCCGCGAAGGGTGAGCCAGCGGCACCAGCTTTCCCAGCCGCGCCAGTCCTTCCCATCCGTAATCGAAGACGGCTCGGCCCAGCCGGACCCGCAGCCTTTCGTGCAGCTTTGCGGGCGGGGCCTTGTGGGGATGACTGTGCGGGGCCATGGCTACCTCGGGGGCTATGTCGTCGCTGCTGCTGCCAAGCTGTGCAGTCCGATGGTGCGAATTGGCGACAGCGATGGATCGTGTACAGCGATTTCAACAACTTCCCCGGGCAGTAGGTCAAGCAGGTTGTCGGCAAACACGGCGTCTTCACCTGCTGAAAGCCACAGCGCTTTGGCCGGACGAACGACTTGCAGCCGCAGACGCCGCGTCTCTGCTTGCTCGGTTTCGTGTTCTTCGAGCAGCACTTCGGGGTCCACAAGCGGCAGATCTTTGAGCGGCTGCGGCCACAGCACCGATCGACCCAGCACCGCTTCCCCATCCAGAAGCTCGGCCCGTACGACAAGCTGCGGCGTTGGCAGCACCACTTCGCCTAGCTCGATGGCGACGTTGCTCGCCAGATCCACGGGGCGTCGCTCGATGAAGCACTTTCGCCCTTCCAGATCAAATCCGGTGAGCCGCAGCGTCAGCGCTTGGGTGTCGTGATCCGGGCCCGTGTGACTCGCCCAAACGGCAAACCTTCCGTCGGACTTCCAGGCCATGCCCACCACATACGGCAGAAGCTCGCGGCGCACGGCGTAGTAGCTGGCCTTTCGCACCACCGGGCGTCCTTGGGCAGCGGCACTGGCCGGGTAGTGATCGAGCATCGACCAGCTTACGCCCGGCCAGCAGTCGTCAAGCTGCCAGATGAGCGCCCCCCCACAGCCGCGCGCTTCACCACTGCCAAAGCGGCGACGGAACGCCCGAACACCATGCGCGAGCGCCTCGGCTTGCAGAAGCTGCGTCGCATAGATGTACAAGGGCAAGTCGCGGGCAGGCGGGAAGTTGCGGTCTAGGTAAAGCTGAATCCGCTCCGGCCCATCTTGGCCTTTGTTCAGCCCCGCCAGCACGCTGACTCCGTCGGGTGCAAAGCCCAGCCCGCGTGTCACGGTCGGCAGAGACGGCACCGCTTGCATGCCAAACTCGCTGACGAAGCGACCACACAGGTCGCCATAGTCTTGGTAGTCGCGCTGCGCTCCGTGCCAGACATCCCAGATGTGACAGTCGCCATCGAGCCTGTCGTTCGGGTCGCTGCTCTGCCGACCATACGGGCTGCCGGGCCAGTAGCGGACCTCGGGACAGTGCTCGGCCACCACGTCGCGCAGCGTCTCTTCATACAGCGTGCGCGCGTCGAACCGCATCGGCTCGTCGGCAAGGGGCGGGCTTGGAATGTCGCTGCGTGGACCTTCGTAAAGCCGCAGGGACTGGGCGATGGCGTAGTCTTCGTTGTTGCCGGACCACAGCGCCAGGCTTGGGTGATGCCGCAGCCGCTGCGCCGCTTGGCGGGCTTCCTCGGCGACGCTCTTTGCAAACCACTTGTGACCGGGGTAGATGCCGCAGGCAAAGCCAAAGTCCTGAAACACGAGCAGGCCCAGCTCGTCGCACAGATCGTAAAAGTCATCGGACTCGTAGATCCCGCCGCCCCATACCCGCAGCATGCACATGTTGGCAGTTGTCGCCTCGGTGAGCAGGGCCTTTACCTGGGCGCGCGTGATCCGTGGCAGCGACAGCTCGGGCGGAATCCAGTTGGCCCCGCCGCAGAAGATCGGACGGTTATTGACGACGAAGTAGAAGCTCTCGCCTTCGGTATGCAGCGCGTAGTTCTGTTCCAGATCGAGCCGCCGCGCCCCGAGCCGAAGCACCTTTTCATCCAGCACCTGTCCATCGTGCGACAGCCGAAGCTCGACGCGGTAGAGCGGCTGACCGCCGTGGCCACTCGGCCACCACAGCGCGGGGTCTTTCACCACAAGCTGGCGCCACAGCTGCCCACCCGTTCCCGGTAGGGTGTCGGTGTCATCGAGCAGGACCTGACCGTCGGGGGCAGTGACTTTCATTGTGACGGTCAAGACCTCGACTTCCAAAAGCTCTCCTGCCACCTGGGGATGCAGCGTCAGCGTGGCCGTCTTCAGGTCTTCCGACACGACCAGCGGACAGCGAAGCTGGGCCAGGTGAGCTGGGCGACCGTCTAGCACGATGTCTCGCCAGGGTCCGACCGACAGAAGCGGCGGCCCAAAGTCCCAGCCAAAGTGATACTGCGCCTTGCGAACGTAGACGCGGCTCGGGTCGCCGTTCCACACCATGCGCGGGCCAAACTTGTGCAGCCGAGCCTGCGCGGTCCGAAGTGCCGACGAAAACTCGATCACCAGGTCTTGCTCTCCGCTTGTGACAAGCTCGCCAATCGGAAAGCTGTAGGCGCAGAACATGTTGTCGGTCTGGCCAAGCTGCTTGCCGTTTAGCCACACCGTCGCAACTGTGTCGAGACCTTCGAACGTAAGCCGCAGCGACGCAGGATGCTTCTTCAGCGCATCGGGGATCGCAAAGCGCAGCCTGTAGATGTAGTCCTGTTCAAAGCTGGGCCCAAGCTTTGGCAGACTCGGTGACTCGTAGGGACTGGGGCAGAGCCCGGCCCGCCACAGCACATCGTGCGCGGTGGATGGAACATCGGCTTTGAGCCAGCCTTCTTCGCTGGCGAGATCCTCGGCGAGCTGCTTGCCGCTGGTCCGAGGCTTTAGGAGCCAGCCCGTAGACAGAACCTGCTTTGGCATACTCACGAGCAAAGCATGCCGCCTGCCCGCCTGTAAAGGCATGGACTAGGGCGCCAGCGGGCTCGATAGCGACAGCGGAGCCATCACAGCCGTGCGGTGGGCATCTTCACGTAGCTTGCGGGCTGCGATGACGATCTGTGCGCAGGCATGGGCATCAGACAGTGCGTCGTGGTGATTGAGCGGTACTTTGAGCCGCGCCGCCACGACCGCAAGACCCGTCGGATAGATGCCGAGAACGCGCCGCGCCATGTGCATCGTGCAGACAAACGGCAGCTTGGGCAGCGGCAGTCCGGCTTCTTCCAGACAGGCGCGCAACACACCGCGATCAAAGCCTGCATTGTGGGCGGCGATAAACATTGCACCGTCGAGCAGTCCTTGCAGCTTGTGCCACACCTCGGGAAAGCGCGGCGCGTCTTTGACATCGTCCCAGGTGATGCCGTGGATGTCGGTAAAGGCAAACCACTTCGACGGCGGACGGATAAGCTCGCACGTCTGCGCAACCACGACATCGTCTTCGACCCGAACCACACCAATGGCGCAGGCGCTCTGCGGTTTGTGGTTGGCGGTCTCAAAGTCGAGTGCAACAAAGGTGCGCTTCATGACAACCCGATCCGCTTACCACAGCTTGGACCAAAGCAAGCGCTGCATTTGGCTTGCCCTTTGTCCGGGGCGCCGCAGGTTGTGGTAAAGGACGAACATGTCCTTCACACTCGCATATCGACGACTCGACGGAGATCTGGGTCGCATTGCACTTACGGGCCAAGACCGCATCCGCTTTTTGTCCGGCATGGTCACCTGCGATGTAAAGAGCCTGACCCCGGGCAGTGGCGCCTACGGTGCGCTGCTTTCGGTCAAAGGCAAAGTCGTTTCCGACTTCATCGTGCTGTCTCGGGGTGACACGGGGCTTCTGCTCATCGTGCCGGCGCTCGCCAAGCAGCGGGTGATGGAGTCGCTCGACCGCTACATCATCAGCGATGACGCCGTGCTAACCGACGAGAGCCAGTCGCTCTCTCACCTTGGGGTGTACGGCACGCGGGCGGCGGCCACCCTGCTTGGGGATCTGCCGCAGCCTGCGCCCTATCACTCAGTCGAGGTGGGCGGGGCGCTGGTTTTGGCAACCCGCGAGCTTGGTGAGGGCAGCTTCTCCGTTCTGGGAAGTGCCGATGCGGTCAGCGCCATCGAGTCCAAGCTCGCAATGGCCAGCGCCCAGGTCTTGTCTGACAGCGAAGCCGAGGTCCTGCGCATCGAAGCAGGCAGGCCCAAGTACGGAGTGGACTTTGACGAAGAGCGGCTGCCGCAAGAAGCCTCACTAGAAGAAGCGCTGTGCTTTACCAAAGGCTGCTTTTTGGGTCAGGAAGTGGTCGTGCGGCTCCGCGATCGCGGCCAGCTCAACCGCAAGCTGGTCGGGCTGCGGCTTTCGGGACAGGGCTTGCCTTTGCAGAAGGCCAAGCTTTCCCACGCCTCTCGGCCCCAGGCTGGGGAGCTGACCTCGGTTGCGCTCTCGCCTCGCTTTGGCCTCATCGCGCTTGGTTATGTTCACCGCAGCTTGTTTGAAAACGGCACGCAGCTCGACGTGACCGATGAAAACGGCACAAGCCTAGGCCAGACCGCCACCGTTTCAGCGCTGCCCTTTGTCTAGAGCGGTGTGGCGGTCAAAGTTGAACCAAGAACCGCAAGGCGGAGCGGTGTGGCG
>CAYTGC010000310.1:0-5863 GCA_964437195.1 uncultured Myxococcales bacterium | reverse complement strand
TCGTCAGCACGCCCAGGATCGTCGAAAAAGCCAGGTCCTTGGCATAGTCGCCGAGCAGAAACGGCAGCACTTCTTGGGTGCCGTCCGAGACGACCCGCGAAACAAGCGCCCAGCCAAACAGCAACCACTGTATCGCCAGTACGGTCGAAAAGCGCAGGCTCAACTGCCGTCGCCAAAACGCGACCGGAATCGCCAGGGCCAGGAGAGTGAGAAGGACGGCTTGCGGTCTCAACGCGACGAGCTCGCTGCTGAGCAAATCGAAGCGCAGCAGACGATGGGCAACGACAAGCGCGATGATCGCAAAGGCGGCCAAGGTCGGAAGAGTGAACCGTCGAGGGGCCGGTCTGTCAAGGGCTGCGAAGCTTGTGCACGATCTGCCCTGCCACTTGCCGCCCTCGTCGACGAAGCTGGGTAAGCCTGAATGCGGCCCTTCCCATCAAGGTTCGATTGCCGACCACAAGGTTCAGGCTGCTTTGTGGCTCGGCGCTGAGGTGGCTCTTGTAGGGCTCGTTCCCTCGCAAAAGGTCGAGCGCCGAGTACCCTTGCCGCAGCGCTTTCCGCAGCATCCGCAAAAGCAGAATTCGTCCCGGCTCCTCGTCGAGATAGTCCGGATTCAGACCACTTTGGTAGCCGTACAGCACCGTCCCATCGGCAAGGCAGTAATACGCTGCGACCGGAGTATCGCGCAGCGTCAGCCATGTAAGCCAAAGCTGGCCGGACGCGAGCATCGCGCGGGTTGCGTCGCGGTGAAAGGCCAAGAACCGTCGTCGCGCAAACATTCCCGCTTGTCCCACATGCGCACGCCTTCGCTGGTGCAGCTCGACAAGGACTGCGAATCCCTCGGCCAGCGAGGCGTCATCGACGGCGAAATGTACTTGGTAATCCGCCGCGGTGCCGCGTCGCTCTGCTTTGCGGAGCCGATGACGGTGGCCGCGGGCAACCTGGCGAAGAAAGCTCTCGAAGCGGGTGTCTTCGTATTCCTCCGTGCCTCGCAGGTGATCTGGATCATCGGGCACCGTGAGTCGCCAGCACACCGACCCGGGCCGCGTCTCGATCGGATGCTTCCGTCGCGAAAGTTCGGCGATAAGCTGAAGCAACGATTCGTCGCTGGCATCTTGCGCATCCAGCAGCAGCAGATCCCAGGTTCGCGCGATCGCGCCGTGCCCGCTCGCTGTCCCCGATAGCGCTTCGGCAAGCTGTTCTGCCACATCGAACGAGCGCCCCGGGATCGCCAAAGGGCCCAGGTACTCGGAGCAGACTTCGCCGCTTGCCAGAGGACGCAGTACCCTGCCCTGCGCAGTAAGTCGCCGATACGTCGGCAAAAGACCAATCAGCCGCTCGCCGTCATAACAGGCCAAAAGGTGCAGTCGCCGACCGGGCCCTCGTCCGTAGTGTCGCCACCACGCCACTTGCCAGTCCCAACTTCGAAACGGCTGTCCGATGGCAAGCTGATTCCACGGGACGCGAAGCGCCGAAAGTTCATGCTCACTGGTGATGATGCGGACCGTCATCCAGTGCGCAGTCTAGCGGCAGATGTTGTTGCGTGTACGCCATAGAAATCGCTGCGCGTTGCGATGTAGAATCATTCCTTATGAAAACCGTAAGTTATCTTCCCAATCGCTCCGCTCAGCCGCAGCCAGCCCTGGGTCCATTACACCGGATCGTTGGGCGCGGCCTGCCAGCGCTTCTGCTGCTGTCGCTGCTTGGCATCGTCGGCTGTGGCCCAGGCAACCTTCGCCCGACGGACCTTACGCCCAAAGAGCGAGACGTGCAGATCTTTGAAAATGGCGAAGCGCCAAACTGCACGCTGTTCGAGGACTATGGCTCGGTCTCCGTCGAGTCAGGCACGTCGCTATCGCCGGGCACCTTCGAGTCGAGCAAGGCCAAGCTCAAGCGAGCCGCGGCAGAGCTTGGTGCCACGTCCGTCCGCATCACCAGCCACAACGTCGTCGGCAAGATGGACAAGGCGACCGGCGTGGCGATCAAGTGCCTAAAGCGCGAAGGCTAGCCTGTCCGGCCTAGAACGCACCGCCTGGGCCGCGCCCGCCATCGTCAGTCCGCGGTGGCTGCACAGGGGGAGCGATCGAGCGCGCCCGATTCCAGTTCGACCCGAATAGTGACGCCATTCCTTCCTCGGCAGCTTGTCTGACAGCGGCGTGAGGACTTACACAAAACAGGCGGAAGAGCTGGATCACGTTGGGGCTCTTGGTCCCAGCCAGCCGCCGCAGAAGCTCGGCCCGCTGCCGCATGTTCGTCGTCGTTTTGGCTGCGTTTATCAGATCCTCCAGCTTGGCATCGTCTGCGAGCGGTATGGGTGGACCCTCCTCGTCCCCGTCGTTGCTCGTTGACCCGACAGGGCTGGAGGCCGGGGATACAGGTTCTGGCGCTGGCGCTGGCGCTGCTGCAGGCGTCGGCGTGGCCGTCGGCGTCGGTATGGCTGCAGGCGCCGGTTTGGCGACCACTGCCTCGGTGACCGGTGCGGCAGCTGCTGCAGGATCGGTGCGACTGACCGGAGGAAGTCCGGCTTTCGCTAGCGCCGCCGCCAAACGAGGATTGACGGGTCGTGCTGCAGGTGCGGCCACTTGGGCTTGTGACGGCTCCGCTCGGGCCGCCGGTGGGGAGGCTGCTTCCGTCTTGGCCGCCACACTGGCCGGAGCTGTCGCCGTCACGGACGGGGGCGAGATGCTGGCCGGTGCGGCCACCGTGCTCGGCGGTGGAGTCGTTTGCACGGGCTGTAGCAGCTCTTTGGGAATCGGCTTGCCCATGGCCTTCGCCGCATCCACCGCAGCCTGCCGCCGTGCCTCTTCTCGACTGCGATCGATCTCCGACAGCTCTGGCTCTGGGCTCGCAGCGGCCTGCTGCGTTGTACTGCCAGTCGGAGCCGATGCCGTCGCAGCTGCGAAGCGCAGCGTATGTGCGTGCGGTTGAAGCGGATTTCCAAAGGTCCACGTTTGCGGATACTTCGGAGCAGACAAGGTCCCACCACTACAGAGGATCACGGGTGCAGTCTGTCCCGGCGGCTTCGGCTGCAACAGCGCCCGCCACGCCGAACCAAGCTGCTCGGCATCTTGCACGACCACAGCCGCACCGCGAAGATCAGCGTCTCGGCGAAGTCTCCGCAGCGCCGCCGCCAACTCCGGCTGCGGCCAGCCAGTCAGTCCGCCCCCCTCGAGATAGAACACAGGCCGAGACAGTCGCAGCCGCACCGCTTGCGCCAAGAGTCCCGTCGTATCTGCGCCACAGCTCGACAGAAACAGCAACAAAGGCCGGGTGCTGACCAGCTTTTCCTTCACGAGCTCCAGCACGACCTGGCCTGCCCGATCAGCAACAAACTCGGCAGCCCAGTTGCCATCGGTCGCTGGCGCCGCAAGAACCGCCAAGCCCGGCAGCATCGACACAGGTACCTCGGACTTCGGGGAAGCCGCGAGTAGTCCTCGACCCAGAAAGATCTGCTCGCTCGGACGGGGAAAACCAAGCTCCGAGCTTGGCTCGACTTCGATGATGGCTGCCTGACGCAACAGCTGCTGCGGCCCAAGAAGACTGAGCACTGCGCCGAGTGACTGATTCAACACGGCTGCAAGGCGCTGAACCGAGGCGGCACCGCGCTCTGCAACAAGAGCGTCGACAAGCCGCTGTTCCTCTCCGCTCGGCCTATACAAACCATACACAGCAGTCAGGTCCGCCAAGGCTGGGTTCTCAGTCCCCTCTACCCTTGTTTCGACGACGGCTGGCTTCTCGGCCTTTGGCTTCACCCGGCTTGGGCGCGTTGCGGCAGAGTCAACACCGGAGGGCGTACTCTTTTTGGTGGGCATAGCCTCTCGAATATATCACGAGGAGAGGCCCGTTCCTACGTCCGCGATGGACGCGCGACTACAGAAGATCGTCGACGTGGTGACGAAGGGCATCGCGCAGCATCCGATGTGCGCGCAGCCGCCGGGTTCGAACACCCCCAACCGTAAGCCCCAGCGATTCTGCGACTTCCTGCACCGGTTTCTCATCCAGATCACACTGCATGACAACCAGCCGATATCTCTCGGGAAGCTGAGAAATGGCCCAGCGCAGCACATCCGCTTGCTGACTGTCTTCTAGCTTCCACTGCGCAGGCTCCGATGAGCCACTGCCATACAGCCAGCTCGACTCTTTCGGAAGATTCGTCACCGCTCGCGCCGTCCGATCACTCGCCCGACGCTCGCGCCGCATCGTCATCAGAACAGCGTTGGCACCAACGCGGTACATCCAAGTGCCAAGCTGCGAATCACCACGGAAATAGTCCAAATGAGACAAGGCAGCCACCAGCGCATCTTGCGCGGCATCTTCAGCCGTCGTTTCATCTCGGAGCATCCGTCGGGCTTGGCGAACCAAAGCCGGGCGGCTGCTTGCTACGGACTGAGCGAGGGTCTTGTTGGACTGAGTCTGTTGCATCGTCATGGCAACTCTCCAAGGTCTTGAGGGAAGCACCAGCACAGCTTGTTGCTTATAGACAAACCTTATACAAGCAGACCTCATGAGTGTCAATAAGAAAAGATCCATTTTTTGAAAGATTATAATTTTTCGTCTGAACCCTGCCATGAAAATACATCTTTCTGATACTCATTGAACAAACATTGACATCCAGGTCGGCTTGACCCAAGCTGATCGGCGTGAGCAAGTATCGAATCCAGACCGTCGCCCAGCTGACGGGTCTCTCAACCGCCCTCATTCGAGCGTGGGAAGCTCGCTACCGGCTGGTTGAACCGGAACGGACCGCGGCGGGTTATCGCCTCTATTCCGATGACGATGTGGCTGTACTGCTAGGGGCTCAGCGCTTGATCAAGCAAGGCATGGCGCCCATGCAGATTGCCAAGCTCTCACGGGAACAGATTGCGAGCGGCCAGCGACTCCAGCTGGTGCAGCCAGAATCCCCGTCACAGCAGACACAGGAATCGCTGGATCCGCAAGTCAAGCAATCAACAAAGATTCAACAACCACTCAGCTTTGCAGAGCGAATCGATCGCCTACTCGTCGCGTTTGCCAACTTTGACAATCGTGCCGCCGACGAGCTTCTGGCCGCGCCGATGCGGAACATCCCGACGGAACAGGTCTGCCGAGATCTGCTGCTGCCACTGCTCATCGAGGTTGGAGATCGGTGGCACCGCGGCGAGCTATCGGTCGCGTCGGAGCACTTTGGCACAACCTTGGTTCGCAGTCGGTTGATGACACTCCTCGATGAGCTTCGACCAGGGGAACGAAGCCACTCCGTGCTGTGTGCATGTCCGCCAGGTGAGCTGCATGAGATGGGGCTGCTGCTGTTTGCTATCGAGGCGACGCTGCAAGGCTGGGACCCGGTGTATCTTGGCGCCAATGTTCCTGTGAGCGACCTGCTGGACACAGCCCGAAAAGTTCGCCCGACGCTGGTTGCGTTGTCGTTCGTCATACGGCCCGATGCCAGTGAGCTTCGACGGATGTTGTCTGAAATGATGGCCGGTTTGGCTGGAATCGCCCCTCTGCTCGTCGGTGGAGGCGGGCTCCGTGGCGCGTCTGACATTGCACGCAGCGTCGGCTGTCTGATGATGCCGGAAAGCGGACAGCTGACGGATCTTCTGCCGCTCATCAGCCACGAACGAACGAGCGCGCGTCCGGCGCCCGCCCAAACCAGCAAATCCACAAAAAAGTTCTTGCGTTAGAGACGCGCTCCTTGGTAGAAGTTCGGAACCTTTTGGACGGCAACGTCTCGGGGCTGTAGCTCAGTTGGTAGAGCGCTAGAATCGCACTCTAGAGGCCAGGGGTTCGACTCCCCTCAGCTCCACATCAAAACCCCGTCGGTGAGTCACTTTCACTGCGGGGTTTTTTTGTGCCCAAAATCAGGCTGTGGACTGCATGTGGA
>CAYTGC010000309.1:0-5901 GCA_964437195.1 uncultured Myxococcales bacterium | reverse complement strand
TGCGACCGGGCTGCTCGGGATTGTCTGGCTCCCAAATGAACGCGACCTTGTTGCCCCGAGAGGTCAGGTGACGATCGATGCAGTTGTAGGCAACGTTGAGCTCGCCGCCTTCGTACCACTTGATCGAGATGGGCGAGACGTACGAAACATCTTTGACTCGGCTCCAGCGCTTAAACCAGGTGAGTCGCTCGGCGGCCTCGGCCCAGAACGCCTCAGGCTCCGCGATCGACCGCTCGTACATGGCGCGGTACTTGCTCTGATCAATCCGAGCTTGGGCGGCGAACTGCGAGGGAACAGGCAGAATTGTTTCACTCATCGAAGCACCTCTTCATCGACATGGTAGGAAGGATGCACAGTCGGGGTCAACACTTTGCAATGAGCCCCGAAAGCAGCAGTGACTTAGGTCGCAGCCCAGACGTCTTCGCAGTATCGACCGCTCTTGTGCCACGCCGAAAGCTGGGCTGTCGCCTCGCTCTCCCCAAGTCCGCCTTGCTCCATCAGGATCTGGATGAAGGCGCTGTGTACATCGGGAGCCATCCGCTTGGCATCACCGCAGACATAGACCGCAGCCCCCTCGCGCAGGAGCGGCCACAACACCTTGGCCTGCTCGCGAAGCAGATCTTGGACGTACACTTTGGGTGCGTCTTTCTGTCGGGAAAAAGCCACGCACAGCGCATCCAGGCTGCCACGCGCAAGGTGTCCTTCCAGCTCCTCGCGATATAGATAGTCTTGGTCGGGGCGACGACAGCCAAAGAACAGCAGGGTCTTCCCAACCTTGACTCCTTGGCTACGCAGAGCGGCTCGCTCGTCGATAAAACCTCGCAGCGGCGCAAGTCCTGTGCCCGGTCCAATCAAGATCACAGCCGTCTCTGGATTGGCCGGAAGCCGGAACGTACCGCCCGTGTCTTTGACCAAAACACGAAGCGACTGGCCTTGCGGAACCCGCGCCAAGTAGTGGCTGCATAGCCCTTCGCGCTGGCTCCCTTTGGGTCCAATGAAGTCATGCGTCCCGACGGTAATCGAGCAGGCGTGCGGCAACACTTTGGGCGACGAGGAGATCGAATAGTAGCGCGGTCGCAGCGCCGGTCGCAGCGTGAGCACGGTCGCTAGATCACAAGGAATCGAAGCGAACCGAGTGAGCAGATCGAGCAAGGTCAGCCGCTCGGCCAGCACTTCCTTGGGAAAGGTGGTCTCACCGGCAAGACGCAGCAGCTCCACTTTCTCCGGTGGACACGGGCAGCGCGCAGCCAGAAAGCGTAGCTCCTTTCGCGTCAGCGGACCCGACAGATCGACATGCTGCCCAAGCAGCTCGGACACCCGCAGCGGAATGCCACAAGGAAGCTGTCCGTGGACGGCCCCGACTTCGCGAACCACGACAGAATCGGAAGGACGCACGCCGCAGCGCGTCGCATAGGCTTCGCAAAGCGCTTCCGGATTTTCCGGGAATACGCCCAAATGATCACCTGCGGAATAGGTCATCCCATCGGGAAGAGCCAGTTCGATGTGCCGCGTCGATCGTCCCGAGTCCGCCGCTTGGAGCTCGCGATTCACCAGCACCCGCAGGTGGCTTGCATCGGCGTGCAGCGGAGCCCGAGTAGAGACCACCGCACCAACGCTGGGACCGGCAAAATTCACGACTTCGACCTGATAGGACAGCGACGTGTCCTCTGGTTCGCTCGCTGCTTCTGCGCTGGCCTTCGTTCCCGCGAACAGGGGCCAGACTTTCGCAAAGAAAGACTCCGCTGTCCCATCGAAATCGCCATCCGCATCACAGCCGACAAAAGGCAGCAGTGCCTTGGCGGAAAGCTGCTTCATCCGGTCATAGAGAAACTGCGGAACTTTCTGGAACGTCTGCCGCCACTGCTTGTTGCCGCAGCCGAGCACCGCAAACGACACACCCGAAAGGGAGTCCGCAGGCAGCTCGCTGCTGAGCCAGTCACAGAACTTCACCGCGTTGTCGGGAGGATTCCCATTGTAGGTCGCGCAGATGATGAAGATCGGCGTTCCTTTGGGCAGCTTTCCGACATAGGAATCCAGCTCTCCCACCGTCGCTGGTATCTTCCTCGCCGCCGCCTCTGCCAGCAGCTTCTGCGAAAGCTCCTGCGCAGTTCCCATGTTCGATCCGTACAGAATCAGCATGCCCGGAGCACTTTGGTCTGTACTGGGTTCCGCCGCTTGGGCCTCTGCTTTGGGATTCTGTACTGAGGCTGGAAGCTTGCCTTTTTCCTCGGCTCGCTTTTCCACCACCATCAGCAGATCGCGCGGCTTCATCGTCAGCGTCTGCACATGGCGCAGCTGATAGCTTGGATCGGCAAGGCGCAAGCGGAACTGCTGATACATCCGCGCCAGGACCAGCTTTGCCTCGATCAGCGCAAACTGGAAACCGATGCAGCTTCGGATTCCGATTCCGAATGGATGGTACGCATGCGGGTGACGCTTCGCGACGACCTCGGGCAGGAACTGGTCGGGATCGAACTCATCGGGATTTTTCCCGAAGTGGCGCGGATCGCGGTGTAGTCCGCCGAGGAATGTCAGCAGCAGACCATCTTTCTTCACCGGATACTTGCCACCCACAACGGTGTCGCGCTGCACGATCTTCGCAAAGCCTGGCGCAGTGGGATTGAGCCGCAGCGCTTCCTTGAGAATCCGTCCTGTATAGTCCAGCGCATCCACGTCAGCGAACGTCGGCTTGCGGCTGTAGTCTCTGCCCAAAACACGATCGACTTCCGCGATCAGCTTGGCTTCTATATGAGGATTCTTGGAGATGTAATATAGAGCGTACGACAGCATTCCGCTTGTCGTTTCGTGACCGGCGATCAAAAACGTCACAAGCTGGGCCCGGATGTTGTCGTCGCTGAGCCGCTTTCCCGTCACCCGGTCGCGCACAGTCAGCATGATCTGGAGAAGGTCACTAGGGACCGATTCACCCCGATCCAGTGCGGCTTTGCGATCGGCGATGATCTGATCGACCGTCTCGTTGAGGACCTTCTGGGCAACCTCGCGCCGGTGCGTCTGGATCGGGTGAAAGGAATCGGGCAGAACATTGGTCGTCTGCTCCATCGTCACCTCGAGCACATCGACCATCGCTTGCACAAACGGCGGCGTCTGTTTCGCATCGATCGCACCGAACCGCATGTGGAATCCGGCGTAACCAATCGCCTCAAACGTCATCCGCGTCATCAGATCGGTCGCCAGGAACGATTCGCTGGATCCCCGACGGGCCAAGTTCGCCAGCAGATCATCTGACACCTCGACGATCTGTCCGAAGTACTGCCGAATCGCCGACAGGCCAAACGCGGGCAAAAGCACGCGGTGCGCTATCTGCCAGACTTCCTCTTCATCCCCAGAGGTAAACAGTCCGTCCGCCGCCACGCCAGCCCGCAGCCGACCAAGCGGAGTTGCGGGGGGCGGTGTGGTCTTGCGAAAATCATCGGGCCTATTGACCAGCTCTTCGACGATGTCCGCCTCGGCATTCACGTAGATGTGCATTCCTTTGGGCGCGCGCAGACGGACAAACCGTCCATACTGCGCGACAAGCTTGCCAAACGAATCTTCCAGGTATTCGCCCGCAGTGAGCTGAAGCACGTTCCCAAGCAGCGGCAGCGGCGATGGACCCGGAGGCTCGACAAGGGCCACAGGCGGGCTGCCGCCGGAAAGCGTCACTGTCAGAACCAGACCGCTCGGTAGGTTTTCCGACAGCGCCACTTCGTCCCCGTCGCCATCTCGGAAGCGCAGTGTCTGCTGTTCAGACAGACCCAGAGCCCGCCGAACCGCCCGTTCTATCGCCGAGTCGCTGGTTCCGGGGTAAAAAGCCACCTTGCTGATCTGCCCTTGGTAGCTGACTTGGAGTGTCTTTTTGCTATCGCTCATCGTCCCTTAGCATCGCCTGCGTTCCCGCACGAAATCAACCGCGGAATCCGCCGACGATTCACTGGCCGGACTCTGGCATCGGCAGGGTGGTGCGCAGCGGAATCCCATTCACGAAGTAGATTCCTGTTTCACCCGAGGGAAACAGATCCCACAGCAGCGCCTCCTGAAACGGCGACCGCGTGATCGCCTGGATCCGGGCCCCGTCCACCATGTCGCCGACCTGAAGCTGGCCAAGCGTGCGACCATCACCGAGCGGATGCGGGGCCGATCCAGTCACGCGACGACCATCCTGCAGTTGGATTTCTACCACCTCGTGCGCCGACATCACCTGCACGCGAGACACCACACGGATCGTCGCTCGAACGCGCACTCCCAAACGATTCTGCGAGTAGACCGGATCGCCGACTGACAGAGAGGAGATCGCGCGAGGACCGTCTGGTGTTTCGATCAACGAGTCCCCTGGCAGACAGCGGCAGGTGTGACAAAAACCACCACTGCCACACTGCGCAGACTCACAGTTTTTGTCCCCAGGTCGCGTCACCGGACCGCACGGACGAACGACCTTGCCATCGGGAAGACAGCACTGTCCTTTTTTCGCCCGGCACACCGGCTGTGGTTTTTGGTTCGCGGGACGCGTCGGCTCGGTCGCTGGGGTGCTGGTCTGGGTCGGTCGTTTCGTCTCGGCTTGCGCGTGGCTTGTCGAGAAGCTGCCGATCGCAAACAGCGATGCGAGCGCCAAGGTCAGGGCTGGGGTGTCTGCAAGGATGCGCACAGACCAATCATCGCGCCCGAAGCGCCGCACGTCCAGTGTCAGCCAATAAGAAGCATTTTACATGATTCATATTGGCCGATCGGTACGATGAAGCTACTTCTTGGCCCCAGCCGCACCTGCTGGCGGTGCAGCCTTGGCTTGGTTTAGCTCGAGGTCGATGTTGATGGTGACTTCGTCGCTGACCGCAACGCCACCTGCTTCGATCATTTTGTTCCAGTTGAGCCCAAATTCCTTGCGGCTCAGCTTGGCGGACGCCGAGATGCCGCGCTTCACATTCCCATACGGATCTTTGATCGTTTGCGCAGGGACATCCGCAGTCAGGACAACCGACTTGGTCACGCCGTGCAGCGTCAGATCACCGGTGACTTTCAGCTGCGCGCCCGCCTTCTCGATCTTGGTGGACTTGAAGGTCAGCTTGGGAAACTTCGCAACGTCAAAAAAGTCCGGACTCCGCAGGTGCTCATCTCGCTTGGGCTCGCGCGTGTTGATGGTGGCCGCGTCCACCTCGGCGCTGACACTGCTCTTGGTCAGGTCGGCATCATCAATGGTGGCGGTTCCGGACACGCTGCCGAACTCACCACGCACGGTGCTTACCATCATGTGGCGAACAGAAAACTGCGCGCTGGAGTGTGAGGAATCAATCTTCCAATCCGTCGGTGCCGCCGACGCAAACATGGGTGCGAAGACAGCGGCAGAAACGATCGCGGCGAGAGCCAGTGCGGTTGGCTTTTTCATGAGTCTCCTCTATCAGTGGATCTGGGGGTCTGGGAGTTTCGGTTCGCAAAGCGAGCTGACTCTGTGATGCCACAGCTTCGACGAAGATGCCATTTTTCGGTGAAACCACGACTTGCAACTGTCCGGTGCGCAGGGCTGCTGCTAAAGTGGACCGACATGAACCCGGTGTTGTGGATGCTGATCGGTGCAACCGTTGCGACGGTCGGACTCTTGTTTGAGAGGCGAGCCCGCAGTCGCCAGGTCAGCTTGGACGACTGGGCAGAGCAGAAACGTCGGCCTGTGCTTCGTGATGTGGATCTGTCGATCTTGTCGGAAGTCGAGCCGATTGCGCTGCTTCCCGATGTCGTCTCGATCGAGCGATTTTTGCCGGCCCGTGCGGAGACCGAAGCGGCGCTCTTTCTGTGTCGGTGTGGCCGTGGTCATCGTCCCAGATCGATGCTGCTTGCGGTCACTTCCGCCCCGGACTTTCTGCCCCATCTGCGGATTCTTCCCAAGACCGAAAAGGATGTTCCTTCCCATTTGGG
>CAYTGC010000308.1:0-5928 GCA_964437195.1 uncultured Myxococcales bacterium | reverse complement strand
ATCACATGACCGAGGTGTTTGCGCATCCCGAGCAGGTCGAAGGCTGGATGTCGGCAGCGCGAGGCGAATACGTTGACTGGAAGTGGTTTCTGCGTGACTACGAGTCGACGGTCGACTTTCCTGGCTGCGTTTTCTACAAGCAGCTGATGGAAGCATTCCCCGAAGCCAAAGTCCTGCTGAGCGTCCGTGATCCCGAGCGCTGGTACGACTCCTGCCTCGAGACGATCTTCGCTGTCGGCCACAAGCTGCCGATGCGCTGGATCGGGCCGTACATGCCGAAAATCGGTCCGATCATGAAGATGGCCAAGTCCGTGGTGTGGGAGCAGATGTTCGAGGGCCGCTTCCTGGAGCGCGACTTTGCCATCGCCCGCTACCAGCAGCACGTCGACGAGGTCATCCGGCATGTGCCAGCGGACAAGCTGCTCGTCTTCGACGTGAAGCAAGGCTGGGAGCCGCTGTGCAAGTTCCTCGGCGTGTCGGTGCCCGAGGGCGTGCCGTTTCCGCATCTCAATGACGCGGACGAGTTCAAGAAGCGGATTCGCAAGATGCAGGTGACGCAGACCGCCGTGCTCGGAGTCCTTGGTCTTTCTGCGCTGCTGATTGTCCGGCGGCTGCTTCGTCGCTAGCTACGTTGGCATCCGCTGCCGCGACAGAAACAGACCCATCGATACGGCGAGCAGCGCCGCAAAAGCGTAGGGCAGGTATTGCGCCGTATCGAACAAGGTTCCGGCGACAATCGGCCCAATCGCCCGCGCGAGCGACCCGAGCGACTGGCTGAGCCCCAGCGTTCCTCCTTGCTCGGTGGCGGCCACGGCGCGCGACAGCATGGTCGAAAGCGTGGGCGTAAGCAGCCCTTGCCCAAGCGCGACGAAGAGCAGCGTAATCACGGTAAGCTCACTCGAGGGAAGCCAAGGAATCGCTGCGAACGCGACCGAAAGAATCAAAAAGCCGACCGTTCCCACCGAAACCTCGCCAAATCGGCGCGCCAGCGGCCCGATCAGACCGCCTTGAACGACCGCAATCGTGATTCCCAGCAGAGCAAACAGTCGGCCCATCGTCTGTTCCGAAAACCCGAACCGCAGCTTGGCCAGCAGTGCAAACGTCGACTCCATCGACACAAACGCCAGCGTCGCTCCCGTTGTGATGATGAGCATCGGTCCAACGACGGGTCGGGACAGCGCATCCCGCAGGTTCTTTATCGACAGTGCGGTGCGCTGGCTCTGACCACGGGCCGACGGCGGCAGAGATTCCTTGAGCCGCAAGAGCGCCAAAAGGAAGTTGGCACCGGACAGACCGGCAGCGGCAAACGCAGCGGTACCGAAGCCAAAGCGCGACAGCTCGGCCCCGACGAAGGGACCAAAGACAAAGCCCATGCCGATCGACGCACCGATAAGACCCATGTACTTGGTGCGCTCGGCTTTGCTCGTCACGTCAGCGACGTAGGCCTGCGCCGTCGCGATGCTGCCCCCAAAAAGTCCCGCCAGCGCCCGTGCGGCCATGAGCGTATACAGCGTATCGGTAAGCCCCGTCGCCAGCAGCGAGACTGTCGACCCAAAAAGACACAGCAGAAGGACAGGTCTGCGCCCGACTCGATCCGAGAGGCGTCCGAGAAACGGAGCGCCGAAAAACTGCGCGATCGAAAAACAGGCGAACAGAAGGCCGATCTGCTTGCCGTGGGCCCCGAAGTGCATCGCGTAAAACGGCAGAAGCGGCAAGATCAGCCCGAATCCGAGCAGATCGAGAAACACGGTCATGTACACGACGACCAGCGACGCGAAAGTGCGCTGCGGCGGGGCCGAATCTATCGGAGTCGAAGTCATTCACAATCCTTGCGGGCGGGCGGAGCCGGTCGTCCGTTTGCGACGAGGTGCCTACGCTACGCGAAAAGCGCACCGCCCGGTAGGCACCTGCTTATACACTCTGAAGCAATGCGCTGCTCGGTCGTCGCGCTGGCTGTGGCCTTGCTTGGGCTTGCGGGCTGCGAGCGCCGGGCTGCCGAAAGTCGGGCCGCGCCTGGGTCTTTGCATTCCGATGCTGCGTTGGCGACGGATCTGTCGAGTGTCGGCGGTGCTGTCGCTGATTTGGCCAGCCCGGCGCAGGATCTGGCATCACCTGCATCGACCAAGCCCAACGACGCTGGCCCGCTTCACGACGCGGGTGGCTCGCCTGTTCGCGACCTCTCGGCCGTCGGCTCGGGCGCCCAGGAATCGAACGAAGTCGCAGAACGGGTGCTCAAAGAGTCCACCGTCAATGCCGACTTCTTGGTCATTGAACTCGACGATAAGGCCACGATCAAGAAGCTGTCTGCCATCGCTGGCGCGCACGCGTTTGTGCGCTGTGCCGAGTCGGTTCTGCACGAAGCGGGACAGCCCGACACGGACTGTGATGGCCGCCTGCTCGTGGCGAGCGATGCCCTGGCAGAGTCCGTCCTTGCCGAGACGGTGAAAGATGTGCCGGGCATCACCTGTCTTGGTGAGGAGCGCGAGTCGTGTTTTTCGACTGCCGACGTCGAGATTTCGATCTTGGCCTTGCCTGGGCTGCCGGGTGGATTGATTGTCGTCGCAGGCTCGGAAGCCAAGGACCAGATCTGGGAACGGCAAAGCAAGACCACGTCTTCGGTCTTTGCTCTGGTCCGTCGCGGGACGCTCGCTCCGCTGGAGCTTCGCAAGCTGCTCGACTTCGAACCTTCGATGCACAGCGAGACGACCCGCGAAGACCATCCCGAGATGACACGACGCGAGCGTGCCAAGGAGCCGACGCACACCGAAGAGAACGCGCACACGGAGCTGGCCGTGGTGAAAAAAGGCAAGCGCAGCATGCCCGAGCTGTGGGCGACGACGCGCACCGAGCACCTCACCCAGTTCGAGAGCAGAGCGGACAAGAAAAGCTCCTCGACCCAGCGAGCGCGCTACGTATTCGACGGAATCCGCTATGTGTCAGACGACACGGCGCTCAACACCGCCGCTCACTGTGGATCGCTGACCAAGCACTGCGCATCCGGCGAGGACTGCTGCAGCGGAACGTGCCAAACACTCAGCACGCCCAGCCACTGCGGCTCCTGCTCTCGCGCCTGCGCTGGAAACAGCGCCACATTCAGCGAATCGGCGTGTGTGGACCCCAAGACCGGGCAGTGCTTTTTTGGGTGTCTGGGGGCTCACTTCGATGTCGACGGGGATGAGGCAAACGGCTGCGAGCAGATCGACCAAACGCCGACGCTGACGGATTTGGGATCGGTGAACTGCTACGACAAAACGCTGGCGTGGAAGGGCGTGCTGCTCGCGGATACACGAGAGCATCGCAACCCTGCGGTGACGGGATTGGACCCGGCAACAGGCTCCGTGCCGAGGCTGGCGCGAGTCAAGGCCGAAGGTGGGCTGCTGTGTCAGAACGACCTCGAGCTTTCGGTGAGCACGCGCGGCGGACCCAAAGAGGTCTGCTACAAGCTTCATATTGAGGGTCTGTTCTCGCCGCAGACGCTGTCGCTAAAAGGCATTGACGACGCAAGGCTGACGCTGCCTCGGCGGTCCTATGCGAGCGGGAGTCAGATCGGTTTTCGTCTGGAAAAGACCTGTGCAGGGGCGGCGGCGCTCCTGTATTCGGTGGCATTTCACCTGTAGACAGGACGCTACGGGCTCGGCTGCGCAACCGGTCGAGGCACGATCTCTTTGACGATGGCAGATGTTCCAGCTGCCTCGAGCTTGGCGCCGACAACCAGTGGTACCAGGGTGCAGCGGCGCAGTTTTTTCCTGTCAAGCATGACCTCGGCGGACCACATCCCGACGTGGAGCCGCGGCGTTCCATCGGGATGCCACAGGAGCAACATGTCCACGAGAAGCTCGTCGGTACACGGCCACTCGATGTCGCTCTGCGGCGTGGTGCCGATGCGGGCAAAATCGCCGCGCCAGAACACCTCCCGCGTGTCATCGTCTTCGTCGGAAATCGCCAATGCCACGCGCCGTTCGGCTGCGTCGGACTTTGTTTTTGGCTGCGGCGTCTTGCGGTCGACGTGAATCAGCAGTTCACCGTACGTGATCCGATCGCCGTGCTGAAGTGCCGTCGGTGTGGCAACGCGGACCATGTTTAGATAGAGCGTCTGTGCGCCCCCGCCGGGGATCAGCATCGGACGGCCTCCCCGGCGCTCGATGGCGAAGCACTGCGACGGTAGGCTCTCATCGGTGAGCTGAAGATCGGCGGTTTTCTGGCTGCCAACCTCGATACGACTCCGCTGCGGCCATACCCAGCGCGGCGGCACATCGCCATCCAGAACCAGCAGACCGAGCGGTGGCGGTGGCGGCTCGGCGGGGCTCACGATTTCGCGCACCTCGACCTGCGTACCGGCGAGAGCCAGCGTGTCACCTTCGGCGAGCGCTGTTACTCCAACGACGGGTTCGCCATTGCGGAGCACCTGGGCCGAGTACTTGTGTAGGAGAAGGTGGGGAATGCCGACGCTGGACCAGAAGATCACGGCCTCGACCGGGTCTTGGGCAATCAGCCGCGACGGCTTGGGCTCGCCGATGTAGAGGTCGCTCGCTGCGCCTTGGCAGATTCGCAAGACCGCTTGTTCACAGTCGACAAGCTGCGGTGAGGCACTCGGCTGGGTGACTTTGAGCGTCAAGCGACGCGTGGCGCCGCTGGGATAGGACAGCTCGGGGTGGACGAAGAACACCTTGATGACTTGGCTGCCAACTTCGATGACGTCTCCCGACGACAGCGGCAGCGGACGAGTCACCTTGGTGGAGTTTAGGATTGTGTCGCCACTGCCGCGCAGCGGGAACAGAAACAGCGAACCCGCATGCCACTCGAGCGCGCACTGCCGTCGCCCAAGCAGCGAATCGGCAGGCAGGCAGAGCTCACAGTCATCGCCGCGTCCGATCCGAATGCTCGGGACATCGAAGCGAAGGCGGCGCACCGAGTCAGACCCGTGGCTGGCTAGATCGAGATCGATGCGCATGGTCACTCGTCAGCGATTCTACACCGACTTTTGACGAGCGCGACGACGCAGGGTGGCAAGGCCGAGGAGCAATAGAATTGCACTCGGCGCTGCGACATTGTGGCTGCGGGACTGGCCAAGGTCGCAGGAGCAGCCGGCTGCATCGACCATCGTGGTATCGGTGACCCCACCCGCGCCACCGTCGGGGTTGCCACTGCCGTTTGGCTGACACTGGCTGGCGGCGTTGCAGGTCGAGTTTGCGTCGCAAGCTCCGCAGGTGCTGCCACATCCGTCGTCGCCGCACTGCTTGCCGCCGCAGCTTGGGGTGCAGCCGCAGCTCGGTGGTGGGCTCGAAGAAAAGTCGGAGCCGTCGGTCGCACAGCTTGCACCAATGTAGTAGGCGCCGGTCTGCGGGAACATCACGGCGTTGCCGGTGCTGTCCTTGAACTCGAAGCGGTAGCGCTGGCACGTCGTCGGTAGGCCCGTCAGCGTCGTCGTGAATGCGCCGTTTTGGTTTGTGCCAAACTTCAGCTGCATCGTCGAGCACTTGCCTTCGACGTTGACGACGGCCTGGCTCGGGGCGGCGGCGTCTTTCCAGTTGGCCCACATCTCGATGCTGTTTCCCGTCTGGGGATAGTGAGAACCCGACGGAACCTTGTAAGTGCCGGCTGCTGCGCCACCAAAGTCACCGACGGAAGCTCCTGCATCCGTGACGCCAACACCAACAGACGGGCCAGCCGTGAGGATGTTGTAGCGGTGGCCGTTCGCGGCGGTGTAGCCACACGCTGGCGTCGTCGCTGTTTCGTACAGCCAGAGATAGAACGCCTGCTTCGGGTCCGTCGGTGACGCGATGATTTCGCCGCTGAAGTTGGTATTAAAAAGGCCACCGCGTGCGTTCCAGGCGGTGCAGGTCGGGCTACAGCTCTTGGTGCCGCCGACGCAGGCGCAGCTTGCCGCGCCTTTGCAACCGGCTGGGTAGATCGTTGAGATGTTGCTGA
>CAYTGC010000307.1:0-5959 GCA_964437195.1 uncultured Myxococcales bacterium | reverse complement strand
AGGTGCGATGGCGCGGACTCGGCGATCTTGGCCTCGACGCGGTCGGCTTCCTCGTCATTGCCTATCTGCCGCAGGGCCAGCACCTGCTTGAGCCACACGCCGACGGGGGGCGGGCCGTCCTCGGGGCGTTGAATACGAAGCTCGCGCTCGCGCTCGATCAGAAGCTGCAAGAGCCTTTCGGGCTGCCCTTGGGCATCAGCAACGGTCAGAAGCTCCGGCCCAAGCAGCGGGTCGGCAGGCGATTTTTCCTGCGCCTTTTCGAGATATTGCCAGGCCAGCTCGAGGTTGCCGATGCGCTCCCGAGCCAAGTTTGCTTGCCAGCGGCGGATTCCGACGATCTGGTCGGTCAAAAGCTGCTTGCGCTGCTGCGTCGCATTTTCCGCCTGCATCTCCAAGATCTCGGCGCGGATCTCGAGAGCGGTCAGACAGTCAGGGATCCGTCCCGCTGCGGCGGTGATGCGAACGATTTCGTCGATGACTCGGAGCTGATCGACTCCTACGTCGTACGCGTCGTGAAGGTAGTTCAGCGCCGAAGTGATATCGGGCTTGGGGGCGTCCTGGCCTTCCGTCTTTGCTCGCGGGACTTCCTCGATGCGGGCTTGCTCAATGAGCAGTGCGACGCGACGACCGGGATCTTTGGTTGCGGCGAGCAGCGCCCGATAGACAGCCAGCAGATCATCGTTCGGCCTGGTCGCTGTGCTCGCCAGCGTCGAGTCACCTGCTTGCCGCGTCAGCACTTTCTCCAGCGCAACGATTGGTGCCAGGGCATCTTGATCCAGCTCGTGCGCCGTCCGATAGCACTTCAGCGCTTCCTCGATGTTGCCCAGTCGATCTTCAAGGATATGACCTTTTTCCGTCAGAAGCTCGGCGCGCTCACGCGGGCTGGGCGCCGAGTCCGTTTCCATATCCAGAAGCCGCAGCAGGCTAGGCCACATTCCCCGTCGGTAGTAAATCCGCCGGAGTGCCCACAGGTTTGGCCGCAGCGCTGCATCATGCTGAAGCGCGGCTGCATACCCGTGGGCTGCGTCCGTGTCTTCTTCAGCCGAGCGCTCGCGCAGAACTGCGATTTCGTGCTGAAGGACTGCCGCTCTGCCGTGATCTTTTTCGTCGCGCAGCTGCCGATCGAGCGCAGCGATTCGGTCGCGCGTGCGCTCGTTTTTGGCGCGGCGCTTTAGCAAATCGACTGGGTCGATGGCTCCCGCCAGAGGTGCTTCCCCGGCTGTGATGGGCTCGGCCTCGAGAATCTCGATGGCATCCGAGCCGCTATCGGGCAGCAGGGAAACCGACTCGTCGTCTGTGTCGAGAGCGATGTCGGCATCGTCGAGCGCTGCAATCACGGCTTCGGCAGCGCCGGTGGGAGGGCTTGCGTCGGTGGCTTCACCAGTTGTTCGCAAGCTGCTGAGAAGATCCTCTGAATCATCGGTGGAAGACATGGATGCGCCCGTCGTAACCCACGCCCTAGGCTGCCTTGGTCCGACTCGCTGGACGTAGAAGGCTGCTCGGTACCGCACCAAGCGGCCAAGCCTAGAAAGCCTGGTAATACATTGAGCCTTTAGTATCGGCGGCTAGATAGCGCAGTGTCAAACCAAAGCGGTTGCCGAGGTTTACAGCGTACTTATTCTGGTGGGTGTTGTAGGGCAATGTCTGATTGTCAATCACGGAACGCGGCTATTCAAACCACAAAGCGAGCTGCTAGACTGCGCAGCGATGAGCCTCGCTACAGTCGTGACCAGTCCGTCGGCAACCTGCCACGTTTTCACCTTCAAGGAAGGTCTTTTGTCAGCCGTTGCGCACGATCTCAAGCTGATCGTTGAAAAATGCGCGATTGAGTACACAAAAGGTGGCGAGGAGGGCGTGATTGCCGTCTCGGCGACATTTGATCCGCGGAGCATCCGCGTCGTCTGCGCCCAGCGCGATGGCAAGGACCAACCTGGTGCGCTGTCGACGGACAATCGCGCGGAGATCGAGCGCCACATCCAGCAAGAAGTCTTGCAGACGGACCGATTTCCCGAGATTCGTTTTTCTTCGACGCGGGTGAGTCATCGTGGCGGTGGCTCCGAGGTGAGCGGCGAGCTATTTTTGCACGGCCAGCGTCGGAACCTCACATTCCAGGTCGCGTCGCACAATGGACACTGGATCGCTGAGGTTCGACTCAATCAGCCCGACTTTGGGATAAAGCCATTTAGCGCGGCGTTCGGAACGCTGAAGGTCAAAGCGGAGCTGCTGGTGTCGGTGTCGGTGCCGCAGCCGTAGCGCTCTTGCGGGACGAGCCTTCCTGCGAGCGGACGTCGCGGGCAATTTTACCGTCGACAATCATGATCTGGCGGTCGGTACGTTCGGCGAGACCGTGGTCATGGGTGACGAGGAGTACGGTTACGCCTTCCTCGTGGAGCTGCTCAAAGAGCGCAATGATCTCGGCCCCCGTCCGCTGATCCAGATTGCCTGTCGGTTCGTCAGCGAGCAGCACGGCGGGATTGTTGACGAGCGCACGGGCAATCGCCACCCGCTGCCGCTGCCCGCCTGACAGTTGATCGGGACGGTGATAAAGCCGGTCGCCGAGCCCGACGCGGCGCAGTGCTGCAATCGCCGCCTGGCGCCGGTTGGCACGACTGGCTCCTGCGTACAGCATCGGAAGTGCAACATTGTCGACGGCGCTCGCTCGGGGCAGCAGATTGAAGCTCTGAAAGACGAAGCCGATCTTGCGGTTTCGGATCTCAGCAAGCGCATCGTCATCGAGAGCTTGCACCTCTTCGCCATCAAGAAGATACCGTCCTTCCGTCGGAGTATCGAGACAACCGAGCACGTTCATCAGCGTCGATTTGCCCGAGCCCGACGGACCGACGATTGCCACATATTCACCGCGTTCGATCCGAACATCGACGCCGCGCAGTGCCTCGACCAGCTCATCACCAAGCAGAAAGTGGCGTTTCAGGCCGCTGATCTCGATGACCGGCAGGCGCTGATCGTCGCTCACTTGCTCTCCTTGGTGGATTCCACGCTGGTCACACTCACGAGTACGCCGTCGTCGAGGCCCTTTTCGTTTAGAGAGGAGACCAGTAGATCGCCGACTTGGACGCCGTGCAGAAGCTCGCTGCGCTCCCAGTTCGACAGGCCGACTTGGACGGACTGTTTGCGGGCGCGGTGGAGCTTTCCTTCGGGAACAAGCAGAAAAACGTGGCGACTGACGCCGCGCCCGACAATCAAGTTAGACGGCACTGCCAGCACGCCGGTTTTTTCCGCGACGAGGATCTCGACGTTGGCGGACATCCCGGGCAAAAGACCGGCCGTACGCGCCGCTGCAAGATCCGCCACTTCTACCTCGACCGTCAGTGTCCGAGCGCCTTTTAGATCCCGCTTCACCGTCGGATCCGTCCTCGTCACCTTACCCAGGATGTTTCTCTCGGGTAGCGCGTCAAGATGAAGCTCGGCACTTTGGCCCGGTTTGACTTTGGCCACGTCCGCTTCATCGATCGTCGCGTCGACGTGAAGGCGCGAGTCATCGATCAGGTGCGCGAGTGGTGTTGCCGGGGCCACAGTGTCGCCGAGCTGGACGTGAACGTCGGTCAACAAACCGGCAAAGGGCGCCGAGATTTCCGCTCGCCCACGAGCCACTTTTGCGGCCAGAAGCTGTGCTGCCGCCTGCTCTCGCTGGCTCTGTGCCGTCGCGAGTGCTCGTTGAACCTCTTGCAGCGCTGCCGCCGTGTCGTCGCTGACTTGCTGGGTTCCGGCGCCACCCGCGAGTAGCTTTTGGGCCCGTTCAGACTGCCGTTTGATGGTTTCAACTCGGGCCGCGGCTTGCTGGATCTGGGCTTCCGCCGTGGTGAGCCCTGCCTGCGCCTGTCGAAGCCTGACGTCCAGGTCACTCGGATCGATGCGGAAGATAAGCTCACCTTTGGCGACGCGCTCGCCTCGACGTTTGCTGACAGCAACGATCTGTCCTGCCAGCTCGGCGCGTAGCATGGCGTGCTTTTCCGGCGCGACTTCCCCTGCGGTCGATGACGACACCACATCGCGGACCTTCCCCAGGCTGACTTGCGCGGCGCGGACCGCAATGGATCGTTCTGGCCACATGCGGCGGGCCGCGACACCAGCGACGATGAGTGCTAGGATGAAAACAACTCGCCCAATCCACGCAGACGAGCGAGTCGGCTTGGCCACGGAGGTCATGATGCGCGCGCACTCTAGCACGAACGTACCCAATCAACGACGCACGGCGAGGTATCTTCTCGGCGGGTTTTTGCTGCCGCTTTTGCTGTCCGGCTGCGGTGATGGATTTGGTCCGTCGGGCCCGAATGATCCGGCGACGCAAGGCCCCGGCACCAGCAAGCTCGCGATCAGCTGGACGCTGGGCGGCACGACCTTGACGGAGTCGCGCTGCACATCGCTGGGGATTGCTTCGATGGATCTCTATCTGCTACGACCCAGCGACAACGCCGTGCTCGCGGTTTGGAGCCAGGTCGTGTGCGGTCTGGACCGTTATTCACTCATCGAGTTGCCTCTCGGTACGGTTCGCGTTCACGTCGAGGCAATCCAAAAGCCGTCGGCGAGCGGTCGGAAATGCGTTCCGTACCTTGGGGAAACGATTGCCACGACGGGGCCGCAGTTTAACGATCCACCGGTGACCGTCGCGCTCAAGCCGTACAGCACCTGCCCGTAAGCGCTATCCCACGACGGCCTGACCCGCGGAAAGCTGCTTGGCGCGCGCCAAAATGGCGTCAAGCATGGTCGGCGTCATCAGCCCAGTGAAGGTATTGCGCTGCGAGACGTGGTAGCAGTCGAGCAGCGTGAGCGTCCGGTTTGCCGTCAGAAGCTGCTGTGGAACCGGGTGTTCGCGCCCGTGGCCAAACTTCGGCATGGGCAAAAGCGCTCGCCGATTGTCTTCGCTGGAGGTGAGCGCGAGCCATGCCGCTTGATGCGCGATCGCCCCGAGGGCAATCACCACCTTTAGACCGCTCAGTAGTTCGATTTCTCGGCGGAGATAGGCGCGACAAGTCGCCAGTTCTTCAGGGGTCGGTCGATTGTCCGGTGGGGCACATCGCGCCGCCACGCTGACGTAGACGCCTTGCAGCGTCAGACCGTCATTTTTCCCGACGGAATGCGGCTGCGATCCGAGCCCAGCCCGATGCAGTCCGGCATACAGCACATCGCCGCTGCGATCGCCGGTGAACAGCCGTCCGGTGCGATTGGCGCCGTGCGCGGCTGGTGCCAGGCCGACAACAAGAATCGACGCCGATGGATCGCCGAAGCCTGGCGCCGGCTTGCCCCAGTAGTCATCGTCAGAAAATCGTCGGATCTTCGCCGCTGCAACGTCCGTACAGTACGTTCGAAGTCGTCGACATGCCTCGCAGCCTGGTATTGCAACTTCGAGCGCTGAAAGATCCAGGGAGGAGCGGGCGATTGCCTGCGGGCTTGACGAACGGGTGGATTTTCGCGACATGTGCCTACCTTAACCGATAGATCGCTGTGGTTATAGACACAATGGTGGCAATTCATTGTGAGAAATAGCGCACGCTGCTGAGAATGCAGGTATGGTTCGGTATCGCCTATGTAGATATCGATGCGGAAACGTAGGCACCCTTTGGCACTTGGGCTCGCGACCCGCTTCCGTGTCGCCCGCAAGCACAGTACAAAGAACGTATGGCAACCTCACTGCGTCGAAAGCTTCTGTTGTCCGTACTGGGCGTGTCGGCTGTGCTGGTTCCGACGCTGGCAGTGCCATGGTTTGGCGCTCGCAGGCTGCCCGGGACTCGGACCGAATCGAACCTGCCACCGCCCTATCTATTTCCCTCGGGTTTTCTCTGGGGGACGGCAACGGCGGCCTATCAGATTGAAAATACCCAGGACGACGACTGGGCGGCGTTCGAGAAAGACGTACTCTCGAACCATCGTGTCGAGCAACTAGCGCCCGGACAGGCGAAACCTGGACATATCCACAGGCTGGCCGATTTTTCCCCGGAAG
>CAYTGC010000306.1:0-5963 GCA_964437195.1 uncultured Myxococcales bacterium | reverse complement strand
TGACTTGGTAGCTGTATTCGTAGCGGTCGACGGGCCAGCCATGCAGCTTGCGCGCTCCTTGGGTTGCGTTCGAGGTGACACTGAGCCCGAGCTTGTCCCAGGACTGCTTGATCTGCGGCGACTTGAGGACGCCAAAGCCATTGCGCATCGCTTGGAATGCCGCCTTCCCATCATCGACTTTCATGATCGAAGTCATTTGTAGGAAGCTGTCCCCACCGACGGTAACAGACAATGCCATGTTCATCTTGCTGCCGATCTTGCCCCACTCCGACATCAACTTTTTCATGGCTTCGGCAAGCGGTGGCTGCGACTCGAACATCGGCGAGTACGTCTTCATGTAGGAATCCATGAAGCGCTGCATGTCGCGGGTGTTCCACTGGAGCCGTACGTGCGCGGGCGGCAAAAACTGAAGCAGATCGGGAACTGCGTATGGTTCGGTCTTGCTGCCGCTCGCTTTGCTTTCGGTGATCAGCGAGAGCTCGAGCGCGCGGTCCGTCAGGTTGGCTGCGACCGTCGCTGACTTGAGTTCGACCAGGCTGTCTACCAGCTGGCTGTAGAGCTTCTTGACGCTCTCTTCTGTTCCGGGCAGCGCGGGATTCCGTCCGCTTCCCGCCGCGGCTGCGCTCACTTTGTTTAGAACTTCGCGCAGGGCCGGTCCGTGCTTCTTCAGGATCGGATCGAGGTACGCGTACAGCGTCACGTCATACGGCGTTTGGGCCGCCGCAAGCGTGAGGAGCGATTCCTTTTGGGTCTGGGCCTTGGCCTGCGCTTCTGCATTCAGCAAAAGGAGAGTTCCCGACGGTGTCGCCAAGGCTTGCGAGCCCGGAAACGCCGTACGTAGCTCGGCAATGCGTGGACCTTCGGCAGGGAAGGGCAGACTGAGCGCGGCGGGAGCGGCCATAAGCGGCTTGTCTTCCGGGTCCCACAGATACACGGCGGCCACACTGCCCGGCTTCAGATCCGTTGGACTTAGTCCAAACGAAAGCAACATCGGCTGCGTCATCGGTCCCAAGATCTTTTGGGCGAGCGCTGCCGGATCACGCACCTTCGCGTATCCCCACAGATCCGCCGAGGCTGGGGTCATCGGAACAGAGATCTGGATCGGTGCGGGCTTGCTGACCGCAAGCTGCGGCGGCTTTTTGCCACCACCACATCCGCCGAGCAGGGCAACGCTTAGAAACACGGACGGAACGATACGAACAAGCTGCATGGATAGCCTCAGCCGCCATGCTTACCCGCTTCGGGGGCGCAAGCTCAAGCACTTGTGTTGGCTTTTTTTGTATAACAGGCCATGCAGCTTCGCTCGATCGACTACCTGCTCGTCGGTGTGTACCTTCTGTTTGTGCTGGGAATCGGGGCGCTGCTACGGCGGCAGATGAAGACGAGCAGTGACTTTTTCCTCTCCGGGCGATCGATTCCGGCGTGGATCACTGGGCTCGCGTTTATTTCGGCCAACTTGGGAGCCCAGGAAGTCATCGGCATGGGCGCGTCCGGAGCGAAGTACGGACTCCTGACGGCGCACTTTTATTGGCTGGGGGCGATTCCGGCGATGGTGTTTGTGGGGCTGTTTATGATGCCGTTTTATTACGGCTCAAAGGCGCGCTCTGTCCCCGAGTATTTGCGGCTGCGCTTTGACGAAAAGACGCGTGCACTCAACGCTGTGACCTTTGCGGTGATGACGGTGTTTTCTTCGGGCGTGTCGATGTATGCGATGGGAAAGCTGCTGCAGATTCTGCTCCACTGGCCGTTTTCCTTTTCGATCGTTTTGTCGGCGGCGATTGTGCTCGGGTACACATTCCTAGGAGGCCTTACTTCGGCGATCTACAACGAGGTCGTGCAGTTTTTCCTGATTGTGTTTGGACTGCTACCGCTCACGCTGCTAGGTCTTCATGAGGTTGGGGGGCCAGCGGAAATGAAGCGACTTTTGCTGACCGAAGCGACGCGAAGAGGACTGACTGCAAACGCGCTGTCGACGACATGGCAGCCGCTCCTCGACTCTGCGCACAATCCGATGGGAGTCGATGCGCTGGGAATGATCCTGGGACTTGGGTTTGTGCTGAGCTTCGGTTACTGGTGTACGGACTTTCTGGTGGTGCAGCGCGCAATGGCTGCCAAGAACCTCGCGGCGGCGCAGAGAACGCCGCTGATTGCGGCCATTCCCAAGCTGCTCATGCCGCTGCTCGTCATCGTGCCGGGAATGCTGGCGGTGATTGTCCCCGCGCCGCCACCTTCACCAACGCTGAGCGGAATCGTCGATACCAGTCTGTTTCCGCTTTCGGGAGTCATTCCTCCCAAGCTGGATGAAGCCACCGGACAGTTCCTTCGCGATGCGGTGACCGGGCGAGTGATTCTCGACTATGACTTGGCGACGCCGATGCTGATGGCGCGCTACTTTCCGCCGGGACTTTTGGGACTTGGACTTCTGGCGCTGCTCGCGAGCTTTATGTCGGGTATGGCGGGAAACACGACGGCGTTTAACACCGTCTGGACGTACGACATCTACCAGAGCTATCTGGACAAGGACGCATCGGACAAAAAGCTGCTGTGGATGGGCCGAATGTCGACGGTGGTGGGAATCCTGCTTTCGATTGTGACCGCGTACATTGCTCGCAGCTTCAACAACATCATGGATCTGCTGCAGCTTGTGTTCGCGTTCATCAATGCGCCGCTGTTTGCGACCTTCATGCTCGGCATGTTCTGGAAGCGAGCGACGGGAACAGGCGCATTTTACGGACTCCTTTTGGGCACTACCGCAGCGGCGATCCATCACGGGCTGACGATTCCGATGGGCGTTTCTGCGGGACTAAAAGGCGGATTCCTCAGCGTGCTGCATCAGTACCGAAGTGAGATGGCGCAGAACTTTTGGACGGCGGTGTGGGCGTGGTCCGTTTGCTTCGTCGTCACGCTGGTTCTGTCGCTGTGCACCAAAGCCCAGCCAGAGGAATCGCTGCGTGGACTCGTCTATTCCCTTACGCCCAAGCCAAACAACGCGGGCAGTTCTTTTTGGCGACGTCCCGCATTTTTCGCTCTCTGTGTGCTGGCCGCGACGGTCTTCCTAAACGTCGTGTTCTTCTAGCTACAGACTCGCTTCTGCTGGTTCGTCCGCAGAGGCGATTGCATCTTCCATCGAGACCGCGCGCGGCTTCACATCACCGAGCAGCTTTTCAACCGCCGGATGCAGCGTGACTCCTTCGCGCGGGACACGCGAAAGCGCCAGCGCCAAAATCGACACGCGATCGCCAGGAGTGGCTCGCTTGTCGATGATGACGCGCCACTGTCCTTTGACTTTGCAGAGTCCGCCAGCGCCAAGCTCCCCGCTCATCGCTTCATACGTGACCCGGACATCGAGAATCTTGGCTGCTTCCTCGAGCTGAAGCAGAAGTTCAGGAATCTTGAGCTTGCTGCTTGCAGACGACTCTGCCGCTGGTTCTTTCGCTGATTCAGTCGCTGAATTCTTGCTGTCGCGCGTCGCGGACCTTTTGCCCGGGCGCTTTGCCGAAGTACGAGACGTGGCCATGTCGGTTACGGAGTCTTGAGCAGAATCGGGAGCAGCATGTCCGGCGGAGTGAATTCCCGCAGCCACGCTGTTCGCTGTCCGTTGCGGTCAAACACAAGGACCGACGGCAGTGTCTGGGATTGATACTTTTCCTGAAGCTTTTCGTTTTCCGGCGTCGGGTCTGTGCAGTCGATTCGCAGCAGCACAAACCGTGAAAGCTCGCGCTGAACGTCTTCGTTTGCGAACGTCTTGGTCTCCATCTGCTTGCAGGGAAGACACCACTCGGCGCCAAAGTCGACGAGCAGCGGCTTGCCTTCCGCTTTGGCTTTTTGCACCGCCTGCGCTTCATTTGTAATCCAGTGCAGTCCGCCACGAGGCGCCAGGGCCCACGAGACTCCGCCATACATTCCGACCACCATCAAGAACACGCCCAGCGACTTGCGCATTGCAGCGCGCCGTCCATCGGAAAAACTCAATGTGAGGCCGCCCGCCAAGATCCCCAAGATGACGAGTCCTGCCTGCGACACAAGAAACACCGTCGTGCTCTTCCCATACAGGCGCAGCGTCGGCACCACGTTGCGAAGGTAGTAGAGTGCAGCGACGATCATCACCACACCGAACACCGCTTTGACACCGTCCATCCAGGCTCCCGACTTGGGCAGCTTGAGCGCAAATCCAGCGATGGCGAAAAACAGCACGCCCATTCCGAGCGCGTACACAAACAGAAGCGATCCACCGAGCATCACCGAGCGCTGCGTGCTCACAAACACCAGCAGCGCGGCAAGTGGTGGTCCCGTGCACGGCGCAGCGACGACGCCCGCGACCAGCCCCATCAAAAACGCACCGATGGGCCCTTGGCCGCCAATCTGGGACAGCTTGCCTTGCAGCTCATTCGGCAAAGACAGCTCGAACGCACCGAACATCGAGGCTGCCATTGCCAAAAAAAACAGCGCGACGGGAACGATGAGCCACGGGCTGGTCATAAAGGAACCAAACTGCCCACCGACCATGCCCACGACGAGCCCCAGCGTTGTGTAGGTTGCGGCGATTCCACCGACGTAGCAGGCGGCCAAAGCAAGCGCTTGCGCGCGGGGCGCTTCGCGGGCTCCGAACAGACCAATGGTGATCGGAATGAGCGGATACACACACGGCGTCAGGCTGGTCGCCAGTCCGCCGAGGAACGCCAAGATGTAGGCCACATGCAGGGATGATCCCTGGCCCGTCAGCGCCGCTTGCAGCCGGTCTCCCAGGTCTGTTTCCAGCGGAGCCGCCCAGACCAGCGACGGAACTGCCACGAGCACAATCACCAAAAGTGCCCAGATTCGACGATGCTGGGAGTGAGCAAACATGGTTTGGTTATAACCCTATGATGGAAAATCAGCCGCAGCATTCTGTACGAACGCGACGGCCCAAAGGTTACGAGCCGCCGCTGGGGCGATCGTAGGCCCGGATGATCGCCGCGACCAGTGGGTGACGAACGACGTCGACTTCGCTGAAGTGGACGAACTCGATGCCGACGATGCCGCTCAGCAGTCGCATCGCTTCAACGAGTCCGCTCTGGCCTCGCGTCGGTAGGTCAATCTGGGTGATGTCGCCGGTGATCACGGCCTTGCTGTCGTAGCCCAGCCGAGTCAAAAACATCTTCATTTGCTCGCTGGTCGTGTTCTGGGCTTCGTCGAGTATTACAAAGGAGTCATTGAGCGTCCGACCGCGCATAAACGCGAGCGGTGCGACCTCGATTTGTCCTCGGTCCATCAGAAGCTGCGCCCGTTCCATGTCGAGCAGGTCGTTGAGCGCGTCGTAGAGCGGCCGTAGGTATGGATTGACCTTGTCTTGCATCGTGCCGGGCAAAAAGCCGAGCTTTTCTCCGGCCTCAACCGCGGGACGGCAGAGCACAATGCGCCGCACCTGCTTGTCGAGAAGTGCCTTGACCGCCATCGCCATCGCCAAATAGGTCTTGCCGGTTCCGGCTGGTCCGATCCCAAAGACCACATCTTCATTGCGAATGGCGTCGAGGTAGCGCTGCTGCGCCACGCTCTTGGGAATGACCGGGCGGCTGCGGTTTGCCACCACCACTGCATCACGCAGGACGTCGGACACCGCCGTGTCTTTGTCGTGCTGCAGCATCTGGAGTCCGCGCACCACATCGTCGGTGGTCACCGGGCGACCTTGCTGCTGCATTTCGCGAAGCTGTTCGAGGAGCCGATGGGCCAGTTCGACAGATTCTTTGCTACCGATGATGGAAAGCTCGTTGCCCCGTGCGTGCAGCGACAGCCCAAGCTGCCGTTCGATGATGCGCAGGTGGCCGTTCGACTGGCCGTAGAGAGCCACCGCGACAGCGTTGTCGGCGAAAGTAAGCTGCTCGCGAATCAGACCACTGCCATCGTGGTTTCGCGGTTCACGTTGTTGGTTTTTTGCCATAGCGGCCTGTGAAGAAGGCGGGAGCTTAGATGCGATAGCCGATGCC
>CAYTGC010000305.1:0-5979 GCA_964437195.1 uncultured Myxococcales bacterium | reverse complement strand
CGCGCAAACAGAACCCTCGGCTCCCACTTTGCGACGACCACCGCCTGCTGGAGTCGCTGCCGCATCGCGTCCGCCTCCGCCGCAGAAGCGCTCAGTCGCGCCGCCATCGGAGCGATGCTCTTGCGCTCTCCGCTCAGCAGAAGTCCCGTCGCATACAGCCCAAGCGCCTGCAGCCGCTCCGTCCTCCCCATCCCTTGCAGAAGCAAACGCAAGTACTGCTCAAGCTCCCGATCCAACTCCACATACCCTCTTGCCGTCATCCTCCTCGTAGATCACAGACAGCGATCCCTGTCAATTCCGGGATGTGACTAAGTCGTACTATGTACCGTGGCCGGCGCGCCTGAACCCGAACCTCGCTTCGGCGCGTGCGCACACCAAGGGCTGGGCGTACCAGATGGGGTTCATCGGACAGCCGCCTGACAAAGGCTGCATCGAGATCTGGACCGAGGCCACCTTCGACACCATGGATTACGCGCTCATGTGCGCGTACACCCATCCGGACGCGCCCGGCCCCGAGTTGAATCTGGTCACGGACTGGTATGTCTGGGGTTTCTACTTCGATGACTACTTCCACGCAGCCTTCAAGCTGTCGGACGATCGAAAAGGAGCGCGCAGGTATCTGGACAGGCTGCCGCTGTTCATGCCGCTCGACCTCACCGCCCCGCCGCCTGATCCGGTAAATCCCTTGGAGCGCGGGCTGGTCGATCTTTGGGCGCGGACGGTGATGAACAGGTCCATGGCCTGGCGGCGCCGGTTCTTCGAGAGCTGCTGGCACTTCCTCGCAGAGAACATTCGCGAGCTTACCAACATCACCGAACAGCGGATCGCCAATCCCATCGAGTACATCGAGCTGCGACGGCTGTCCGGCGGCGCTCGCTGGTCGGCAGATCTGATGGAGCACACCCTCTTTATCGAGGTTCCTTCCCGGATATTCGGCACCCGGCCGCTGAGGGTGCTGCGAGATACATTCGCCGATGCGATCCACCTACGCAACGACCTGTTCTCGTACGAGCGCGAGATGCGCGAGGGAGAGCTCACCAACAGCGTTCTCGTGCTTCAGCACTTTTTGAACGTGGAGCCCCAGCGCGCCGCCAACCTGGTAAACGATCTATTGACCTCGCGGCTGCAGCAGTTTGAAAACACCGCTCTTGTCGAGGTGCCGCCGCTATTCGAGGAGTATAATCTCGACCCGGCGGAGCGAGCCCAGGTTCTTGCCTATGTAAAAGGGCTTCAAGACTGGCAATCCGGCTGTCACGAGTGGCACCTGCGATCGAGCCGGTATACAAATCCTGTGGGTGACAAAAACGAGATACCGGTCCCCACGGCGCTCTCGGCGCTTGGGATAGGAGCGGTACGACTTCCGCTATCACCGAGCGCGCTGGGTCTGCAGCGGTTAAAGAGCTTCTCGTACCTGCCTTTTGCCCAGGTCGGTGCGGTGCGGCTGCCGCAGTTTCATATGCCGTTCTCGGCTGCAGCGAGCCCCCATCTGGAAGCGACTCGGCGCAGCTCGAAGGACTGGGCGCGCCGGATGGGCATGCTGGACTGTCTGCCCGGCTTGCCCAGCGTCTGCATCTGGAATTCGCAGGCGTTCGATTGCGCGGATCTCGCGCTGGCCGGCGCGCTGATCCATCCCGAGGCCTCGGCTGCAGAACTGGAACGAACCGTGCAGTGGCTGCTCTTTGCTGCCTATGCCGCCGATTACTTCCAAGTTCGCTATGGGCGGACGCGAGATATGGCGAGCGCCAAGGTATTCAGCGCGCGGCTCAACGCGTGCATGCTGGACGGTGAGTTCATCGATGTGTTCATCGATCCGGTTGAGCGCAGCCTCTCCGATTTGTGGTCGCGTACGGCCAAGTCCGTGCCCGTAAGCCTGCGCCGTCCGCTACGCCAAGCCATCTTGGACATGGCCGAGAGCTGGCTCTGGCGGCTCCTCAATCAGGCTCAGAACCGCATTCCGGACGCCACCGATTACATGGAGATGCGCCGCAGGACGTTCGGCACCGAGCTAACCATGAGCCTGTCCCGATTGTCGCAAGACGATGAGCTCTCGCCGGAGGTTCTTTTGTCTCGACCGCTGCGTGAACTCGACAACGCCGCCGCGGACTACGGGTGTCTTGTCAACGATATCGTCTCCTACCAGAAAGAGCTGGAGTTTGAAGGAGACCTCAATAACTTCGTGCTCGTTGTCCAGCGCTTCCTAGATGTCGAGCCGCCGCCGGCGATCTCGATCGTGAGCGACATGATGACCGCGCGGATTCATCAGTTCGAGCACGTCGTCAAGCACGAACTGCCGATCCTATTTGCGGATCTGGGACTGACTCGCGGCGTAGAGGACAGAGTGCGCCGCTACGTCAAGAAGCTGCAGCACTGGATGTCCGGAGTGCTCAAGTGGCACCTGACAACGGGGCGATACAAAGAGCCCGCTCCATCTTCTATGAGCCCGGGGCGGCTGCTCGGACGCTCCGCCGAGTCAGGCTTCTCCTCAGCGCAAATTTCTGCGCGGCTCGGCAAGCGCTTCGGGCTGGGCTGACTTCTGTGAGCCGCCCATCTCAGAGCTTGCTCCAACGATTCTACAAGCGAAGCACCGAACTACACAAAAACGAACTCGCACCAAGGAAAGGGACCTGCCATGTCGATGACTGAAGCCGAAAAGCAGCAGATGAGCCTCGCGACCGCCGCCGCACGCCAGCTTGCGACGACGACCAAGACCATTCCGCAGATGCAGGGAATTTCATCCCGCTGGCTGCTCAAGGTACTGCCTTGGGTGCATGTCGCGGGCGGCATCTACCGCGTCAACCGCCGCTTAAGCTACACGGTCGGTGATGGCCGCGTAAGTTTTACGAGCGCGGGCAGCAAGGTGCAGGTCATTCCGCAGGAGTTATGTGAACTGCCGCTGCTGCGCGGCTTCGAAGACGCCGATGTGCTGACGGCGCTGGCCAATCGCTTCGAGCAGAAGCAGTACAAGCCGGGAGAGGTGATCACCCAGGTCGGCACGGAGGCCGACGCGATCTGTCTTATCGCCCACGGCAAGGTAAACAAGATCGGCGCCGGCAAGTATGGCGAAGATACCGTGCTCGAAGTGCTGGCCGATGGGGATCACTATAGCTACCAGGCGCTGCTCGAGTCGCAGGACCATTGGCAGTTTACAGTCAAGGCGGTCACGCCCTGCACGATCATGATGCTGAAGCAGTCGGCGTTTGAAGCTGTGGTCGCCCTGTCGCCATCGCTGCAGAAGCACCTTGAGAAGTTCAAGACCCTGCAGAATAAGAAGCAGGATTCAACCGGCGAAGCCGAGATCGCGCTGGCCGCCGGCCACCGCGGCGAGCCAGTGCTGCCTGGCACCTTCGTCGACTACGAGACGGAGCCGCGTGAATATGAGCTGAGCGTGGCGCAGACCGTGCTTCAGATTCATACCCGTGTTGCCGATCTGTTCAACGAGCCGATGAATCAGACCGAGCAGCAGATCCGTCTGACCGTCGAGGCGCTAAAAGAGCGCAAAGAGCATGAGCTCATCAACAATCCCGAGTTCGGACTTCTGCATAACGCCGACCTCAAGCAGCGCCTCCACACCCGCAGCGGACCGCCGACGCCGGATGATATGGACGAGCTTCTGGCCACGGTGTGGAAGGACCCATCGTTCTTTTTGGCCAACCCTCGAACCATCGCTGCCTTTGGGCAGGAGTGCAACCGCCGCGGCATCTATCCGACCAGCATCGAGATGTACGGCAAACAGGTGCCATCGTGGCGCGGCATTCCCATCTTGCCGTGCGGCAAGATTCCCATCAGCGATTCCTGCACCAGCTCGATCCTGCTTATGCGAGCCGGCGAGAAAAATCAGGGTGTCGTTGGCCTGCATCACGCCGGCATTCCGGACGAAATCGAACCCAGCCTCTCGGTGCGCTTCATGGGCATCAATGAGAAGGCGATCATCTCGTACCTGGTGACCACCTACTTTTCGGCCGCCGTGCTGGTTCCGGACGCGCTCGGCATTCTGGAAAACGTTGAGATCGGCCGCAGCCAGGAGTAGCCGTCCAAACCGAACGGGTGAAGGAGCAGGAGATGTCGAACATGGAAATACCGGTCGACGGAAACGCTGCCGGTCTCTTGCAGACGAGCCTCGACACCAGGGCGGCTCGTCAGCTGGCGACCACGGCCAAGACGCAGCCGCAGATGCAGGGGATCTCGCCGCGCTGGCTGCTGCGGCTTTTGCCGTGGGTCGAGGTGAACGGCGTGTACCGTGTGAACCGCCGCCTCTCGTACGTGGTGGGAGATGGCAGGCTGAACTTCAGCAACATCGGAGCCAAGGTCGAGGTCATTCCGCAGGAGCTCTGCAAGCTTCCGCTTCTGCGCGGCTTGAAAGACGATCATGGGCTCGTGCTCCATGCCCTGGCGGTTCGGTTTGTCCAGAAGGAGCTCCGCGCAGGCGAGCTTATCGTCGAAGTCGGCAAGCCCGCGGAGCATGTCTTTCTGCTGGTGCATGGCAAGGCCAACAAGCAGGGCGTGACCAAGTACGGCGATCCGGTCACCATCGAGACCCTGGCTGACGGCGACCACTTCGGCGATGAGGCAGTAGTGGAGTCCAACGATACCTGGGCCTACAGCGTCAAGGCAGTCACTGCCTGCACGGTGATGATGCTGGAGCAGCGGGTGTTCGAAGATCTCATGAAGGACTCTCACTCGCTGCGGCAGCAGGTCGAGCAGTTTCGTGAGTGCTTGAAAAAGCCGCAAGACAAACTGGGGCAGGCCGCCATCGCGCTATCGGCTGGACACAAAGGCGAGCCGAAGCTGCCGCACACCTTCGTTGATTATCAGCCGAAGCCGCGAGAGTACGAGCTCTCTGTAGTGCAGACCGTGCTTCAGGTGCATACGCGCGTCTCGGATCTATTCAACAGTCCGATGGACCAGGTCCAGCAGCTGCTGCGCCTGACCATCGAGGCGGTGCGAGAGCGGCAGGAGCATGAGCTGATCAACAATCGCGAGTTCGGCCTGCTGCACAACGCCGACTACAAGCAGCGCATCCACGCGCGCCGCGGCCCGCCGACTCCGGACGATGTCGACGACATGATCAACCGCCGCAAGCGTGCGCGGGCCATCCTGGCACACCCGCGAACCCTGGCCTCCTTCGGTCGAGAGTGCAGTCGTCGCGGCCTGTACTCACCGACCCTGGAACGAAATGGCTTTCAGGTCCAATCCTGGCGCGGCGTTCCGATGTTTCCCTGCGACAAGATTCCCATCAATCCCGACCGCACAAGCTACATGCTGTTTCTGCGATTCGGAGAAGAGGATCAGGGGATCGTCGGCCTGCGCAAGACCGGACTTCCGGACGAAGTCGAGCCGGGACTATCGGTTCGGCGCATGGACGTAAGCGAAAAGGCCATCACAAACTACCTCGTTAGCACCTATTTCTCTGTCGCTGTCCTTGTCCCCGAGACGCTGAAGATCCTCGAAAACATCGAGGTCTGATAAGCGTCGTCAGCCGCGCTAATTCTTCTTCGCGCTCAAGCCTACCTCGACGCGCGTTCCACCAAGTCCTACCTCATCACAAATGGTGCTTCATGCCCGCGGCGTCGAAGTCCCGCTAGAGATCGAGCGGCAGATTCTGGCCTGTGTCGACTCGGCTGCGTATGCGCCTGATACGCATTGGGTCCGTGACGGCCTTGAAACGAGCGAGGAAACTCGCAATCTGGGCGGGCCGTCCGTCAGTGGCAGCAGGAGCGCGCACCGACACGACCTGACAAAGCAAGGAATTCGCGGGATCAGGAATTGGGCGTTGGGGGAGCAGATGTGTTCCCAGTCAAGCTCCTTTTTAGGTTTGGAGTTGCGGATTGTACGGACGCCCGTCGCGGAGCATCGCGTTTAGGATGCACAGCCGCTTGCGCATGCACGCGACCATCGCGACTTTGAAGCACTTGCCGCGCTGCCGTACATCCCGGAATTGACAGGGATCGCTGTCTGTGATCTACGAGGAGGATGACGGCA
>CAYTGC010000304.1:0-5980 GCA_964437195.1 uncultured Myxococcales bacterium | reverse complement strand
GAGGGGAAGGGAATCCTGATGGGACTCCCAAGCGGGCGGAGACGCGACCTCCCCTTCTTCACAAAGCGCTGTCTGCGCTCGCTGATCTGCAAGCGCAGATCGTAGGAATCGGTCACTCGCTGCGCGAAGAAGACGTGGCAGGACAGAAGCAGAACTCGGCGCTCCCCACCGTCGATCACGAAGCCGAAAAGGAGAGTCTGCGCAGACAGCTCGCGGAGGTCACAGAAAAGCTCGTTGAAGCACAGAATCGGAAGGCAGAGCTTGAGAAAACCGTGTCCTCGCAGGCCGAGCGGATTCGTCAGTTGGAAGCGGCAGCAACCGAAAGAAAGACGACGCCAGCGACGGCGATGGAGCGCGCAGTAGAAGTCATCACCAAGGAACTGACCCGCAGCGAAGAGCGCTGGTTGACTGACTTAGGAACAGCGATTCAAAGTGGTTACGATCCACATCATGATCCGCTGGTCAATTGCAAGTTCGACGAAATCTGCGCGGAGCAAGACTTGGCAGATGCCTTCGAGGTGCGCGGGCAGGTGCCAAGTATTCGGTTACACCGTCGCGGAATCCTGCTTTTCCCCATGGCGATTTGGGCCGCTCGGCTGGCCAGGAAGGAGTATGAATCCGAACGAACGCCGCGAATCCTGTCACGTAGTGGTGGCGGGTTTGGCAAGAGGCTACCGCTGTCCGATGAAGAGTTCCTGTGCAGGCGTAGTGGTGCGCAGAAGGGCGAGCTGGAGCGGAAGCTGCGCGGGGTCTAGCGGCGGTGACATGAGTGGCGGGTGACGTGATTTTCGTTTGTGCAGCTTTTCAAAAAATCGCGGGCCGTGGCTCCGCCACGGCGGGTTCCGGTCGTCGGCTCCGCTCTCCTCCCTTCTCCAACTACGGGCTCCGCCCTTCGTTACAGACCAGACTCCTGACCTCGGGCCAGCCGAAAACCAACAAAGCCGTAGCGGCCGTCAGGCGAGCCCCAGTACCGGTACGCAGCTCGCACGTACCACGCGTAGTCGTACCACGAGCCGCCACGAACCACTCGCTCGGCGCCCACAGTAGGACCCGTAGGATCTACCTGTGCAGCAGCGCTGTATGGACCGTACACGTCCTGGCACCACTCCCACACGTTGCCATGCATGTCATGCAGACCCCACACATTCGGCTGCTTCTGTCCCACCCGCTGCAGCTTTCCTCCGCTGTTCTCGCGATACCATGCGTAGTTTTCTAGCTCGGCTTCGTTGTCCCCAAAGTAGTACTCTCCCTGGCTTCCAGCCCGGCAGGCGTATTCCCACTCTGCTTCCGTTGGCAGCCGCCCCCCCGCCCACTTACAGAACGCGTGGGCTTCCTCCCAGGAAATGCCCACCACTGGCTGCTGTGGATCATTGAACTGGCTGTTATCCCAGAAGAACGGACGCTTTGCCTTGGGCGTCGCCTGCAGGTACTTTTCATACTCGGCGTTCGTCACAGGATATTTTGCCAACAGGAACGGTTTGCTGATTCGTACCCGATGGACGGGCTTTTCATCAGAGTCCCCGTTCTTTGCGCCCATCTCGAACTCTCCCGCCGGGATGCGGATGAGGGCCATGCCTCGGTGCATGACGAGGCGACTCGGCACAGTCTCGATCCTTGGGGTCTTCACCTCGATTCCAGACCGCGCCAGGATTTCCCGCGCCAGCGTGGCCATCTCTCCCTGGTTCGACGCCGCCAGAGGTCGGCAGACCTCGACGAGCGCTGGATGGTTCATCTGCCTCAGTCTCCGCAGGATCTCAAGCTGCCGCTGCGGGGTCTGTCCTTTCTGCTGGAGCGCCGCCAGAAACGGCTCGGGCGCTGGGTACAGCGCTTCTTCCAGGCACTGGTCGATGAGTCCAAGTCCACCTTCATTCAGGACTGCATCGGTCTTCAGTACCGCTGTGAAGAACTTCTGCGCATAGTCCTGGGACCCGACCGCCAGCGCCAGCAGCGTGGCTTCCCGCCACCAGCTCTTTCCGAACTGGTTCGCCAGGTCTTCCGCTCGGCTCTCTTTCGCCGCGTGCAGTCCTGCCAAGTATTCCTGAAACGTGAGGTGCAGATACCCGCACTGCCCAGCTCCCCACATCGCGAGGATTCCGCTCTCGTCCCTCATCCTCTCGATAAACTTGGCTCCGTCTCGTCCCAGCCCAGCGCCACTCCCCAAGGCCGCAAGTTTCTGCTCGGCCACCTTCCCTAGCTCTGGGACCGCTGCTATGGTTCGTCCCTCCTGCCCGTGCATCCACCACGCCACTGCTCCCAGTACGGCTTCCGCCGCCACTGGATCGAACGGTCCCAAACCCTGCTTGTCCCGCACGTCCTTTCGCCAGTGTTCCAGTAGCACCCGCACGCACTTTCCGTACAGGTCCGCACGCTTGCGGGGGAGGTTCCGATCCTCGTGATGCACCACGCACAGGATCGTCAGCGTCAGAGGGTTCACTTGGAGCTGTCTGAGCCGTCCGGTCTGGTATCCAGGCTGCTGCAGCATTCCCATCAGCGAGTCGATTTCTGGCTTCGCCGCTTCCTCGAAGTTCGCGTCTTGACCGTGCAGTCGCTGATACACCGTCCGATACCAGCGCTCCACAAACTCGGCCACCTGCGGTTCGTTCAGGGGCTTCACATGGAAGTGACTGAAACCCGCTCCCAGCTCCACTCTCCCTTGGTACCCTGAATACCGGCTCGTCACCAAAAAGAAGTCGTTGGGTCGCTCCTCCAGCATGTTCGTCAGCCACCCGCAGACCTGCACCCGCGCCTCTTCGCTGGCCACTTCGTCGAGCCCGTCGAACACCCACAGCACCGTCGAGCGCTGCAGCAAGTCTGTTCCGGGGTCGGCCAAATCGGTCGGCAGCGAGCTAGCGCTCAGAGACTCCGTCACAAACACACGGATGCCCTGCGCAAGCTGCTGCGGTTTCAAGTTCCGCAGCCGCAGCAGCACAGGAATCGCACCGTTAGGAAGACCGAGGTTCTGCCGCTGCTTCGAGTCCTTGAGCATCCGCCAACAAAACTGCCTCGCTCCGGTCGTCTTTCCCGCTCCAGGATCTCCCAGCAGCAGAACTCCTCGCGTCCCAAACCGCTTGGCCCACTTGAACAGGTCGCACAGCTGGATGCTCTCTTCTGTCTGTCCACTCTCCCCAAAGTGCTTTTCGTCAAATCGTCCATGCTGCTGCTGCCGCAAACTCTGGTTCACCGCGACCTGCAGCGGGATGTACGCTTGTTCGATCGGTAGCTCGATAGACAACCCTTTCCCCAGACCAATCAGCTTCAGCTTGGACGTGTCTTCTTCCAGTCGTCGCAGGTAGGCCTTCACAGCGGGCGTGTCTTCCTGTGCGGATGGAGGAATGACCACCGCTACGGACTTTGGGGGCTGCCTTCTCGGTGCCCCAAGCTCCTTGGGAAGTCGGAAGGGATAGCGGCCACCGGGATGCGCCTCGTGGTCTGCCATCCACTCCTTGCTCCGATCGCTCCACATCCGCAGGAAGACTTCGCCTTCGCCGCTGTCGAAGTTCAAACGAACCAAGTTGTAGGCATTGGTGTAGCGAGGATTGCTGGCCGTGCGCCTCTCATAGCAGGCCCCGGCGGGCACGATTCCGCACGCTCCAGACAGCTCGTGCGCCAAGCTGAACTTTGGCTGATGCTCGTGTCCATGCAGGACAAAATGACACGCCTTTTTCAGTGACTCTTCGACTCGGTTTCGATCGAACTCGGCCAGCCACGAAAAGGGATGATGCATCACCGCGATTCGAACATCGGCGTCCTGGATCTTTGCCAGCGCATCGTGAATCTGCGGCTCTCCCAGCAGAAGGAATCCGTAGTCGTTGACCTCTCCCTTCGCATCCTTGTTGCGCCCGCTCATCCACGCCGAGTTGAGGCACAGAATCCCCACGCGCACGTCGCCAAAAAACTGCACCTGTGTATTGGCGTAGGCCGCAGGATCTTGGCCAGTGAAGCCCGTGACAAACTCTGAGAAGTGCTTGAACGGTTCCAAGACTCGCTGCCGCATGTCCTCATCGGTCAGCCATTCATGTACTTGCTCGTCGCGCTGAAACGGCTGCTGAAGATCCGGCGGCAGCATCTTCTGCACATACGAACGACTGAGGTCGTGGTTGCCGGGCACGATGAACAGTTTGTCCGGTGGCAGACCTACCGCATCCAATACCCCGTCGAAAAGCTCCTTCCGTGCGGCTTGGTACTCTTCCGCTTTGCCCTGCCACGCCAAGTCCCCGCTGAAGATCACAAAGTCCACCGTCGCAAGACCCGGATCAGCCTTGGCCCGGTTGCGCAAGTCTGCAAGCAGTGCATCCCGCACGACCTTGCGATCAAAGTCAGCGCCTTTTTGATGCCAATCCGACAGATGGAGCCACGTCAGAGAACCCCCAAGCCGAGGCCCGCTGTCTGCTTCCATTGGTTCTCCGGTCAAGGACGTCTTCATTGATACGCTCCCGTATGTAAGCACTCCCCCCGTCGAACGGCGGGACAAATCCCCGCCAGACTCCCTGGCCGAGCTTGGGTCCAGAGAAGTCAGACGCGCGAGCTGTCTGCGAGCGAGAGCCGAATCATGCTTCTCCAACCTCCGCCAGATCTCCTCTGAGTCTTCCCGCTGTAGCAGCAGGCTGCACTTGTCCGTCCGGTCTTGACCGGCGCTGAACTTGGCAGCCGTTTCGCCAAAGTAGTCTAGGCAGAACGCTGTAAAGTCACTGTCTGCGGGAAACACCGATTGCAGCAGCTTTCGCAGCGTGGCGATATCGGGTGTCTTCATCCTAGATGACCTTGCAAGAGCCCATCATACTACACAACGGCTCGGCGACGAAGCGTTCCAGACAGATCGTTACGTGTCGAGTCGTCGCAACTTGGCACATGTCCCATGGGACAAGCGCGGCCTCGATTGCACGTATGCAGTCGACCGTAGGCTGTTGGCGGCTTCATCGCTTTACCACTCCACCCAACCCCCGATCGCATTCCCAATCGCGGTGGCGACAAACCAGTAGCTCATCCAGCGACCGCGATGATCGATGGGGGCGATGCGCGCGATCTCAGCGGGGGCAAGCGCGACGACGAGGATTTCTCCGATGGCAAGGAGTGTGAAACAGGACATCACCCACGCGGGGCTGACTGTGTGGTGGACTCGCGCTTGGTAGACCGCGCCACAGATCGGAACGAACGCTAGCGCCGTGATGATCATTCCGACCGCGAGCTTTTGCATGGTTGTGGGCTCTCTGTTTCGTCCTCGCAGAATGGCAAACACCGTCGCTAAAACTGGCGACGTAAGCAGCACCATCGCGCTGGGACCAGCGCCAAACCACGCAACCGGAATGATGTACGGACCCACGTTTCGATCGACATGATCGCGAACAAACAAGAGCAGCGTGCTGTGACTTTGCACAAATCCTGCCGCGAACAGTGCGCCCGCGAGCAGCAGGAGCAGAAGACGCAGACCTCGTTTTGTCGTCGCTGGGTGTTGCACTTGATGGCCTGGTCCTGCTTGTGTCCGATCCAACGTTGCGGTGCGCAGCAACCACAGCGAAGCAAGACACAGCGCTGCACACAGCAGCATGCACAGAAACAAGGGTTGGTAGTTGGGACCAGACGGAAGCAGTCCCGCAGCCATGGGTGCAAGCAGAGCCGCGACATTGACCAGGATGTAAATCGTCGAGAACAGCCGATTCTGTTGCACTTCGCTTGATACGTCCAGACAACCCAGCAGGGTCTGGGTTCCGGCTTTGAAAAGCCCGGTTCCCACTGCAATCAGCACAAGTGCGAGCGGAACAAGCTGCACGATCTGAAGCATCAGAAACCCAGTCGTCTGCACCATCATCCCGAGCAACGTCGTGCGAATCGGACCCAGAACCCCGTCGCAGAGTCGGCCCCCGACCAGTGGCATCAGGTAACAGCCAGAGATGAAGAGTCCGTAGACTTTCACTGCGAGGTTTTCTTCGTAGCCGCAGCGCTCGTTTAGAAACAGAACCAGGACCGAGATCAAAAGGAAGAA
>CAYTGC010000303.1:0-6027 GCA_964437195.1 uncultured Myxococcales bacterium | reverse complement strand
CGCTCACGATCGCGATGCTGCTGCAAAATACAGTGCTCGCCGCCAAGCTCCGGCACAGGCTGCGCTGATGGCTAGTGCGCCGTCGCGCTTGGTGACGGTGGTGGTGGAATCGGCGAGGCGGGAGGGCTCGCGGCAGGAGAAGGGCGTGGAGGTTGTACCTGCCCGGTTGCCGAGTTTGCGACGGCGGCGGCAGGACTTCCGGGCGGAGTCGGTGAGATCGTCAGGAATGGCGGTGGAGTCGTCGCTGCGCTTCGCGACGAAGGTACACGCGACGCCGGATCGGTAATCTCACGGATTGGCTTGCCGGTGGCTGACGGAAAATCGACATCAAGCAGCCTGGCGATCGTCGGCGCGATGTCTGTGTGTAGATACGTTCCCCTTGCGGTCCGAGCGGGAATCCCGGGACCGACGGCAAGCGCAAACACACCGCTGCACCCAGAGCACGGCTTGGTACGAATCTTTTCGGCAATGCAGCGTCCGTGCGATGCCCACTGTGCCGGATCTTCGGCGGTGTCTCGTCCGTGATCGGTGGTGACGATGAGGTACGTGTTGTCTCGGTAAAATGGGTCGGCCTGGAGCGCATCCCAAATCCGTCCGACGAGGTAATCGTCCTGCCGGAGCGCCTGGTGGTAGTGAAAGATGCCGTAGTGCTGTCCGGTCTTGCGCTGCACTCTCGCATGAAGGTGCGCCTCTTCGTCGGCATCGCCGAGGTGAATCACCAAGAGTCGCGGATGGCGCTTCGGCACCTCGCGCAAGACATCCATGAACGTGTCGATGTCGGTGCGCGAGTTTGTGTAGACCTCGGGCTTGAAGTAGAGAGGCGGCTCACTGCCCGTCGGTGCATTGCTCTTAAAGGCGCAGCTTCGGTAGAAGTCGTCCTCGGGCAGCATCGGTGGCTGAAACGCGATGGTGCACAGCGGCCCCCACGATGCGACAAGCGCTACTCCGTCGAAACCCAGCTTGAGCTGCTTGCGCGCCTGCTGCATCAGCGTCGGGTAATGGCTATGAAAGTCTTCGGTCGGAGGATAGTTGCTGAGGATCTTTTCCTGCCGCCGCCCGGCGAAAATATCCGAGTACGCTGGCAGGCTCACCCCCGCCGGATTCGAGATCGCCACGTTGGGCAGCCACAGCCCGCGCTTGCGAAGCTGGAGCAACACCGGAAACATGTCGGACATCTTGACGGGCCTTCCCGCATCGTCGACGGACCGCCCGCCCCACTCTTGCTGACGGATGCCATCGATGAGCACGAGCACGACGTTTTTTCCCGGCGGCATCGGCGCTGGGGGGGGAGGCGCGGCGGCTTGACCACAGGCCATGTTCAAGCCCAGGCACAGGCCGAACACCAATATAAAGATTCGCATTTTCAATTACATATTACGAGAAGCCAACTACTCATGTCCAGACGGCCACACGACCGGTGCTCGACCGCAGCAGCCAATGCCTGATATGAAGGAACTATGAGCAACTTCAGCTTCGCGATCATCTCGGACATTCACGTCTACACGAGCACGGGAAGCAGCCCCGGCGCAGGCATTCCATCCAACTTCTCGAAAGTGATCGCCCAGCTTGCATCGATGTCACCGCGCTTTGTTGTCGTGAGCGGCGATGCAACGAGTGGCAACCCGGACGACGGCGCGAGTCGATCGAAAGTCGATGGCTGGTGGCGAGGGTTCCGCGAAGCGCTGAAGCCGCTCACCAGTTCAGGCATCCCCGTGCTGCCGATCGCGGGCAATCACGACTACTACACCCAGGCGCAGCGCGACGGCTACCTGGCCGCTTGGAAGCTTCTTAGTGAAGACGTCAGCAGCGAGTTTGTCCTGTTTGGAAAGTCGCCGCTCTTCTACTCACTGCAAGTCGATGAGCTCCATCTGTCGCTGCTACACGTGATCGATCAGGATCTTCCGAGCGAGGTCGCGCAGTTTCTGCGGACGGACGAAGCACAGACGCCGGTCGATGCGCTGAAGCTCTGCATCGGACATGTTCCGCTCGTGTCGATGATGGGGCGCACCAGTGAGTCCTACCGCGACGAGCTAGGCAAGCTGCTCGTACAACTCGGCTACTCGGCGTACTTTGCGGGCCACGAGCACCTCGTTTGGGAGCAAGAGCTAAGCTTCCCCGACGGAAACCTTCACCACATCCACGTCGGTACCGGAAGTGGAACCTATAACTTCCCGCTCAGCCGCAGCACGTACGAAAAGCACTGCTCGGGAAGCGAAGGAACGATTCCGTACTCCGGTCGTCGGTTTTCTCTCGACGCTGGCACCCGTCAGCAGACCGACAAGACCAACATCTGCATCGTCCAAGTGTCAGATGGTACTTATTCCGTCGAGCACTTCGCGCTGCGCGGCGGTGAGCTTCAGGTCTTTGGGATTCCGTAACCACTACTTCGCCGACTGGACCGTCATATCGCCTTCGTCGTCGCTCGACGATGAAGCAGGCTTGGTTGGCGTCAGTCCCTTGCAGTTTGGCGTATCGGGGGCAAACCGCGGCGTGAACTTGTAGACGTTCAGGACGAGCTGCAAGTTGAAGTCCCCGACGTTGGCATCGGCCTCACGATCGGTCGAAAAGCGCATACCTTGAACCTTGGTCGATCCACACGGATCGAACTTGCCATCCGACTGCTTGACCAAGCGATCGAACTCGTCTTTGGCCAAGTCCTTTGAACACGGCGCCGATCCGTCGGTACAGCGGAAGCCGAACGTTCGATACCAGCGCTTGAACTTTTCGCTGTACTCGCTGATGCGCAATCGAGGCTCGGCACCTTGCGTCGGATTGGCGGCGGTCACGTGATAGCGAACCCGATGCGCCCCGGCTGGCAAGTCGACGTAAATGCAGCGAGCCTCGGGGCTGGGACCGCTCTTCACAAACGTTCCGACGCCTTCGACGGTGATGCGCATCGTGTCATCGCCACGACCGGTGCGAAGCTCAAACCGCTTCATTCCCGGTGCCGGAGGCGCTGTCTCGGCATCGGTTTCGACGCTGCCACGACCTGCCGCATCGATCTCCCGACAGGTGCACAGGCCGTTTTGACAGCGCGGCGACGAGCCCGTAAGCGCACCGAGCGTTTCGTTCACATCAGACGGATCCAGAACTTGCGGCGGAAGCTTGCCCGAACCGCCTCCCCCGCCTCGCTTTTCGGCATTGGATCCCGCACAGCCTGTCGCAGCGAGCAGCCCAAAGAGGGCCAAGTAACCCAAACGGCGTGAAAATTCCCCCATTTCTACATCGTAACATGGTCGGCTTCCGTCGAGGATTCCGTTTTCGAAGGCTTTTTTGGGGGGGGGACTGGGACCGACGCAGCGCTAGCGGGGTGCTTTCCCCTTGGCGACAAGCTCGCGCACAGGTCGACGGGTGTTGGGAAGCTCTCGTGCCTGGAGTTTTTCCGGAAGGTCCTCGACCTTGCCCGGATGCCCGACGGCAATCATGATGTGCACCGCTTGTGTCGCGGGAACCTCCAGGACGGTCTTTGCGCGCTCGGCATCAAACCCGCCCATCCCGTGAACGACGAGCCCCATCGCCGATCCTTGGAGAGCCAGGCCCATCCAGGCCGCGCCCGCATCGAACGCATGGGACGGCATCGGCTTGCCATTGTCGAGAACGGCCTGAGACAAAACGACAACCAGCGCGCCCGCCCGCTGACACCAGATCTTGTTTCCATCGGCAAGCAAATCGAAGAACCGCGCAAAGTCCGGCTCCCCCGCAATCGCGTAGGCAAACCGCCACGGCTGAAGATTCGCTCCCGATGGAGCCCAGTGCGCGGCCTCAAACAAGCGGAGCATTGCTGCCTCGGTCATCGGCTGACCGCTCATCGCCCGCGGCGACCATCGCGAAAGGAACATTGGCTCCACATCAAACTCAGCAACTCGGGTCATCGTCTTTCCTTGCAACCTGGAATGTCGTTTATGATGCCGCACCGTGACTAGCAGCGAAAAATCCTCTCCAGCCCCGAATCTTCTTTTGGCGCTCGTGAAGGCGCTGCGCCCCAAACAATGGACCAAGAACGTCCTTTTGTATGCGGGCTTCCTTTTTACGCTGAACAAAAAATGGTTCCTGTTTCAGCCGAGCATGTGGGACGCGCTGCTGCAGGCGACGCTGGCGACGGTCATCTTCACTGCGCTGGCATCGGGAATCTATCTACTCAACGACCTTCGCGATCTGCCCCACGACCGAGTGCATCCGACCAAGAAGCGCCGTCCGATTGCGGCAGGCCATCTGCCGACTTGGTTGGCCCTTGTGGTGACGTTGATCCTAGAGGTTGGCGGGCTCTGGGGTGCGTTTGCGCTGAAGCCAGGCTTCGGCTGGATTGGCCTCTCCTATGTGCTGATACAGCTTGCCTACACCTACTCACTTAAGCACATGGTGATCATCGACGTCTTCGTGCTGGCGTCGGGGTTCGTGCTGCGAACGGTCAGTGGCGTGGTCGTCCTGTCAGCGGACATTTCGCCGTGGCTTTACATCGTGACGTTTCTCGGGTCGCTGTTTTTGGGGCTCTGCAAGCGTCGCCACGAAATTACGCTTCTGGCCGACGACGCAGGCCGTCATCGTCAAAGCTTGTCGCACTACTCCAAGGAACTGCTCGATCAGATGATCGGAATCGTGACGGCGAGCACAATCATGGCCTACTCGCTCTACACCTTTTCGGCGCAGGGGCTCCCGCCGAATCACATGATGATGCTGACGATCCCGTACGTGCTGTACGGAATGCTGCGCTACCTGTACCTCGTCCACATGCACAAGCTCGGTGGCAGCCCCGAGGAGATTCTCCTCCGCGATCGTCCCATCTTGCTGGTTCTGCTGTTGTGGGCAGGTACGGCCGCCGCGATCCTCGCCTACGGTCGAACGATTCACGCAAGCTAAGTGCGGCGACAGCGAGTCGATCCGCCAGCACGCGCAGTAAGAAGCGGCAAGATGCCAACACAGGGACTCCTTCTGCTCAACTTGGGGACGCCGGATGCGCCGACGCCGGCTGCGGTAAGGCGCTATCTGCGCGAGTTTCTGTCCGACCCACGGGTCATCGACATCCATCCCGTCGGACGGTTTCTGCTGCTTCACCTTGTCATCCTGCCGTTTCGTCCCCGTCGCAGCGCAGAGGCCTATGCCAAAGTGTGGACAACAGACGGCTCGCCGCTGCTCATCCATGGCAATCAGCTTGCGACGGCCGTGCAGACGCGCCTGGGTCCGAAGTGGAAAGTCCGGCTCGCCATGCGCTACGGAAGACCGTCGCTGGATTCGGTGCTTCCTGATCTTGCCGACTGCGAACGCATCGTCTGTCTACCGCTTTATCCGCAGTATTCATCCGCCACGACAGGATCATCGCTGGCACGGCTGTACGAGCTGGCCGCTGCGCCACTTGTGACGCCAAACCTTGCGGTGGTGCCGCCGTTTTTCCGCGACCCCGGTTTCCTCGCTTGCTTCGCAAAGAGGAGCCGCGCAGTCATCGATCGAGAAAAGCCCGATCACATCTTGTTTTCGTACCACGGGCTCCCCGAACGGCAGGTCCAGAAATGCGATCCGAGCGGAAGCCACTGCCTCGCGAAATCGGACTGCTGCGCGGAGCTTTCGACGGTCAATCAGAGCTGCTATCGCGCCCAGTGTTTCGACACCACGCGGTCCCTCGCCAAGCTGCTCTCACTCCCGACGGACGGCTTCTCCACATGCTTTCAGTCTCGCCTGGGCCGAACCGCCTGGATTCGCCCGTACACCGACGAAACAATTTCGGCGCTGCTCGCCCAAGGCAAAAAACGGCTCGTCGTGATCTGCCCAGCCTTTGTCGCCGATTGCCTAGAGACGCTCGAAGAGATTGGAATGCGCGCTCGCGAAGACTTCCTGGTCCGCGGAGGTGAGTCGCTTTCGCTCGTTCCATCGCTGAACGGCAGCGACGACTGGGCCGATGCAGTGGTCGAAATGGTACGCCGCGAAGTTGCCTAGCCGACCAAAGCCAGCGCCGGCAGAAAGCAAGGGGATGACAGACGCCAAAGTTCTCCCTAAAATGGATTCCTCGGAGCGTATAACTTGGCCAAGCTAATC
>CAYTGC010000302.1:0-6056 GCA_964437195.1 uncultured Myxococcales bacterium | reverse complement strand
GGAGGTCCGCGATGCTCCTCGCCAGTCTTGGCAAAAGTCCGCTTCCGTTTGACATGTTCACAGTGTCACTCGATGCCGCTGCGGCAAAACGGCAGGACAAGCTCCAGAGCATCTACCATCGAGGACAAGCGCTCGCATGGGAGGGACAGACGGTTCTCAAAGAGCTCATGGCAAAACACGGGGGAATCAAGCTCAGCGAGAAGCAGCGTGTCGCCGTGGGGTCGGTGATGGGCGTGCTGATGTGGGGCGAGCTTGCCGCATGGAAGATTGCGAGCCAGCTTGCGGATACGCTGGTTCCGATCGGGCCAAAGCTCGCGGCCACGTCGCAGGCGCACGATGAAGCGCGTCATTTTTACGTGCTGCACGACTACCTGTCCGACATTGGATTTGCGCCACAGCCCCTCAATCGACAGACGCGGCTCCTGCTCGATGGCGTGCTCACCACGACGGATCCACTGTTCAAGGTGATGGGCATGCAGCTTATGATCGAAGCGCTGGCACTCACGATCTTCCAAGCGATTCGCGAGTCGCAGGCCGAGCCGGTGCTTTGTGATTTGCTGCGCTATTTCGAAAAAGACGAAGCGCGCCACGTCGGACTCGGCCTTCAGTATCTGCCGACGGAGCTGTCAAAGATCAGCAAGTGGAAAGAGCGCCGGATGCTGGCGTTCCAGGTTCAACTTCTCGCGGCAGCTCTCCTCGAGCTAAAGGCGCTCGAGCCACACATGCGCGTGCTCGGCATCGATCCGAGGAAGGTGTATCTGCTTGGCACGACCAAGCAAGCGCTGGTGTTCGAGATGCTGTGGAAAGAACAGGGACAACAAAAGCAGCAAGACGAGTCTCTGGCCTCACGGCTTTTGACCGCGAGCGGTGAGCTCCTGTTTCCCGAGCCCGAGCCTGGATCAAGTGCAGTGTTGCGCTACTACCACGCGGCCCAGAAAGCCCTACAAACCCTGCGCAAGGGAATGCCCGAAAACGTCCCGGCATCATCCATTGATCCGGATGCCGAGGTGCAGCTTCCGACTTCCTCGGTCTGGCGCAGCTGACGCGTTCGCATCCCAGTTCCGGGAACCGCTTCACAATCGGCGACTACGGCGCGGTCAGATCGTACTCGACGTCGATCAACTCCAGTTCGATATAGGCGAAATCCGGCTCGCTGGTCGGATGCCACCGGGCCTCGCCCCTAGAGCCCAGCCGATACGGACCGTACTTTCGCTCCTCCTTGAGTGGCGTCGTCCAGCGCACCCGGGTAAACGTGGTGCCATCCTTTCCAGCCATCGATCGGTCGTCCGAGACGAAGTTCACCAGCATGCCGCTGGGTGCAACCTCCAGCACCGCCGAAATGCTCTCACTGCCACGGGTGAAGAACGCACGCGCGGATCGCTCGTCAATCGCTTCATATCGAATCGCTGGGTCGGCCAGCCAAGCCGGAGCGATGAGCGCGATGTCGTTGAACAACGTGACTGTCTCAGCGTGGTTCATCTGCGGCCCTTTCATATTGACCATGGATACAAGCGACAGGACTTTCACGCGGGCGGTGGCCGAATCCCCGACGAAGCGGTGATAGACATCGACCGGCAGCCCCTTCATGACCGCATCCATGAAGAACAGTCGATCCTGGGTTGCGCCATACGTGTTGACCTGCGCTGCGACAAAGTCCATCCAGGGATCGGTCGCTGCACCGCGAATCCGCCCTTTCCAGTGGGCCCGAAAGTTCGACGGCCTCTTCTGACCGACCGCACCGGAAAAGCGCAGATACCGCTGTACGGGTGGCGGGAGTCGCTGGAGCGCGGCTTCGGTCAAAATCTCACCGGACGCCGTTCCAACTACCGCGCGGGCGACATCTGCAGAATATTCGCTACGCAGACTCCGCGGTCCGTACGCAGCGATCGAATAGACCACGGCCAAAACGGCGATGACATTGGCGAGCGTGCCAAACTTTGCGTCGGACCACGAGCTGCAGATCGCGATCTGCGACAGCACGATGGCAGGGACACAAATCCAATAGAAAGACCGCCACGGCGCAAGCGCAGCCCCAATGGTCAGCAGTCCCGCAACCAGCCACAGCAGGCCCATCGGCCGCGAGATCGGCAGCTTGAGCTGCTCCAGCTTGGCGTAGTCAAAGGCCTTGGCGAACCCCATCGCGTGAATGAGCCCATGCAGCACCAAGATCACAGAAAGGACAATCCGCATGCGGGGAAGTCTACGGCAAGACACGCGACCGAGGCGGCACCGCGTACGCTACTTTCGCTTCTTGGGCCGTGGTCGGTCCGTGGTCGGGGTGGGTGGAATCATTGCACCACAGCGACGACAAGTAACCGAGGAATCACGGAGCAGCACCGAAACGGCTTGAATGCCTCCGCACGTGGGACAGCGACGCTTGCGTACAGGAAGGCCAACGCTTCCGGGTATCATGATGTCGCTCCTTTTTCGCAGAGATCGGCCAGCGGTAGGGCGGTAGAGTCTTGCTCTGTTAGCGTATGCGAAACGGTTGGCTGTGTCGCGTCACGAACGGCCCGTAGGCACGCTTCGATGGCAGAACCAGGCACATCAAGTCGACCGAGCAGGCGCGACAGAATCTCACTGCCAGCTTCAACCTCCTCGACAATGACATCCGTGGCACCAAGCTTGCGCAGATACACCCGTTCCGCCAAGTAGCGGGCCCGGATGAGGATCGGGACCATCGGGGCAATTCGGCGCGCGGTATCGACAACGCGCTGCGCGGTAGCTGGGTCGTTCATTAGCAGGACCAAGGCTTTGGCTTCCGACAGGTGAGCATGACCAAGTGCCTCTTCACTGGCTGCATCGGCATAGAAGACTGGTGCCCCCGACTTGCGGGCAAGCCGGACCACCTCGGCGTTTGGCTCGAGCACCACAAACGGAACCCGAGCCGACCAGAGCGCCCGGGCAGCCAACCGACCGGCAACTCCATAGCCAACCAGCACCACATGACCGCTCAGGTTCTGTCTTGCGGGATCCGCCTCCGCGATGCTGCGCGCGCCAAGCAGACGATCCAGCGACGACCGAAGCCTCTCGCCAGCGCTCATATGTGGTGCAGTCCGTACCAGAGCAGGAGTCAGAAACATCGACAGAATTCCGGCGACAAGCAGCGGTCGCGACAGTGTCGGCTCGACCGCTCCGGTCGATTCTCCCAGGCGCACCAGGACAAAACCGAACTCGCCAAACTGCGCCAGACCGACTCCCGCCAGCCAAGCCACACGAGCAGGAAACCGCATGAGCAACGCCGCCAAAGTCGCCAGCACACCTTTGCCCAGCAGGAATCCAAGTAGAAGCAGTCCAACCAGCAGCGGCTGCGACAACACCACACGGATGTCGAACAGCATTCCCAGAGACACAAAGAACACGATCATGAAGGCATCGCGCAGCGGAAGCATCTCTCCCATCGCGCGGTGTCCGTACTCGGTGTCTGCGACCACCATTCCCCCGATAAACGCCCCAAGTACAAGCGAAAGCCCGACGAGCGATGTAAGGCACGCGGTACCAACAGCAGCAAGACAACACCGACTTCCGCCAGCATTTCAATTGCGGACAAGTCGCGAACCCACCCAAGACCGGGTGGACCAATGACGGCACCAGCGGCAAGGAGTCCCGCCACCGTCGGTAATTTCAGACGAGCCAAGATCAGCGTGATCACCACCCCCAGTCCGGCGATCACCGCCAATTCTTCAAGAATCGGAAGATGACCCATTCGCTACTCCCTTCTGGATCAAGGCGGTTACGAGCACTTCATGTTGCTCGCGATCAGCACGACGAGCAGTATCAATCCAGCCAAAGCGATAGGAAGGCTCCCTCGGGTTTGCTCCAAGGCAGACTCCTCCCCATGACCGGAATCAGAGGACTTTTCGGACATACGTCTCTCCCAAAGGCGCAGTGCGCCCCAAAGACCCGGAACTGAAACAACACGGACGTCTTTAGGCGTGCGAAGGAGGAGCGCGGGTGCGTCTCGGCGTGTGCGGACGGACAGAGAGCGAAGTGCACGCTTCTGTCTCCGTAGCTCGCACAGAGAACAGCAAGTCTGGTGAATACAGAGGAGGAAGGATGGCGATCGCCAGACCAGTTCCTTTCGCACCTGCGCCTCTGGGAGCTGATTGGAGTTCGGGATGCAGCAGGGAACGCGAGCTGGTCGACTGGAGCGCAACCGGGGACTTCACCCGCTGCAGCGTGTGCGAAGTCGTATCGGACACAGAGTCCGCGCGCACCACACCGGCTGTCATCATCGAGATGATCAGCAGCACGATGAGTGCGATGCGCTTACCCATACACAAACCCTAGCAAAACCTGGGATCGTCCTCCAATACTCTGTCCAAAAAGAATCCGTCTGTCCCCGGAGTGCGTTCGGGGTACGCTCAGCATATGCATACTCAACGACTTGTCGGTCCGTGTTCGGCTCTGTTCTCGCTGCTGGTTGGTGCTTGTCACTCGCCGGCGATTCCAACCAAAGTTCCTGCCGATCTGAAGGCCCCCTTTGTCGGCTACAAAAGCGACACGTACAGTCGGGATGCGATGTGGCTCTGTCGACCTGGGCTTGCAGGGAACGCCTGCGCACAAGATCTGTCCGCTACCGAAGTTCTTCCCAATGGGAGTCGCAGCGTGGTGACCCACCAGCCGGATCCCTCTCCCAAGGTTGACTGCTTCTACATCTATCCCACAGTGGATCTCTCGCTGGCTCCGGCCAACCACATAAACTTCGCAGACCGAACACCAGAAAGCCGCACCGCGATGGTGCAAGCTGCGAGACTGAGCGAGGTCTGTGCGGTGTATGCCCCGCTCTATCGGCAGGTCACGATCGGAACGTACTTTGCGAGCCAGGAAAAGCGCGAGCGATTCCTTGCCACCGCGTACTCGGATGTCTACGACGCGTTTTTACACTACATGGGAACCTACAATCAGGGCAGGAAGATTGTTCTTGTGGGCCATTCCCAAGGAGCCGACATGATCTCTCGCTTGCTGCGGCAGGTGTTTGATCAGGATCCGACGATGCGGGAGCGGCTCGTTCTGGCGATGCCGATCGGCGGTCCAGTGGAAGTCCCGCAGGGCAAGCTCGTAGGAGGAAGCTTTTCCAACATTCCGCTCTGTTCGCGGCCCGAAGAGACCGGCTGTGTGATCGCATTCCGAACCTATCGCGCGGGAGGTGACACGAGTGAGGCCATCTTCCCCCCACCAAAAGGACATGAACCCGCCTGCGTCAATCCTGTCGAACCTGGGGCTGATGCGGTTCGACGACTGTCGCGAACATACTATCCTGTCGATGCACAGAGCCGAAAGCTCCTGCGAGGAGTCGAGGGGGTGACGACTCCCTTTGTGCTCTTCCGGAACTACTATGACGCCGCCTGCATGACCGGACCAACGGGCTATCGATACCTGGGAATTTCGACCCCCCAGCAGGCTGATGACAAGCGCGAAGCGCCAATCGATCTTCTACACAAACAGCTCAATCGCAGCTTTGGTACGCACATCCTCGACATGCAGTTTGCGCAGGGCGACCTGATCGACTTGATTCGCAAGCGACTGTAGAGCGCATCCCCGCACAGAGGTACCGGTGCGGCATGGACCAAGAGTCCGGCCACAGCTCATCCCCTTTTACACATCAGCGCACGGATTCCGTTCCCATTGCGCACGTAATGATCAGATCACCGAATGATCTGGTCATCTTCTGCGCATCCATCCCCCCACACACCGCATGAAAAGTAACAATCTAGAGTGGTTCCTGTTTAGACCCAGATCACTTGATCAACACACGGTTAGGAACAGGCTCTCTCGATAGGAATCGCGCTTGACCAGCAAATCTGGCGCTCGATACGATTCCCGAAGTTCTCCGTAGGATCAAACGATGCTGTCACTTCCTGGGTATTCGATCGAACATGTTTTGCATCGCGGAAGAGAGACCACCATTTTCCGTGCCGTTCGCGAAAAAGACGGACTGTCCGTCGCGGTGAAGATCTCCTCTCGACCGATTCCTACACCAAGCGACCGAGTACGTCTGCGCTATGAATACGAGCTACTCAAGCAGATCGATCATCCCGGAATCGTTCGCGCCC
>CAYTGC010000301.1:0-6066 GCA_964437195.1 uncultured Myxococcales bacterium | reverse complement strand
TACCATCCCCTTCGCACGCCGTACCATCCCCTTCGCACGCCGTGCAATCCCCTGCGCACGGACACCCACGAGCACTGGGTAAGTTTGCAACGGAGGCTTGCCAATCCGCCGCGAGATCACGAGCATGCCGCGCCAATTGGATGGACCTATGAACCAATCCACCCCAAAGGAGTGTTACTGATGCCCCCGAGATATTCCCTCGCAATGATGCGGACCTGCTGATCTGGCTGCAAAATCTTCGCGTCGAGCTGCCAACCCACGCCACGACCGTCGGAATGGACGCCGCCGATGAGAAAGCCTATCAGGCGTGTCGTGCGGCGGTGGCGCACACGGCATCGGTCAAAGCGAGCGTACTTTCGTCGATTGCTGCCGCCATGGAACACCTGAGCACGGCGCCCGGCTGTACCGACGCGATTCGCACGGTGCTGCGCCTGCACAGTCCGCAGTCTCCACCGGTGGCCGCCAGCAGCTACAAGGTGCCGATTGTCGCCGAGACGATGCCGGACAGAGTGGTCTTGCGCTGGCGAAAGGGGCCGCTCGACGGCGTCAATGTCTATTCCCAGCGCGGCAGCGAGACCGAGTGGCGACTGCTCGGACGCGACAATCGCCCGCCGTTTGACGACCTGCGCCCTCTAGAAAAACCCGGCGTCCCCGAGCAGCGTCGGTACCGCGTCATCGGTGTCATCGATGACACCGAAGTCACCCCCGAATCTGACATCGTCACCGTCACCGTCGGCAGCTAATCCGACCGATGGTCCATGAACCGACGCACGGACACGGCAGAAGTGCTTTCTCCCTATTGCTTTTCATTTCACCGTCTCCCTTTCGCCTCGCCGTCTCCCTTCGCCGGTTGTTCGTATATCGTGGCTGCTTGAAGCGTGTCCGCCACCGTCTGCCAGTCGAGCCGTTGATTCAGCGCCGATGATGCAGGACGAAGAGCAGGCGAGCGAGACGACGAACAGAAGGCGAAAGAAGTGATGCTCGCGGGAACCGCAGGATAGGTGCAGGAGGCTCGCAAATCCGCTGCGGAAACTTACGGAGCCACGGGGTCGTAGTCGATCGCGCGCCTTTTGGGGTCAACCCGGCGCGGCGGCTTGCTGTCTGATTTGATGCGCGGACGCGAGGACGAACCTTTGGCCAACGCACTGTCATCGGTATCCGGTGGCGCTGCTTTCGCTTCCGGTTTTCCATCACGGACGCGGGCTTCGGGGGTTCCGCTTGGGGCCGACTCTTTGGGAGAGCTTGACGGCGTATTTGAACTCTGTACAACACCTATCGGCGTCTGCGAGGTGACTCCGCCCGGAACCCCAGAACGACGAAACAGAACGCCTCCTCCCGCAAGCAGAATCAAGAGCAACAGCAGCAGCACAAGCCACTTTCTGCGACTGGATTTCTCCGCGTCCGCGGGAAGACTGGTCTGCGTCTTGGCAGGTGCCGACTCTGCCCGCGCACTCCGGGCCGTGGTGTTGCCGGTCCTCGATCGCGCCAGCCCTTGGGTTGACGATGTACGCAGCCGCGCAGAGGAAACTCTCGGTGGCGAGGTCTCGTTGACGCGATCGATGAGGCCCTGCGGAGCAGCCGTGGACTCAAGCCACGCGGCATCCACCTCAAGCGCCACCGTCAAGGATTCGAGCTGCTCAAGAACCGAACCGAACCGCGCGGCACAGTCCATCGCACACGACTTTGCGAACCAGGCATCAAACGCTGGCGGCAAGGAGGGAACCAGCGAGGACGGAGGCGGCTGCTTGCCCAGAACCAGGTTTGACACCAGCACTGAAAACGTCGGCACTTGCCAATAGGAGCGCCCCGCCAACATGTCGAAGGCAATCATTCCTATCGCCCAGATATCCGTCTGGGGCGAGATCTGCTCACGAAGCCCCTGTATCTGTTCCGGAGCCATATAAAGCGGCGTCCCCAGAACCGTCTGATCTTGCGTGAGTCGCATGTCTGTGCTCCCTACCGGAGCCTTGAACATTGCGATACCAAAATCGAGCACCTTTACAACCAATCCAACATCAGCGCTTCGGTGCAGATACAGATTCTCTGGCTTCAGATCTCGGTGAATGATCTTCAGTTCATGCGCTTTGTCGAGTGCGCGCGCCGCCTGTCCCAAGATGAAGACAACAGACTCTGCATCCAGAGGCTTTTTCCCATGCACGAGTTTCTCGATATCCACACCGTCGAGAAGCTCCATCACCATGTAGAGCGAGCCATCGAGTTCCTGCGCAGTGTCGGCATCCGTGATTCGGGTGACATTGTCGCTCTTCAGAATCGCCGATGCTTTCATCTCGCGCTTGAACCGCTCGACTGCTTCTGCGTTCCCAACCAGCTCCTTGCGGAGCACTTTCATCGCGAGCTGTTCATTCGTATTGACGTGGCGGACGAGATACACCGTTCCCATCCCACCCTCACCGAGCTTGCTCACAAGCTCGTAACGACCCGCTATCACGGAAGGCGCGATCTCGATGGCTTGGTCCTGCTCTGCTTTCTCCATCGAACTAGCGCTCCATTACCGGCAGTTCAGTTTGTCTTCTGTCGCGACTGTTACACCACAGCCAAAACCGTATCTGCACGAGCAGATTGCGACGCGGGATCCGCATTGGCTGGCGTTGCAGGTGAAGAGCTTGTTGTTCGCGGCATTGCAAGCACCGGCATCAAAATTCATGCCCGAGCAGAAGTTCCTACAGACCGTGTTTACATCCGAAGTACAGAGCGATGCACTCTGCACGCACTGGCCACAGATCTTGGTTCCATTGGCGTTGACATAGCAGCAGGCTCGCTCGACAGTTCCGTCGCAGTTCCAGTCCTCTGAGGTATAGGAATTGGGCGGATCCGCATACGGAGAAGTGTTCCAATCACTGGGCTGGCTCTCCAGCGCTGGACAGATGGCGAAGTTGTTCTGACAGACGTACTTGGAGTAACGCTTGCATGCGCCTTGGCCTGCCGAACAAATCATCCCGGTGATCGTGCAGGAGCAAGCCCCATCCATTGCACCGGTGATCTTCGGGTCACGATCATCACAGTCTGAACCACCACAGCGGCTGTCTGGATAACCATCGCGATCCCAATCCCGTGCGGTCTGAATACAGCGACCCGACGGACGGTCGCACTGGTAGGGCATGCAGTCATTGGGGTCGGTGTTGAACTTGTTGCAGACATCTGTCGCCAGATTGCTTGCGGCTCCATCACAGTCTGCGATTTCATAATTGCCAGCCGCGCAGTCCGCAAACAGAGCCAGTGCTGCGATTCCCAACCACCGCAAAGGTGTGGTCTGCAAGTTCCACATGGCGACTAGTACCTCCCCAAGCAGGTCATTCCGATGCCGGAAGAGAGCACCTGCGGACTCAGGAACCATGACACTCGATTCTTCGTTTCCGTTGCTCCTGAAGAGGACGAATTTCGACGGGAGAGTGCGATTCCTCCCATCACAATGGCCGCGCCACCAAGGATTCCGCCAGTGGTAAGAAGCGCGGTCGCAAGGGTGGCTTGATTCTGCACGGTTGCGCGGGTCGCATGGTCGCGCAGGAGCGGATCAAGTGCAATCTGCTGCTCCTCTGTACGCTGCGCGATGACGCCAAAACCTGTACCAATCGCAAGTGCAGCCACTGCCGCGCCACCAACGCTAAGGGCGATCCAGCGCAAGGCTCCCAGGTCCGTCCGCAAGACAACCTTTACCTGCTCGCTGTCTTTGTCCGCTAGCTGCCGTTGCCACTGAAAGGGAATGTATCCGGGGACGCGCACCTCCACTTTGTGCGGCCCTGGATCGACGACACGCGGACGATCGTATTCTTCCGGTGGCCACGGCTTGGCATCAAGAGACACCGTCATTCCTGTCGGCCTGGCCGACAACAGAAGCGTCAGTTCCGCAGAGGGAACGCGGGACAGCGAAACCGCGATGCGGGCCTTTCCGCTCTGTGCAACTGAAAAGGTCTGCCGAAGTGTGGCAAACCGAGGCGCACTGGCGACCAGCTCATGCTCACCGGGATCAATCGGAATAGGAGAGGAAAAGCTCTCGCTGGGAACGGGCGTTCCATCGAGGACCAGCGCCAGGCCAGCAATCGGTGGGGAAGGCAGCGTCAGAATCATCCTCGGGACGAGGTGGTCGAGAGACTTGGCCTCTGCTTCAGCGGCATCACGGGTGGGACCAAAGCGCGCTTCGCCAGTCGCATTGATGCGGTCCCGTGCTTCATGTGCAGCGCGGTGAAATTGAACATATGCACTACCGATTTTTCCGAGCGCCTTCAAGCAGCGCGCAATCTTGAACCGGGTGTTGGGACTGGGTTCAATCGTCATGCTGGCTTGAAATTCGGCCAGTGCGATCGCGAATTTCCCGTCCGCAAACGCCGCCGTGCCGTTGTCAAAGTGAACGATGGCCGATCCAGGTTTCACCGGCGAGCCAACCGCGTGGAGAGGCAGCAGCTGCGTCCAAAGCGCGACGGCAGCTAGAACTGGTGAGACAGCGCGATGGGCCGAACCCAGGCGCGAGGCGGCGCGGTGACCAAGATCAGCCATTTGAAGATCATATCAGCCGACGCGGTCTAGACAAAGAGGGTGAGTTTCCCGGCGGAAGCACGCTCTATGAATGTGGCGGCCCCACACATGGAAAGCTTGGGATGCTTGATGAGCTCCTCGCGATCGATGCCGAGCGCTCTCATTGACATGTCGCAGGCAAACAACTGGATGTCCATGTCAAAAGACAGCTCGAGCAAGTCTTCCACTGACGTCAGTTTTTCGTCCGCCATCACCTTCCGCATGAAGCGACTCCCAAGCCCGACCAAGTTCCATTGCGATAGCGGCAGAGAGGAAATTCCCTTCGGCAACAAGTGTCCAAACAGCGTTGAGAGAAGACTCTTTCGCGGGCTCTGTTTGTGTGGATCACGCAGTGCAGACAGCCCCCAGAACGTGAAAAACATCATGACTTCCATTCCGCAAGCTGCCGCTGCCGTTGCCAGGGAAAACGCGGCAAGTTGGTGATCTAGGGTGCCCGAAAAGACGACCAAGGAGAGACGATCTACTCGACGGTCACGTGCCTCCAACTGAGCCACGCGCGCCTTTAGCTCCACAAGCTGCTGATGCAGTGAAGCGATCGTGTCAGCACTCATGCAAGAGCAGCCTTTCTGATCGTCGCGCGGTAATGCCCGGAATCCGATGTCAGGGAGACCAGTACGTTTCCGGTCTTTGTGCACCAAGCCTCCACATCGGCAGGAAAGGCCGGATCATCGGCCAGCATGCAAAGCTCGTCGCCAGAAGACATGGAACGCATTTCCTTGCTAAGTACGACAATAGGCATAGGACAGTACTTCCCTCTCGCATCCACACTCTTGGAAGCATGCCTCGGAACTGATGCCATCGGGCCCCCCAATTCTATTTTAAGCAAACGGAATCCGATTATTCTAGTCGGATGGGGAAAGATCAAGCCGATCAACGCTTGTCGGGATACGGCACGTCGCACAGCCCAGTCGTCGGGCGAAGGTATCAGTTGCTCTCGCGCATCGGAGTGGGCGGAATGGGCGTGGTATTCTGCGCCAAAGATCGTCTGACCGGACAAGTCGTAGCGCTCAAGCGCGTGATCTTGCATCATCGGATGTCCGATCGTCGGCTCGGCTCGACGGCAGGTCCGCAACAGCGCGACAACCTCGGGCTCGAGGATACCGCCAGAGCTGAACGGGTAAGCACTCTCCCTCCAGCTCCTACCACCAATGCCGGGGCCTCCTTTGGCAGTGAGAAAAACGCTCCGCACGACAGGAGTGACTCCAGCGCGCACCGTCAGTCTCTTGCGCAGGAGTTCCGTTCACTTGCGTCTCTGCATCACCCCAATGTGATCAGTGTTCTCGACTACGGCTTCGATGAACAGCAGCAGCCCTACATCACGATGGAGCTGCTGGAAAACGCGAAGAACGTCCGCGACTTTGCAAATGGCAAAGCACTGTCTGTGAAGCTAGAACTCCTGCGCCAAATCCTGGTCGCAGTTACCTATCTTCATCGACGCGAGATCCTGCACCGGGACATCAAGCCGTCGAACGTCTTGGTAGTGCCCATTTCTGAGGAACCCGGATTCCGGGTCAA
>CAYTGC010000300.1:0-6088 GCA_964437195.1 uncultured Myxococcales bacterium | reverse complement strand
TTGCGGGGCTTTACGATGACTTTGAGGGTCTGCTGCTTGAGGATGCGATGGACTTCTTTTAGCTCGTCGAAGATCTGGATGTCGTGCTGAAAGCCGCCGAGCGTTCCGCGCCCGCTCTCGATGTAGCGAATCAGGTACTTGGCATCCTCGACGGTACGGTCGCCGCGTGAAACGGCGGCCCGGAAGTTTGCCATCGCCCGCTCAAGGTCGCGCTGACCACTGCCCGTGAAGATCTGGGCAAAGTCGGTGGCGCGCTCCGAAAGCAGCTCGGTCCGTTTGGTCAGCAAGGTCGCCTTGTCGACAAGCGGCCTGACGGTATCGACAAGCTCGGTGACGCGCTCGGGTGCGCCTTTTATCCCCGCCGCCCGGAGCTTGCGGCTGAGCGTCCGCAACATCAGAAGCGACTCGGTTCCTTGCAGTCCGATGCGGTCAAGCTGGCCGCGGTTGTTTAGGCGAGAAATCCGCTGGCTCAGGCCCGAAACAGCGGCGTAGGCCTCTTGCCAGTCGGGCCGAAGGGTCTCGGCTTCCTGCATGATGACCACCAGGCTGTCGTAGATGCGGCGCAGCAGCTGGTCGAGGTCGGGCGGATCGATGCCAGTCAGGTAGTCGCCGTCTTCAATCGGCGCGCCTTTGGTTTCGCCGCGCTCGGGCGGGCCGACTTCGATGACCGCGGGCGACAAAAGCGTCGGATTGCGCGCCACAAACGTCGAGTTGCGGTAGAGCCGACTCGCCGGACTGCGCAAGATGCGAAGCTCTAGCTCGACTTGGGAGCCACGGGCCTTCCGCTCGGGCGGATCACTCTCGGTCGGTCGATAGCGCCTGATGGCGACAAGCTCGCCGATGCGCTGGCCCGCCAGGTGAACCTCGGCCCCGGTATAGAGCTGGCCACTGCGCGCGACGAGCAGATGGAGGGTAAACGCCTTGCCGACCTGATGATCCGCCGTCAGGAGCGCCACCGACACAAGGAACGTGAGCAGCACGACCGTCACGCCGCCCAGAAGCAGGTGCAGTCGCTGGTTGCCCGCGTCAAACGGTGGCCCAAGGCTCACGCGCTACTCCTTCCAGAAGAACTTCCAGGGATTGCGCTTTAAGTCGCGGGTCAGCTCTTTGAGGTCGTCGTAGATCTGCTGGTCGACAATCAGTGCGCCGACAGTGCCCTTGCCGCGCCGAACGTCCGAAAGCAGCGACTGCGCATCCCCAGCCACCTGCGACACCTTGCCCGACAGCGTGAGCAGCTCGTCGAGCGAGCGCTGGAGCTTTTTCTTTTCCTCGGGCCCAAGCATCGCCGCCACGTCGCCCACACCATCGAGCGCACGTTTGGTCTTCTGGAGCAGCGGCTGCATCTCGGTCTTAAGCTCCATCGAGATCGCTTCGATGTTGGCGAGCGTCTTGTGCAGCTCCTCACCCGAGCCAACGCCTTTGTCGATCTTGGCGACCAGCTCGGCAGTCTCGGCGGTCAGGCGGTCCAGATCGGTCAAGAGCTTTTTGACCTCGGCTTCGTTGTCGCCGAGCAGCTTGTCCAGGCTGCGTGCGACTTTCGCCGACGAGCGCAGAAGGTCCCGCAGCGACTCTTTGTCTTCCTGCAGCAGCCGTGTCACCGCGTCGAGAAACTCATACAGACGGGCGATGATAAGGTCTGACCGCGGCGGATCGACGCCCTTGACCTTGCTGCCCGGTGGAAGCTGGGTGTTTTCGTGCCGACCCGGCGCAATCTCCAGGTACTGCTCGCCGAGCACGCCTTGGGTGTTGACGAAGAACTCGGCGTCGTCGTGGATGGCCTTGCGCGCCCGCTCTTCGATCTGCACCGTCAGCCGCACCTGCACCCGGCGATTGACCTGCGGGTCCAGCTCACCACCGAAAAACTCGATCTTTTCGACCTTGCCGACCTTGATGCCGGAGATCTTGACCGGTGCGCCTTCGTGGATGTTGCCGGAAAAGTCGTAGTCCACGTAGAGCCGACTCGTCGGGCCGAACGAAAAGCCGCCGAGGATCGCGATAAACATCGCGAGCAATCCGCCGGACACCACGATGAGGGTGCCAACCTTCAGCTCCAAGTGCCTCATATCGGCGTGAATCTATCACGGCCTTGCCCAGGCTGAAGGTCGCAGCATGCGGGAATCAGGTCGCTTTTTGCAGGGGCGCCGTTTTTTCTGCCGTGCCGCGGGCTTTGGCTGTAGAAACTTCGCCCATGGCTTTTGACCTAAAGAGTTATCTGTCGGCGCGTCGGGATCTGGTCGAGGCTGAGCTGGCCAAGCTTTCGGCCCAGCCAGCCCTTGTGCATGGCGACTTGGGAAAGACACCGGGCAAGCTCGGTGAAGCGATGAGCTACAGCCTGCTGGCGGGGGGCAAGCGGCTGCGTCCGATCCTGGCGATGGCTGGCTGCGAGGCGCTGGGCAAGCCGCCCGAGGTGGCGCTGCGCTTTGGCTGTGCGGTCGAGATGATCCACACCTATTCGCTGATTCACGATGACCTGCCGTCGATGGACAACGACGACTTTCGCCGCGGCAGGCCGACCAATCACAAGGTCTACGGCGAGGCGCTGGCGATCTTGGCAGGCGATGCGCTTTTGACCGATGCGTTTGCGCTGGCGACGCAGAGCCCGGCCCCACCTGAAGTGCTGGTCGAGCTGGTCCGCGAGCTGTCGTTTGCCGCTGGATCACCGGGGATGGTGGGTGGTCAGGTCATTGATGTCGAGGCGACCGGCAAGAAAGTCGATGTCGATCACCTGAAAGTGCTGCACGCGATGAAGACCGGGGCGCTGTTCGACGTGTCGCTGCGCGGTGGGGCCCGGCTCGGCGGCGCGACAAAAGACCAGCTTGCCGCAATTCGCACCTATGCGCAGGCGCTGGGGCTCGCGTTCCAGATAGTCGATGACGTGCTCGATGTGACGGCGGACCTGGCCCAGCTTGGCAAAGACCCCGGATCGGACCGCGAGGCAGGCAAGACCACCTATGTCGACCTGCTTGGGGTCGAGGGCGCGATGGCGCATGCCCGGCAGGTGATGGATGCGGGGATTGCGGCGCTCGGTCCGTTTGGGGTGCACGCCGAGCCGCTGCGAGCGCTTGGGATTTACACGGTCGAGCGCAAGAATTAGCGCATGCGAATCGATCGTCCAGCGCAGCCGTGTCGGCCCCCGATCTGGGCCAAGAGCGGCTATCTCCAGTCGGTGCTTGGCAATTATTTGCCGAGGCCCAAGCTCACGGTGCCGTGGTCGCGCACCGAAGTCACGCTGCCGGATGGCGATCGGCTGGTGGCGCGGGTGTATGCGCCCAAGCCGGACGCGGAAAAACCGAAGCGACCCACGGTGATCTGTGTGTTTCACGGGCTCGGCGGACACGGCGACCGCCCGTACATGCAGCGGGTGGTCGATCTGGGCACGTCGCGCGGCTGCGAGGTCTGGACCGTCGATCATCGCGGCTGTGGACAGGGGCGCGGGCTGGCCAAGGGCATCTATCACAGCGGGGTCGCCAAAGACCTGAGCGCGGTGTTTGGCTTTCTGCGCAGCCAGCGGCCAGATGCGGCGATAGTCGGGGTGGGCTTTTCGCTGAGCGCAAACGCGCTGCTTCTGTGCCTGGGTGATGGTCACGGTGGGCCGCACCACCATCCCGATGCGGCGATTGCGGTCAATCCGCCGATCAACCTGGCTCGCTGTGCCGATCTTATCTGCGCGCCGAACCACCGCATCTTCAACCTGTACTTTCTGCGTGGCTGCGTGCGCTATGTCCGCGAGCGCGAAGCCGATGGGCTGATCGGCAAGGGGCAGTATCCGGTCTCGCTGCGGATGTCGCTCAAAGAGTTTGACGATGCGTTCACCGCGCCGCTCGGTGGCTTTGCCGATGGCAGCGACTACTACGAGCGGTCGAGCGCCATGCCGCACCTGCACAAGATCACAAGACCCACAGTGATCGTGCATGCGGAAGACGATCCGTTTATCGATCCGACCGACTTTGCCAAGGCCGAGTTTGGGCCAGGGATTCACCTCCACCTGGAAAAGCACGGCGGACACCTCGGCTATGTGTGTGCGAACCAGCCGTATCGGCGCTGGCTCGACTACGGAATCGGTCACTACCTGGATCAGCTGCTGCCGCTTCTGTAGTCAGGAGGTCTTTTTTCGCATCGCGCATGCGGATTCAGACCTTGACCACCCCGTGGGCAGTTTTGGCCATCTGGTCCCCGTCGGAAACCCGGTATTCTGCACAAGAGTCTGCAGATTCACGAGGTGTAAAGTGAAGCCCACCACCGCACGCGTGCCTTGGTCATCCGGTTTCCTTGCTTGCTGTCTGCCTGTCTTTCTTTTGGCTGGCTGTGGCAAAGACGTCAGCACCACGCCGTACGAAGAACCGGCGCAGCTATCCCCAAACGCGCAGGGAGTGTACGAGCTGCACCTCGCCCCAACCGAGGTCAAGATAGGCGACAAGCGCTACTGCTTGCGAACGTACAACCGACTTTTGCCTGGTCCCACGATTCGGATTCCCGAAGGAACCGATCGCAAGGTGCGGGTCAGCCTGCACAACGATCTGCAAGCCGATGACTTCCGCGAGATCGCCGGCATGGAAGGGTACGCGAAGAAGTCGTGCCACAACTTCAGCGCCACGAACCTGCATGCCCACGGGGCACACGTTCAGCCAAACCATGCGACGCAGATTGCCGCTGATCCGTGCTTCGGAGCGGGCTGTGCGCCGGGCTCACGCTATTACGGGGACAACGTCCTTATCGAGGTTGGGCCCAGGCAGACTGCGGAATACCGCTGGGATCTGGATGAAGATGGACCGCACGAAGCGGGGACCAACTGGTATCACCCGCACATTCACGGCTCGACGGCGATCCAGGTCATAAATGGCGCGATGGGAGCGCTGATTGTCGAAGGTCCAGTAGACAAAGTGCCGGGCATCGCCAAAGCCAAAGAGCGCGTGATGGTGATGCATCAGGTGCCGATCGACTCGGAACAGACACGGCCACTTGCTGACGGGGAGACGTGCAGCGACAAGACGCTGTCGGTAAACAACTTCCTGACGGTCTCGCAGTACAGTCCCACGCTTATCAACGGCAAGCTGCGGCCTAAGATTGTGACGGCCCCCGGACAGGTCGAGCGCTGGCGGATGATCTACGGTGGGAATCCGGATGAAATGGGAATCAAGCTGCATCCGGCGCTCGACGACAAGTGCGAGGCGTGGGACATCACAAAGCCGATGGAGTTTGTCCAGATTGCGCGCGATGGACAGACCCTGCCCAAGTTCTACCGAAGCGATACGGTGTGGGTGTCACCCGGCTATCGGGTGGATTCGATGGTGAAGATGCCGACGGAAAAGCAGACGCTGTGTCTGGTCAGCCGCCGGGTGCGCGATGTGGTGGGCAGCGTGATTGCGGTGATCGACGTGGACCCAGCCGCAGGGGAGCCAAGTGAAACCAGCCTTCCCACAGAGAGCGCCGTCTCGGCCCACGCCCGACCGACGACCTGGACAGGTACCGTCGAAGGCAAGCCCATGGAGGTGAGCTGCGAATCAGTAAAGACCACGCAGCAGAAAGTGGCGCTTCTGGTTCCGACGCCCGAAGGCGGCGTTCCGATTGGACCGACCCCGACGCTGGCTTCGTGCGATCCAGCGCAGTACCACGCCCAGCACGAGATCGACCCGACGCTGCCAATTTGTGTATGTCCAAGTCCTAATATCAACTGCCGCCGCTTCGATGAGCGCCGCGCGTGGGGCTATCGATCGGATCGGGTGATGACGGTGGACGCGTCCGAAAAGTGGGAAGTGCGCGCCACGGACGGACATCCGTTCCACATTCACATCAATCCGTTCCTCGTCTGCCCGACAAACTCGAACAAGGAACCCAACTTCGCGCACTGGCGTGACACCTACTGGGTGCAAGCCGAGGACGGAAAGCGCGAGTTTCTTATGCACTACCGAAAGTTTAGCGGCACGTACGTGATGCACTGCCACAAGCTCAATCACGAAGACGAAGGAATGATGGAGCTACTGGAGATCTGCGCCCCCGGCGACACCGCGTGCTTGTGCCAGGCGAAGGACGCGATGGGAGGCTGCATCAGCCAAGCGGACTGCAAACCAAACGACAAGCGCTGCCTGTA
>CAYTGC010000299.1:0-6094 GCA_964437195.1 uncultured Myxococcales bacterium | reverse complement strand
CAAACAGCTCTTTGCCGCCAAGTACGTCACCTACCTGCCCACCGTGGAAGAGCTGCAGCGGGAGCTGACTGAGCTGACGCAGAGCGTGGTTCGGGAATCAGCCCGCTTGCTTGAATCGGAGAAGAGACCCTCATTAGCGATGGTTTGCAGCGTCGGCGAAACCCCGGAGGGGGGGGGAGGCTCAGACGGCTTTGCCGGCTGAGGGGGACCTGGAACGGTCCCCCCTAAACGATACGTTCCGCGATTATCTGGTCGCTCAGATAACGAGCCATCTTGGGCGCAAGACGCCGCCTGTGCCGTTCTTGGTCTTCTGTGATCCCGATCAAGAATGGCTGGAACTTCTGCGCATGGCTTCGGAGCACGCAGGCTTTGAGCTATGGGCCCCTGAGTCTGGCCAGAATCCTCCACATGAGCTCTGGCTGCGTGACCGCTTCTATCGCGAGCCACGAAAGCCGCGAGTCATCTGGCTGCGAGCGGCGCGGGCTGACATCACCTGGTTCAAGGTGTTCGAGCTGCAAGCCGACTACGTCTGGGAACGGCGCCTGCTCGATGCCCTGCGCGACTAAGGTGTGCTGATCCCAGTCGAGCACGAGGCCGAGCTGTCGACGCCGTTGCCAGCGCAGACACGCGCTTGGTTTGCCCAGCCGCGCAGCACCTGGAAGGAGCTGACCCCTGGCAACGCCAAGGATGCACTGATCGCCCCCGAGCGCATGCTCGAAATCCTGGCAGGTCCACCGGGTGAGTTCGAGCGGCTGAAGGGAGAGGGGCGCTTTGGTCTCTTTGCGACTCGCGCCGTGGAAGACTTCGGCCTGCCGGATCCGCAGGAAGAAGAAGCATGGCGTGTACGGGCCACCGCTCGATTGCTCTGCACGGATGCGGCGCACAGCGTCCCGCACGATCCCCCGCGTGAACCCGAGTACATCATTCCCGAAGGGCTGCCACGGACCAATGCGCTCAAGCTGCTTCGCCAGTGGCAGAGCAATGTGGAACACATCCCAGCGTTCGAGAAGCTGGGTCCGAAAGCGGATGCTGTGCTGGGCCTTGAGTTTTGGGCGCGCAACTTGTCTACAGCCCCCCGCTCGCGCAGCTCGCGGGGGGTGGAGGCCGCGCTGTTTGCCAAGGCCGTCGAACAGCTCGATGGTATCGAGAGCCCAGTTGCGCTGGCCCAGGAGCTAGAGAAGAGCTTGTCCCGCTTCATGGAGCGGGCGGATGGCTTTTGGGAGAAACGAGCGTCCCGCACCGCAACAGGCCGGGTCGGCTGGAGCCACCTGATTCGCCTGGCTGTTGCCGCAAGCACGCTTGGTGAGTGTCAGCAGGTGGACCAGGAATGGAAGCACGCAGCGGATGCAGTGCAGTGGTATGCGCAGCGCGGCCACCTGCTGGATCGCAGCGGCGAGCTGCCGTTTGCGGAGTCTGCCGATGCACCCAAGAGCCTGACCCGCATCCGCGCCCGGCTACGTCGCGGCTTCAGGCAGACCCAGGATCGAATCGGTCGCACGTTTTCCGATCTGCTGGCCAGCAGCAGCGACGAAGTGATGGCACTACCGACGGCAGGTGAGCTGGCCGCAGCCGAGCTGGGCAGGGGCAAGCAGCCTACGGCCCTTATCTTCCTGGATGCATTCCGACTAGAGCTTGGGCATCGGCTGGCGAGTCTCCTAAATACCGGGGAGCCGGCGCAGCGGGCCGTCGTTTCTGCCGCGGTAGCACCCATTCCTAGTATCACCGCGCTGGGAATGGCCTTTGCGCTGCCCGTCGAGCGCGGGAAACTGCGCGTCTCCCTGGACGCAGAACGACGCGGATTTCAAGTCAGCGCCGACGGCTGGAAGGGCGATCTGACGGTCGCAGAGCAGCGGCGAAAGTGGCTGGGCCAGCACCTGTCGGTCACCGACTTTCTCAGCATCAAAGACGTGCTGGACGGTGAAACGCTACAGCTGGGCGCGCGACCCAAGCGGCTTCTTGTCGTGCATGGGAACGAACTGGACAGCGATGGTCACGAAGGCCAGCTGGAGCTTTCTGGTGCCGATGAACATCTGGAGCGCTACGCGCAAGCCATCCGACGACTGCGCGAAGCGGGCTATGCCAGGGTGATCGTCGTCACAGATCACGGCTTCTTCCATCACGAACCGGAGGAAGACGAGAAAGAGGTCGAAAAGCCAAGTGGCGAGATCCTGTGGCAGTCCCGCCGCGCTATTGTCGGACGTCAGCTTTCGCAAAAGACCGCGCTGCGCCTGCCGGTGATGGGATCAGATCTGCAAGCCATGGTGCCGCGCAGCATCGCTGCATTTCGGACTTATGGCGGACTGGGTTTTTTCCATGGCGGCGCGACCCTACAGGAACTGATCATTCCGGTCGTCATCGTGTCGTGGCCAAGCAAGGCGGCGAAGATCGATGTGGTCCTCAAGCCGGTGGGGAACATCACAAGCAAGCTGCCGCGCGTGCAGGTCGCCGCGGCGCACACCGGGCAGCAGACCTTCTTCACCAGCGCTACGCAGCTCGCCCGCCGTGTGACGGTCGAAGTTCGGAATCCCGAGACTGGAAAGTTGGTATTCCGGCATGACCAGCCGGTGGTTGTTCATCCCGGCGAAGTGGGCCAGACGAACGAACCCACCATGGTTCAGCTGCGCCTAGTCGATAGCCCACCGCCGCTGTTGTCGGGCAGCAAGCTGTTCATCCGTGTCATCGATGCGGAGAGCGAAGACGAGCTGGCCCGCGAAGAAATCGTACTAAGGGTGGATCTTGATGATGACTTCTGAAACTGAACCGCTCATAGACCCGCTGGATCGCAAGCTCATTGAGGCGTTTCCAGGACGCGTGGTTCGCAAAGATTTGGTTCACAAGCTGAAGGTCGGATTCAACATCCCGGTCTACGTCTTGGAGTACCTGCTAGGAAAGTACTGCTCCACGACCGACGAAGCGGAGATTGCCCAAGGTCTAAAAGTGGTCAAGGAGACCATCGTCGAGCGTGTCGTGCGTTCTGACCATGGCGAGCTGCTGAAGGCCCGGCTGCACTCTGCGGGATCGATGAAGCTGATCGATCTGGTTACGGTGACCTTCGATGAAAAGGACATGGGCGGCAAGTTCTGGGCGCGTCTAGTAACGGCGGGCCTGGACCGTGTTCACATCGACAACAAGCTGGTGTTCCAGTATGAGCGGCTGCTGACGGGCGGCGTCTGGGCCAACATCGAGCTGACCTATGACGAAGGAATGGTCCACGGGGGCGTGACCCGCCCCTTTGTGATCTCGCGCATGCAGCCCATTCAGATCGCCAGCGCTCGCGCGGATGAATACATCGCCGCGCGGCAGCACTTTACGCGCGACGAGTGGACGGACGTTCTGCTCCGCACTGTTGGTTACGAGCCCACGCACCCCGACTTCACCTGGCGGCGCAAGCTCCTTTATCTGCTGCGCCTGATTCCGATGGTGGAGAAGAACTTCAACCTGATCGAGCTTGGCCCGCGCGAGACAGGCAAGTCGTTCATCTTTCGCGAGATCTCGCCCTACACGATCCTGCTCTCGGGCGGACAGGGTTCGGTCGCAGACCTGTTCGGTTGGAAGAACCGCAAAGACAAGCCCGGCCTGGTAGTCCGCTACGACTTGGTCGCATTCGATGAAGTCGCCGGTTCGCACTTCAAGAACGAAGCGGACAAGCAGATGTACAAGGGCTACATGGAACAGGGGTCCTTCTCCCGCGGGGATGACAAGGGGACCGTGTCGGCGGACGCTGGAGTTGTCTTCAACGGAAACATCGACGGCGATGTCGAGTCGATGGCGCGCACCAGCCACCTGTTTGCCAGCCTGCCCGAGAGCATCCGCAACGACACCGCATTCCACGACCGCTGGCACGCCTACTTGCCTGGCTGGGAAGTCGCCAAGCTGAAGCCAGAGCACTTTACCAGCCACCTAGGATTCATTGCCGACTACATCGCGGAGATCTTCCACAACGAGCTGCGCTCGCGAAACTTCACCGACACCGCGGAGGCGTACTTCGCCTTCGGCAGTCACGTCGGCCAGCGCGATCGCAAGGCGGCGGTGCGTACCGTTTCGGGGCTCATGAAGCTGCTTCACCCGGACGGCAAATGCACCAAGGAAGAGATGACAGAGTACGTGTCGTTCGCCCTGGAAATGCGCCGCCGCGTCAAAGAGCAGCTCAAGCGCATCAACCCCATCGAGTTCTCGCGAGTCAGTCTGTCGTTTATCGATCGCGAGACCAGCGATGAAATGGTGGCTGAGTGCAAAGAGCTGGGAGCCACGAAGCTGATTCCCGATGGCCCGTTGCCTCCGGGCGACATCTTCAGCGTCGGATACGATCCATCCGGCGAGCGAGTCTGTCTGTTTCGCATCCAGGTTGCCGCACTGCCCGGCTCGGGAAAATTTCAGCTCGTCGGTGTTACATCGAAATCCATCCGAGAGTCCGCCCGCATGGCGTTCGACTACCTGCGCGGTAGCGCCAAGCGCATCAGCCTGGACCGCGACTTTTCCAGCTACGACTTCAACATCCAGGTGATGAGCCCCACCCAAGGCCGGGATACCGAAGACTTAGGAATGGCCTTCTTCATCTCCATCCTGTCCGCCGTTCTTGGCCGCCCGATGATCGCCGGCCTCGTCGTGCTGGGCCAGATGACCATCCACGGCGTACTCAGCCGCGTCGAAAACCTCGCCGACCGCTTGCGCGTCGCGATGGATGCGGGTGCGCGCCAAGTCATGATTCCCACCGCTAATGCTCCCGACTTCGGCAGCATCCCGACCGACCTTCTGGACAAGCTGCGCGTCGAGTTTTTCTCAGACCCGGCCCAGGCAGCGTTTAAGGCGCTGGCCGATACGTAGACAACTTTACGAGCAGGCTGAGTGCCTGCCCAACGGACGGAGCAACATGGACCTAACGGCCATTACCGATCGTGGAGAAATCAGTAGCGCCTACAAGCGATTCGCAAAGTCGCTCAAGGCAGCAGCCAAGACCTACGAGCGAGTGGTTGGCTGGCAAGGCGGTAGCGAGGAGCATACGGTCTATTGGCATTCCACACAGAGTTTGTCGGTGGTCCTCGCTCCGAATCCCGATGGAAATCGTTCCTGGAACGTTTTCGGCACGGTTGATCCCCTTCACGTCAATAACCTTGGCATCATCTGTGAGATCAACTTCCCTCATGAAGGGGTCGATCGACGCGTCGCAGGGGTTTTTGCCAAGGCTGACGATGGCCGGATTTTTGTGACCCACAGTGGCAAGATTGGCGGGGGGAGATCTGGGATTGGGAAAAGTGCTTTTACCGATGCCTACCGGGGGCCTGACCAGTGGGTGAAGATTCATTGGCCCCATAGTGCTGATCTGACCGATGGACTCGTCATCAGCGAACTGGCCGACCCTCACCTTGTCGAGCACATTTCTTATTTCGTTCGGGAAGTCGAGCGATTCAAATCGGCTGCGGTGAACGAGCAGTCCGGACTTAGCGGTGATGAGGCGCAGAAGTTGTCCCAGGCCGTGACCTTCACGCCCGAGTTCGCTGGTGAAAAGAAGCCTTACAAGCCAGGCTCCCTGGTCACTGCTCGTTGTAACCACGGCCTCGTGGTCAGTGCGCTTCGAGACGCAATTGAGGCGTCACGCGGACAGCGGCGATACTGCTGCGGGAACAATCGGTTCCGGGATCTGTACATCGCACAGGGTTCAAGAATGCTTGCGCTCTTCGAGGTCAAGACTGACCTCTCCTCCACCAACGTATACGAGGCGGTCGGTCAGCTCTTATTAAACGGGGCAGATGAATACCGAAGACCCATCTCTGTTCTGGTAGTACCCGGAGTCCCAAAGGCGACCACCGCAGCCCGGCTTGAGCGGATTGGCCTGCGCGTCTTACCGTATAGTTGGAAAGAGCGGCAGCCGATTTTTCCGAAGCTTGCCGAGATCCTCCACGACATATGAATTGATTCGGCTTCCGCTCAGCCCCCAGTTCTCGTCTGCTATGTGCGGCATTTCCCCGCTCACCGCGTCGGATGGTTAGCCGTGGGGAAAATCCAAGGCACCTGTCTCGACGAGAAACTCAGTATCCGGCATCGTGCATCGCGATCTCAAGCCGGGCAACGTCATGCTGGTGCCGGATCCGGCCAT
>CAYTGC010000298.1:0-6142 GCA_964437195.1 uncultured Myxococcales bacterium | reverse complement strand
ACCTGTTTGATCTTTTGAAAAAGGCATACATAGACGCCAGGTACTCGATGTCCTATCGGATCACAGCAGAGGAACTGGCAGAGCTGCAAAAGCGAGTCCTCGTCCTTGCAGATCGTGTCCGTGCGGCGTGTTTGGAAAAGATCGCGACGTTCTGTGGAGCGGACGCGATGCGCAAGGATTTGCCAGAACCTCCGACGCTGAACGAGCCAGTACTTCAGAACCTCCCACCTCCTCCCACCGATCCTCAGGAGTTTGGGAAGTGGGCGCAGAGCTTGTCCGAACTCGCAGAACAGAGAGCGGAGCTGCGGTGGCAGGAAGGAAGACAGACGGGAAAGGAAGAAGGCCGCGCCGAGGGGTTTCAGGCCGGTGAAGAGAAGGGCCGCACTGCGGGACTGCAGGAAGGTCAAGAGAAGGGAATCCAGATCGGGGAAGCGAAAGCGCTCTTGCTCGTCCTTCGTTCACGCGGTTTTGACATTCCCAAGGAAGTCGAACAGCGGATTGCAGAGTGTACCGATCCGGCGCTGCTCGTCTCGTGGCTCAGCCAAGCAGCGACGATTTCCGAGGTGTCAGAGCTGCTGGCTGACTGAATGTCCAACTACTCTCTTGCACGCTATCTCGACGAGGGGATCGCCCTCGGGTCTGAGTGTTCAATCAGCGAACTCGACTTCAGTACGGCGGCGTAGCCTGGCTGCGATCAGCCTGCTCGCAAGCGGGGCAGCCGTGGTCCTCGTGGGCATTGATTGCTGGGCTGGCGCTTGAGTACAAGGGCAAGCCCGCTCGACACCGGCGACGACAGGACGACGCTGTACGACCGACGTCAAGCCGACCGCAGCGGGAATCACTGGGTCATAGTCGCTGGAGAAGGTCGCCGGCCTGTACGCCTCTGGCCAAGAGGTTCCTTCCTGACTGCGATCGGTGCCTGAGCGGCAGGCCCAGACCTTCCCGAGCTTTGGCACTCGCCTGGCCAGAAATCTACATCGAGCGCCGCGTCCAAGCCACCACACCGAAGACTGCCTGCTGGCCCGACAACATGGGCCGATGTGCGGAATTTTTCAGCTTTGGGCGTCCGTGTGGCGCGGATGGAACGGATCGTCAACGCGCCATTTCACACCCATAGCGCCCCTGGGCAAAACCACCGTTTGGTTCGAGTCTGCTCGCTCCTATCCGGAGATGACCCCTGTCGCTGCCTCGTCATCTAGGCCGCATGTTGCTGCTGCACAACATGAGAGCGATAATTCAATCGAAATGCCTTCGTCCGACAATCTTGGTCCACTGGATCGGGTCCTCGCCCGAGTCACCGAGGTCTGGAACCGCCGAGGAGAGGAACTGGAGCGCCGACTGGTACGCAGTGACCCCGCGCTTCAGGAAGCGATTGCGGCGGAAGTGCTTCGCGTTGCTGTGGATCTGCTGGATGAAGGAAAGCTAGAACAGGCCAAGGCTGGCGTGAGAGGCTTCTGTTACGCCGCGATTCGCACCGATGCCCGGTCCGCAACTTCACTGGTAATGCGTGCCGGAGAAGGACCTGATGTTCGCCTGGGGATCCTCTTTTCGCCGCGACAGCAGCAAGCGATAGGGGCGTTTGCGGCGCTGTGTCGGCAGTCTGCCAAGCCGTCCGATCGCAAGACTGTTCAGCCAACCGATCGGCGCCGCCGCAGTCGCCCAAGCCCCAGGCAGGTAGAAGGACGTCTGTATCGGGCGTTTCTCCGCCAATACTCTCTGTTCCTGGCCGAGCTCTCTATGCGCCAACGGCTTCCTGCGCTCGATTCACTGTCTCGCCGCTGGCGTCTGTTCTGGATCGGTCTCGCTGGTATGTTTCAGAAGCTGCGGTATGTACCTGCTGCGCTGTTACTCCTCCTGCTTCTGTGCTGGATGCTGTCGAATCCAAAGTCGGGCCGCGAGATGCACGACAGCAAGGCGGGTCGGATTGCCCAATGGAATGATCCAGAAACCGGGAAGCGCCGGTTCGTCCATGCGAATCGGCAAGGCAATTGGTGGATCACCGGTGAAAATGGAGAGGAACTGTTCCGGGCCCCTCCCTCTCTTGCAACACCTGGGTCTATTGATTATCTGTCATTCGGTGACCTTACTGGGGACGGAGTCCCAGAGCTAGTACTGGGACGGGAAACTCACTTCGATCTCGGCGATGCCTGGATGTCGATCTACACAAACACTGCTTCGGGGTATCGACTTTTGGATCGCTTTCCGGTGGCCCCGACACCGTACGACGCAGCACTGTGTGCAGAGCAGCGTCGTGACGGATCATACTTGCAACAGAACAGTCCCCTCGACGATGTGCGACCTCTAAGAAGGCGGTGTGCCCACGGCCAGCGGGCAGTCGTGTTTCAGAATGGAACGATGTTCATTGCGCGCAACTTCTACGCTCGGGACATCTTAGCCGTCCGCTGCACTCAGCAAGGCTGCGCACACCGTCGCAGCATCTTCGAGGTTGCATCGGACCCTCATGCAATGTTCCTGCTGCCGACCACTCCGACTCCCTTGGTGGTCATTGGAACGGGTTGCTGGTCAGCATTCACGAAGAAGTCACAAACGGTTCTGACCCCTTATCCGTACGGCCTGCTGGTGCTATCTGGCTTTGATTCCCTCCGCAAGCTGTCCTACCAGCGTAAGACGGGAGTAACGACGGCGGTGCCTCTCTCTACATATAGACTCGCCCTGCTAAGCGGGACGCCATGTGACGGGGAACTTCCTGCTACCGAGCTGGTGAGCTTGCAACCGATGGCCACGAAGCCGCGCACAATGCTGCAACTCATCGACGTAGACAACCAAGGAGCGCAGCACGTTGTTGACGAGACCTCGCTAGACTTTCTCTGTCCTCCCGATCACGAGAACTGTGGCCATCAACCAAGAATATCCCTCCTGCGCGACCGTTCGAGCGTTCCCAGAGTGCTGGTCTTCATGTTCGGAGCCCAAGTGAGCGTGAGCTTTCCCAACGAGCGTCGCTATTTGGTCGCCTACGATCTGGGAAAACCTCTCCGAAAGCAGCAGCCGGTTGTGTACCTCTTAAAAGAGTATCATGCAGCCACCGGCATCTTTGATGTAACGGACCTTCAGGGAGGAATGACCGCAAGGTGGCGGAGCCCAGGGCTGACGGACACCTTTGCGGTTCCCGCTGCCGCGGATCTGGACGGAGATGGGCAGGAAGATGTCCTAGTTGGGGATCATGAATGGGGATACGGAACCGTGGCATTCCTGACGGCCTGGCGCTCGGATGGCGCACTGACGCTCACTCCGGTTCCGAAGCAAGGTCAAGCCGTGGCTCCGTAGGGATGGGCTGTCTTCGACTGACTCTCACAGCCTACCAAGTACTGATGGCAGCTCCGCTGCACGGACCGGGTGAACCACTCATGTCCACGGCATAGATACCGAATTTTGCTCCGTTGGCGCACGTGATGCGCGACATGACCTTGCTGGTTTGGGTGCGGTCAGCATCGTAGTAGGGACTGTTGAGTGGCGGACAGGTTGATATTGAGCCGCAGACGTAAGCGATGCGGTAATACGCTAACGACGGCATGCTCGCGGAGGGAACCGCGTTCCACGACAAGGTCACATCGTGACCGCCCCCTCCGGGCGACACAGCAGTTTTGGTTACGCGCAGGTTGGCCGTCCATGCGATCAGCGATGTGTCCGCAGGGGACTGCGTGACGTTATCCGTTGGGACGGATAGTACGGAATCCTCGACGGGATTGAGCACGTCCGTATCTTGTGCGTAGGCACCGCAGCCAGCAAACGGAAGCGCGCAAATAAGAGCAAACAGAATACGATGGGACATGGGTTCCTCCTCGGCGTATTGGCAACTTCTGGTTTGGTTTGGAACCCGACCGGTCAGGTATTCCCATCGTATGGATGAACGACTCTTGATGCATAGGAAGAAACACGAAAACGGTCAAGAATTGGACAATTGACCCTGCAAGTAGGCGAGATCACTTGTTCCTGACTTGGTGCAGTGAGAAGTCGAGCGTTGGGTATCTGTGCCCAGATCTCATCCGGTCAGGGAAGAATCCGAGCAAGGAGTCCAGTGCCGGTCGCGGTTGGGTCCATGGGGAGCCAGCATGCGAACCGCCAGCTCGACGAGGCGGGCGGCTTCGCGGTTCTGCTCGGTGCGTGGCATTTTGGACACTGCCTTTTGTTGGCTTTTGTAGATCAAGACCGGGCATGTGGGCTGCGACAGGTCTGTCGTGCCAAGGGCGAATGTTGGCACTGGGCATGGCGTCGTGGGTACCGCAGCGGACACACGCCGACGACTAAGCTTGCGTTTCTTCCGGGCTGTGAGCGATCGACTGTAGCGCGAACCGCCGGAGCAGCAAGACGGCTGAGCGGCTCGAACCGGCGCCCCAAGGAGCAGGCCGCCCAGCGCTTGTGGGCGGTGACTTTCTGTGGGCAGCTATTTACGCTTGTCCGGCGGCGAGCTGCCGGAGCGGCTGGAGCTTTCAGATTACCAGAGCTTCCTCTCTTGGAACTTGGGCAAGAGTTGAGACTTTCTCGCCGGGAGAGCGAGAGTGTCTGAGGTTGCCTATCTGCCGCCGCTGTCGCCGAACAAGGCATGCAGGACACATCTGCGGGTAGTTGTTCGCGAAACCTGCCCCACCCAAGCGATTCTACGGAGCAGTATACGCCCGCAGCAAGGCTGTGGTGACGAAGAAGAGGAGATTGCCTTCAAGAAGCGCTCACCGTCGATCAAATCCACCAAGCTTCCGTTCCAAATCGCGCTTCTGCGCGCCACTGAGCTTGCACAGATACTCCTCGTCGGCCAGCATGAGTCGATTACCGAACCCGCCGGCAGCACGCGACAAGAGCCCCCCAGACCGCTCAGATTCATACTGTTGCCTGGCCAGTCTCGCGGCCCAGATGGCGATGGGGAATAGCAGCGTTCCTCGTCGGTAAAATCGAGTGCTTGGCACTTGCCCACGCTGCTCGAAGGCATCTGCCAAGTCCTGCTCCGCGCCAATTTCGTCGAATTTGGAATCGACCAGCGGATCGTGCAGCGGATCGTAGCCAGCGTGGATCGCGGTTCCCAAGTCCGTTAGCCAGCGCTCCTCGTCGCGCGTCAGTCCCTTTGTGAGGACATCGACAGCAGGTTGAGCTGCCGTCGCTGGAGCGGCCTTCCCTTCATTCTTCTCTGCTTCAAGCTCCCGAATCCGAACGGCTTGCGCGGACACGATTCCTTCCAGCTCTGTATTTCGTTTCTGGGCTGTATCGAGCTTCTCTTTCAGCTCTGCAATCTGCTTCCGTAGGCTCTCCGCTTCGGCTTTGTACTCGATGGTGTCCGGCGCGATTCGGTGCTTCTTGTCTGCCAAGTCTTCTTCGCGCAGCGAGTGACCGATTCCTACGATCTGTGCTTGCAGATCGGCCAGCGCAGACAGCGCTTTGTGAAGCAGAGGCGGTCGCGTCTCTGCTCGCTTGGGAGTCTGTTCCGGGTTCCCCTCGACTCGAAGTTGTCTGCGCACTTTGTAGGCCAACACGCGACAGCTCTCGGCGCAGTACGTTCGGTCGATGCGCGCTCGCTTGCCGCTCGGGCTTGTCAGTTCTGTGCCGCAGTGTAGGCAGTGCGTGGCGCGAAGCTTTAGCTGTCCCATCGTGATGCTCCGAAAGAGAGTTCTGCTCGCGATCGTAGCACAGTCCCGATCAAGCCATCTACTGTTCATGAATCGGTATCACGTTCGGAGTGTGCGCAGCGTGTGTCTGTTGGCGCTGTAGGAATCACATGAGGGTGTCTGTTTTTCTGATGCCGAGCATCCAGAATCGGCGGATCGGCGCTTTCGATCAGCCAGAACGCGGTCTAGTGGACTGACAACCAGATCAGCAGATCATCGACTCGGTGTTCGAGGCTGTAGGACTTCGGGGTGTGGCTGGAAGTACTTGGATCACAGCCACTCCTAACCTCTACATAGTGCGCTCGTTGTCCCCCTTTCCACCCTACCAAGCGTCAACACGGTACGCGATACGTTGTTGTTCGTTGGATGCTGAAGCGGTCCATGGCGGGTGGAAACGGAGTCCGCACTTTCTGGGCTTGTTGTAACGACTCTGCTTCGCTACACTTGTAACGACTTTTGGCGCTATTTGGGGGAGTCATGACTGTCTGGAAGTGTGCGTCTTGTGGAGCGGAGCTGCCAGGCAACCGGCG
>CAYTGC010000297.1:0-6146 GCA_964437195.1 uncultured Myxococcales bacterium | reverse complement strand
AACTGGAGCAGCGGCAGTCCGCTATCGGTCTTGGCGGTGCTCTCGGTGAGCTGATCGACCATGGCCGCGGTTTCAAACCGAACGCCTTTGGCATGCGCGGGGCCGACGATCGCCTCGCGGATCTTGTCACCTGTCATGGGGCGCAAGATGTAGAGCGCCCTCGCCAGCTCATCGCCAAGGCTTGGAACGGTCGCGACACGAGCCAGAAAGTCACTGCGCACCGTCGCCAGCATGCGAATGCCAGGGGTGCGGCTGCAAAGTCGACCGAGGGCAGCACCAAGGGTCTGCACCTCTTGCGCATCGGCCAGCGTGACGAGTTCCTCGAGCTGGTCGATGAAAATCAGCACACCGGTCTTGTCGCCGAGTTTTTTGCGTAGCTCCCAGGCAAGGCTCGTCGGCTCGTTGCGCAGCTTTTCCATCAGCTTGTCGGCGGGCGTCTGCATGATCGGCGCGAGCAGCTCGCACAACGTCATGAGCGGATTGCGGCCCGGGACCATGAGAAGCACCGACCACGTCCGACCATTGCCGAGCGCACCATCGGTGACGAGCGGCAGAACACCAGCGCGGCAGAGCGACGACTTGCCGACGCCCGAGTCGGCGGCAACGAGGACAAACGCCTCCGTCCGCAGACGATCGATGATGGTCCCGATCTCGTTGGTACGACCGAAGAACAGCGATCGATGTTCGGCTTCGAATGCCAGCAGACCTCGGTACGGATTGCCCTCGGGGGCCTTGATTTTTCCGTCTCGGGGTCGGAGCGCTTCGAGCGCCTCGCGCAGATCGTCGCCCGATGAAAATCGCTTGAGGGGATCGCGCTTCAGGCAGCGGTCGACAATTTCAGCGAAGCGCGGGTCCACCGTCGGCGCGACGCGCAGCAGCGGTGGCGCATCGTGTTCAGACGCAATCCGAGGAAGTTCCGTCAGTGGCACTTCGATATGCGGCGGTGCTCCGGCACACAGCTCGTAGAGCAGCGCACCCATGGCGTATATGTCCGTCTCACGACTGACCGGCTCACCCCGCCAGATTTCGGGCGCCATGTAAAGCGGGGTGCCGGCAATGCGCGATTGATGCTTCGGCAGCGATGGACGTGGCGTCGGGTGATAGGCGGAAAAATCATGCGCGGACTGAATGTCCGGCTGAGCCTCCGGCGTCGAAGCCGATGGGTTTACTTTGCTGCGTGGTCCGACCACGGGCTCGCTGCCACTCGGCGGAATCGTCGGATATCGCTGCACTTGAGGCATCGAGCCGCGGACGCTCATCGGACTGCGTGGCGACGGCATCGGACGGATCCCTCTCTGCTCCGGCGTCGATGACGATGGGTCCACGCTCCGGCGGTTTACGACCACCACGAACTCTTTGTCGTCGGGGTCTGATGACCCTCCCGGTCCGCCAGGGGAATCGATTGCCAACAGCCGTGCCGCGTCTTCCACGGGCATGTTGAGGGTGGCATATTGACCCGAGACGGAAGCCATCTCGGCGGCCTGGCTCCACATCAGGTCTTCGGGGTCGGCGCCCTGACCATCGGCATCGAAGAATTCGGCCAAGCCGAAGTCGAGCAGCTTGACCTCGCCGTCGTTCGAGATGATCACGTTGCCCGGTTTGATATCGCGATGCAGAACACCACGCCGGTGGGCTGCTGCCAGGCCGCGAGCGAGGCCCAGACCAATTTCAACCGCCCGGGTCCACGGTACTGGCTTCGGAAGAGCGTCGAGATTCTGGCCACGTACGAATTCCGAGATGATGACCGGGTGCTCGTCGACTTCGCCGACCCGATAGATGGTAACGACGTTGGGATGCTGGAGCCGCGCCGCCGCACGCGCCTCGTTCATGAACTGTTCGCGCAGTGCGGCGCTGTTCACCGGCGTCGAAATGAACTTCACCGCGACGGGCCGATCGAGCAGGGTGTCGTGTCCCAGATACACCTCGCCCATGCCTCCACGGCTGAGCGGCCAGAGCAGTCGGAATTCCTCAAACGACTTGGGGGGGCTCCACTGCGGCGTAATCGACGGGTTTGGTGGCTCAGGCATGGGTTGCAACTAGCTGGCAGATCTTAGCCTTTTACGATCGCATGGCTACGTCGCGCTTTGCAACCCAATTTTCCGTCGGACGAGTTGTGGTTGGCTGTATGCCAATTGCGCAGCTGTCGCAATAGATCTCGACGGGGAAGATGTCGCGATGGAGCGAGGCCTACTGCGCAAGGTGCAGCAGTAGGTTTAGATACTTCCCGATCAACACCTCAAACGGCAGCATCAGCCAACCGAGCGGTGTGGCACCACCAATCGGCGGCAACACCAGCAAGATCAGGAAGATAAACCCACCAAAGCGGAACAGAAAATCGCGCACCGTCGACAAAGAACTCGGCAGATACTCCAGAAACGTCCGCCCGTCGAGCGGTGGAATCGGCAGCAGATTGAAGAACATCAGCGACAGGTTCATCAGCAAAAGTCGCTGGCTGCCGATGGCCACTGGCTTGGATTGAAGCTTGATTGCCGCGACGAAAATCACCGACATGACAAGCGCAAGCAGCAGGTTCATCGCCGGTCCTGCCGTAGAAACCATCAGGCGGATGGTCCGCATCGAGAAACGGCGGGTCAGATATCTTGGGTTGTTGGTCCACTCGACGGGCTTTCCCCAGGCCAGCGGCAGTCCGGCACCGAGAGCCATCATCACTGGGAAGATCACCGTTCCCAGCCAATCAATGTGTGCCAATGGGTTGAGCGTGACGCGGCCTTGCTCGCGTGGGAGCGGGTCACCGAGACGGTCTGCGACGAAGGCGTGACCAAACTCATGAACGGTGACGCAGGCCACCAGTGCGAGAACTTGGATCATCGCGAGGCCGATGTCTGCCGACCCCAGACCGCCCACGGCCAGAAGTCCGTGTGGAAGTGGGTCCGCCGAGGTCGCCAGTTCTGCGCTGCGCGCGAGTGCCGTGGATTCGAGTGAAATCATCGTGAGGTAACGAAAAGTATCAACCGAGTGAGGTTTTGTCGTCAAACGACGCGTCGAGAGGCCTTGGTCCAGCGGCTAGGATTGCCGTCGCTGAAACACCAAGACCAGAAGCGCCACAACACCAACGAGTACCGCAAGAACTGTGAACGCCAGAAAGATGCGCTGTCGCATCGCCGATTCAAACCGGTCACTGCCGCCGGTTCCCGTCAGATTGGCCGCTTCCTGCGTTTCGCGCTGGGCCCGGTAGCGGTTCTGCAAGTCATCAGGATCGATGCCGAGCGCCCGCGCGAGGTTGCGGACGTAGCCCGTCACAAACACGGTTGCGGGGAGCTGATCGAACTTTTCTTGCTCCAGCGCGGCGATCCATCTTGCCGAGATGCGCGTGATGTTCGCCAGCTCGTGAATCGTCTGCCCTTTGAGCTCGCGCGCTCGTCGGAGAGCGGTCCCAAAGTCGGCTTCCTGCGACGGCTCAAGGACTTCGACCGGTGGGGCCGGGGGGCGCGGTTGCTTTGAAACCGGTTCCGCTGGTGGACGACGCGGTCGCTCTGGTTTGGTGATCAGCGGCTCCGGCGCTTCGGTCAGTGGCAGCGTCAGCTCGTGGACTGCTTCACTGCTCTGCTCGCTGGCTGCATTTTTTCGCCGGTCTTTGTTTGCCGAACTTCGCACAGGACACCTTTTGCGTCGTGCCCGCCGGGGGCAATCGTGTGCGGTGTGTGGCACGGGCCGACCGGTTTTGTCAACAAGCAGACCCTGTTTTGCGGTACTTCTACTACATCCATGTTTACCCGCAGTCTACAGTCCTCGGATGGAACCACGCTCCGAGTCGATGGCTACCCGTCAGACTCGTCTTCTCCGCGAGGTGTCATCGTACTTATCCATGGTTTTGCTGAACATCGTCGTCGCTACGGGCACGTCGCGGCGTACCTGAATCAGCAGGGCTATCACGTTCTTGCGGGCGATCTGCGCGGCCACGGTGAGTCAGGCGGAGATCGCGGCTACATTGACCGTTTCGGCGACTACGTCGATGACGTGACTGCGTTTATTGCCGAGGCCCAGAAGTCCTTCCCTGGAGGAGACACGCGCCCACCGATTTTGGTGGGACACAGCATGGGCGGGCTGGTTTGCCTCGAATATGTGCTGTCGCATCCCAAGGCGGTGCGCGCGCTCGCGATTACTTCGCCGTTTTTCGGTATCAAGATCAAGGTGCCGGGCTGGAAGCGCTCTTTGGCAATGGCTGCGTCGCTCGTGCATCCTCGGCTGAAGCTGCCAAACCAGATCGACAGCTACATCCTGTCGCACGACCAGGCGTCGTGTAAGGCCTACTCGGAAGATCCACTTATCTTCCATACTGCGACGGCCCGCTGGTTCACCGAAATTCTGGCGACGCATGCCGACATTCGTAGCCGGGCGCCGCGGCTCGCGATTCCGATGCTGCTATTGCAGGCCGGAGACGATCAACTGGTCGATTCGCAAGCCGCGCAGCAGGTCTTCGAACTGCTCGGGGGCCAGGACAAAACGATGAAGGTCTACCCGGGTCTGTTTCACGAGATCCTCAATGAAACCGAGCGTGAAACGGTGCTCAAAGACCTTGGTGAGTGGCTGATTGCGCACTAGGGTCTCGTCCGGGAACGGCTTCGAGGACTGCACATCCGGGGCGCTTGGCTACGGCGTGTGGTTGCTTGTATCCGCGCAGCGTAAGTTCGCGATCCGCGGGCAAGAATCGGCGGCAGAGGTTTTGTAGTTATTGACCGCTCCCCGTAAAAGCCTTTACTTTCTAATGAAGCGGAGGCAGATGCTACATGGCATCGTCGAGTACCCGAGTACGATTTGATCTTATTGCTAGTGCTGCGTGCGCGGTCGCCTTGCTAGGCCCAGGGGCAGCACAAGCGCAGACGACCCCGACAACAACCACGCCGACATTCGATGCGCGGCGAGCGATGCCACTTTTTCCGGGGAATAGCTGGCGTGACGGCTTCTTTATCGAACACAGCGGCGTCAGCGACTTTGGTTTTCAGATTCGCTCGACCGGTGTATATGGGCGCAATCCGCTCGGTATCACCGACGAGGAAATGACCAAGTACGCCAAGATCGAGAACCGCTTCACGCTGCATCTCGCAGCCATGGTGTCGATCGCGAGCTGGGTTGAGCTGGGCCTGGCGATGCCCTTCGTGCTCTATCAAGACTCGTCGGGCTTTAACTTGAGCCGCAGCGCTGTTGGCGATCTGCGTCTGATCGGCAAAGTCAATCTCCACCTGCCGGACAAGTCGCCCATCCAGGCGGCGCTTTCGGTCGGTGTTGGTTTCCAGACGGCGCAGGGTGACTCGGGTCTTGGCGCTGGACAGGTCAGCGGGTATCCGCGTCTGATCCTCGACGCACCCGGGCTGCTGCAGAAGCGACTCCACATTGCGGCCAACGTTGGTGCGGTCATCGCTGGTTCCAACATTCCCTGCGAGGGCGGAACGCCGGCGGCTCAGCCAGCGATGCTGATCAATCCGCTCGGGACACTCGACACGCCGGGAACGGGCGCAACGACGGATCCCAATGCGATGCCCTGCACCAAGCTCGCGCTTGGACTCGGAAATCACATCCTGTACGGCGTCGGCGCTTCGATGGCGATCTCGCAGGACAACGGCCTGTACATCAACACGGAACTGGTCGGCACCTTTGCTCTCGGTAGCACCGACGAGACGCGCGCGCCCTTGTTCTGGGACATTGGTCTGCGGCGCTCGAAGTCGAACGGTACCTATTTTTCGGTCGCGTACGGCATCGGTCTGACGGCGGGCAGCCCAAGCCACACGGTCATCGCCGGACTTGGACTCAACTGGGAGAGCAAGCCACCCGACAAGAAGAAAGACGGACCCGCAATCCGTGTCGATATCAACCTGAGCGGTCTGCCATCCGGCGCTTCGGCGATGATTCCAAGCGTCGATGGTCCTGGCATTCCAATCGGTGGTCCAGCCCCGGGCAGCGACAAGGGTGGCGGCGACAAAGGCGGTGGCGACAAGGGCAAGGCTGGCGGCGGTGGTGACAAGGGTGGTGGCGGTGGTGGTGGCGGTGCGCCCAAGACAACCAAGGCCAGTGCTTCGTCTGGTAGCGTGGACATTCCGGTTCCGGATGGACTCATTCCTCCGGCTGACAAGAAGGCCAAGTAGCCTCCCCACCTGCTGCTTTGTGATTGCGTCCTGTTCGGAGTCCGG
>CAYTGC010000296.1:0-6147 GCA_964437195.1 uncultured Myxococcales bacterium | reverse complement strand
CCCACAAACGCATCGAAGCCGCCGCGCTCGATCATCACTTCGGGAAACTCTAAGGGCCAATGGAACGGGATGTGACCGGCCAGCGCTTCTTTGGCTTTTTGCTTCAAGTCATTCGGATTGGGACTGTGCAAGTCGCGCTCGAGAAGAATCGCGTGCTTGTCATGGGCGTGGCGCTTGTCCGAAGCCGAGCCGGGGGTCAGCTCTGCGGCAATCAGCAGATCGGCGGCGGTCTTGAGCCGCTCGAGTCGCTCGTTGGCTTCTTGGAGCTTGTGGGCTTGGGTTTCGACATCCTCGACGGTGTTGGCTTGCGTGTCGGCGATGCTCTGGCGAAGCGCGATCGCCTGCTTGATGTGCTGGTGCAGGAAGCGGACAAAGATCTGCCGCTGCGCGCCTTTGCCGTCGAGGCTGAAGGTCGCAAGCTGCTCCGTGTTGTGAATCCCCACCAGTGAATCGCCGCAGCGGATGGCGTGATCTAGAAACTCAAACGGCTTGTCTTTGGCCAGGGTCAGCAGCCACAGCGACAGCTTGGCCATCTCGACAGCCAACGGGTTTTTGTCCACGCCGTAGAGGCAGCGCTGGGCGACGATGCGCAGGGCATAGGTCTGGCGCTCCTCGGGGTCGTCGGGAATCAGCAGCTCACCCGGCTCACCCGAGGCGGGCTTGCCCTCGGGTGTGATGTGAAGCGTCCCCGGATGGGCTCGCTCGACGGCGTCCCAGGCTTCGAGCAGCCGCGCCGCAAGGTAGCGACAGGCTTGGACCAAAAACGCGCCGGAACCACATGCCATGTCGCAGACCTTGAGGTCGAGCAGCTCCTGGGCGCTGCGGAGCTGCCAGGATTCCTTGGGCAGTCCTTCGGCGGGGCCGACATAGACGAGCGGCTCGAGGGTGTACTTTACGATGGGCTCGGTCAGGCTTTTCGGCGTGTAGTGCGTGCCGGAAGACCGCCGGTCAGTGCCGGAGGTGACATAGACGCTGCCTTGGGGAATGACGATGGGATATTCCACGTCGTCGAGCCGCACGAGCCCGGCAAACGGCTTCACCCGCTGCCACAGTGCGACATCCTGACAGGCGGTGCGGAAGCGGCTGATTTGGCGGTCGCTCAGCTCGGCGTGAAGGGACTTTTTCAGCGCGGACTCGGAGCGACCGGATTCCTCTTTGAGGAACCCCAGCAGCGCGGATTCGCCTTGGGCGGCGAGCTTCTCGAGCTGCGCAAGGGCGATTTCCGGTTCCTTGTCGCGGGTTCCTTGCAGGCCCAGGACGGGCTCGGTGGCGCGGCGGGCGGTGTGGTCAAGCAGGCCCTCGTAGACGTGGCCGATCTGTTCGATGTCGAGCGAGCGGAAGCTCAGGCTGCGGGCCTCGAGGATGCCGCCGACCTTGGTTTGCAGGACTTGAAGGGACTCCAAAAGGTGCAGGACCGTGCGGTTGCTAACCGGCAGCGGGGTGGCCTCGGTGGTCTTCCAGCTTGTGCCATGACCACGGCCTTCCAAAAACGGAAAGCGGTCGGGGTCAAACAGGCTGCCGCCGTAGGCCGGGAGCTTGAGCTGGTCGTGCTGAACCCCAGCGTAGACGGCGCGGAAGGTGGTGAGGAGCCGCGCCCAAGCATCGTACCGCAGGCCGAGGATTTCCTCGCCGAACTGGTCGGCGGTCGTGCGCAGTTGTTCGCGCAGGGTGCTGATGGCGTAGTTTCTGTCGTAGAGGTCATCACCGAGTAGCAGCAGTTCCCGTTCCTCGGCGCAGAACAGAAACACCAGGCGCATCATCACGGTCAGGGCCGACTCGTACAGCACCTTTTCGCTCACGTCGCAGAGCAGCTTCCGTCCGTGTTCCTGATCGGCTTTGTCGAGCGAGTGAATCAAGACCTCGACGGCTTTGCGGACCTGATAGCCGAGCTGGTCGGTGACTTCCTGTTGATCCTTGGCGCTCTTGTCGAGCAGGGCTTCCAGCGTCTCGGTGCTCGGCACAGAAAACAGTCGCTCGGCTCCGAGAATCGAACGGAAGGCGCGCAGGATGAGCGGCTCTTCGAGCCACAGGTTGGCGTGAAAAGTGGCGTAGCCGGTCGCTTCGTTCTTCGGCGCGTTGACCAGCAGGAAGTGATCACCGTTGGTGACGAGGCCCAACCGGATGCCGGTATCGTGTAAGAGCTGCATCATCCGGGTGTCGGGCGCGGTCTTCCAGCGCGACGTGGCAACTGGCTTGGTCAGCGACTGCGACCGGGGATAGACCTGGACGAGCAAGCGGGCCTTTTTCGTCGCGGGGTCGCACACGATCCAATCGGGTCGCAGCGTCTCGCCATACTCCGCCACTTCACTCTTGAGCGTCTGCGGAATCGCCTGTCCTTCGGCCAAAAGTTCGTCGAAGCCCAGCGTCTCGCTGAGCACAAACCGCAGCCACGCCCGATGCAGCGCGGGGTCAGGGCGCTTGCCCACTTGGTTGTCATCCCACTCCTGAAACGCCAACCGCAGTCGCCGGGCATGGTCCGCATCATGAGCATAAAGCCCCTGGGGAAAAACCTCGGATAGCACGGGCAGACTCAGGAACGGACCCGAGTTCGGCACTAGCTTTAGCCACTCGTTGTGGTGGCGCGTTATGGAAGCTGTCATTACCCTCTCCTCATCTTTTCAGGTACGAGGAACGTCACAGCAACGGGAAACATCCGAGGCTGCGGGTCTTTGTAGCGAGCCTTGATCGCTTCGGTCTCTTGCACCAGCTCCAGCGGAATCGCCTTCTTCCGGCTTCTCAGAAAGTCGAGGTTGCGATGGTGCTGGTCCTTTTCCTGCTCGCTAAATAGCAAGAGCTGCTGCGGGTCTTCCTGTTCGCTCAGCTTGTTGTCTATCGCCTTCTGGAGTTCGCCAAAGATCGCGACCATGTCGTCGTGCTCTTTGTTTGCCCGCTCGGCCAGCTTCTTTTGCAAGGCCGTCTGGCGATCCTTCATCCGGGCTTCCAGCGACTGAGCAAGCGAGGGCGCAAGCTTGTCCCACAGCTCCAGCAGGTGCCTTTGCAGCAACTCGCTGGGCAGGTCGCAGGTCGCAGCGGTCAGGAGCCTTTCGATCTCACCGACGTTCAGCCGGGCCAAGCGACCCTCTTTCAGCAGGCCGCCCGCCGTGATGATCTCTTCGTGCAGCCGATGGCTGTCGCCGCCGATCACAACCAGCCGAGCATGGGCAATCACCACCGGCGCACTCAGCCCCAGATCCGGCACCAGCCGCGCCGTGATGCGATGCAGACGCTTGCGCCCCTGGACCGACCAGACCTCCGCCCGCAGCAGCCGCAGGCTCATCTGGACTAGGCGATGGTTTAGGTGGACCAGCACCAAGTCGTCGCGACCTTCACATGCGGCGTGGTCAAACGTGATCGGGCGAGTCTCTTTGGTGTGCGGATGCTCGAGTCCCTCGGCACACGCGGCCCAGCTATGCCTGAGAGCCGGCAGGACAAAGACCGGCTTTTTGGACGGATGCGAAATGGGAATCAGCGCGGGCTGCTCGGCCAGCGCCAGCCCGACCTCGACCACCTTGCGGATGTTGTCGGGGGACAGGCGCAGCTCGCGCTGGGTGTCGCGATACTGCTCGAGCAGTTCGCCGATGTGCTTGGCGAGGTCGCGCTCGAACTTGAGCATCTTCCGCGTCGGCTCGACCTTGGCCTCGGCCTGACGAACGCCAGGCATCGTGTAGCCTTGGCCGCGCATCGCTCGCTCGACATCGTCGGCCAGCACAGTGCCGTAGCTGCCCAGGTCTTCCCGAATCGTCTCGACCTTCTGCGCCACTCGCATCAAAAACTCAAGATCCGCATCAAGATCCGCTGCGCGCGGTGCAAACGAGGCCTGCTGGCGATAGCCCTGTCCCACAAAGTGGTACACAAAGACTTGGCGCTCACCGCTGGGTGCCAAAAAGCCCTGCTGTCCATGGCGGTCGATGCGTCCGTTGCGCTGCTCCAGCCGGTTCGGGTTCCACGGAATCTCGTAGTGGATCAGCCGATAGCAGTGGTTCTGAAGGTTCAGACCCTCGGCGGCAGCGTCGGTTGCGAGCAGAATGCGCACCGGGCTTGTCTCCGGCCCGGTCTGAAACGCCGCTTTGACCGCCTCGCGCTCGTCTACATCCATACCGCCATACATCGTCAGCAGCCGGTCGTCTTTGGTGAAGCCCTGCTGCGCAAGGATCTCTCGCAGCCAGTTTTGCGTGCTGCGATATTCCGTGAACAGAATCACCCGCTCGTGGCTCCACTTTTTGCCGGGCCGAATGTGGGTATCGAGCCACGCCATCAGGCGCTTTGCCTTCGAGTCAAGCTGTCCCGACGCCTTCTCCGCCCACAGCCGCATCTGCTTGAGGAGGGCCAGTTCCTCCACCGAAGGCTCCGCAAACAAAAGCGACGCCGCATCCACCGCGCTCGTCGTCGCCTCGTCATACTCGGTGTCATCGGCGTAGTCCTCGTCGATGCGGTCGAGTTCCTGACGCAGAATCACGATCGACGGCTTGCGCACGGGCCTGCCCCGCTTCGCTTGCTTGAACGACTTTTCATGCGCATCGAGCGTTGTCAGAAACGCCGCCGGGCTCGAAAACAGCCGCTTCTTGAGAGTCTTGAGCACAAACTCTGTCGCAAGCTTTTCCGCATTGTCCTGCGCCCGCTTGACCCTGGAATCCGCATACGCCCGCAGCGCTGCATGAACCGCGTGCTCCTCGTCGGTGTACGGAACCTCGATGGGATCGAGCACGCGCTTTGGGAACCGAGGCTTTCCATCCCACCGGGGCGGCAGCTCCGACTTCATGCGCCGCACCATCACGGCCTTGAGCTGCTTGGGATCAATCGCCGTGCTGCGCGCGAACCGCTGGTTGTCGAGTAGCTCCAGGAGCGCCGAAAAGCTCTCCGGGTAGCCGTTGTGCGGGGTCGCCGTCAGAAACAGCTTGTGTTCAAAGTGTGGAACCAGGAGCCGCAGCGCTTCTGTCCGCATCGAGTCCGTCGCGTAACGACCCACCCCCGATGGCGCGCAGTTGTGGGCCTCATCCACGATCAAAAGGTCGAACTTCCGAGGGAAAGTCGACTCCTCCGGCCCTGGCAGAAGCTCGCGGAATAGCCGCAGCGGTCGCTCTCGCTTGAGAAAGTCAATGCTCGTGATAAGCCTGGGAAAGTGGTTCCACGGGTTGATGTGAATCCCCCGACTACGACGCAGCGCACCCATCAGCGAGGAGTTCACGATTCGGAACTCCAGCCCAAACTTGTCGCGCATCTGCTCTTGCCACTGCACTTGCAACGACGATGGACACACGATCAGCATCTTGCGCGCTCGGTGCCGAATCACAAGCTCCAGCGCCACCATCCCCGCTTCAATGGTCTTTCCCAGTCCCACGTCATCGGCAATCAGCAGGTTCACACGCGGCATCTGGATGGCCCGCACGACCGGGTCAAGTTGGTAGTCTTCTATGTCGATTCCCGAGCGAAACGGTGCCTGAATCGTCCGCACATCCGCCGAGGACGACGCGCCCCAGCGCACCGCATCCAAGAACGCATCAAGCCGCTCTGGCGCATCAAACCCCGTCGGCTCCGGCAGCGCCACCTTCTCCACCACCCGCGCACCGGGTTCCAACTCCCAAATGACGTTCAGCTCCTCGCCCAGCCCATCATCCTCAACCGACGACAGCGAGAGCAGGTGTTGAGGCGCTGTAAGCCCCGTCTGAAGTCGCGGCGGCGGCAGGGTGCTCGCCAAAACCTCTGTCACCACCCACTTCCGAGCCCGCACGCTCACCAACTGCCCCTGCTCAGGCCGTGGCGAAATTGTCGTTGTCGTCGTGCTCATTTCCACTATTCCTCGTCGCTCTTTCTCGCAACCCAGACCCTGACCACCGCCCGTGACCAGCAAACTGCGGCCATCCTACATCCAACAAGGCTCGCTGGGTCAAAGCGCAGCGCAGTTTGCCCTACAGGATCGAGTGGAGGCCCTCGCGCGGCGATCGAGCCAACCGTCGGCCAGCCGTACTTTCGAGCGGCCCACGGCACACCGTCAGTCAGACACCGGATCTCGTACGCTGTCGCTTCCCGAGTGTGCCTATTGGCACGGTTTTCGACGGAACGGACAGTCTGATACAGAAAACTCGCCGATCTATGTGAAGCCCGGCGACTCGCTAGACGCTGACACTTTCGCCCGAACCGGCCCATGCG
>CAYTGC010000295.1:0-6154 GCA_964437195.1 uncultured Myxococcales bacterium | reverse complement strand
CTCCGTCCCCGTGCAAGTCCAACTGCGAGCGGCTCCAACTCTTCGGACAAGCAATAATCCGGGCCATCGTACAGCGCGACGGCTTCGCGGAGAGTCGTTTTCGCCTCCGTGGGCTGAGCGGCTTCACACTGTACAGACCCCCGGGTCAGCAGCGTCCACGCATAGGAAAAATAGTGCGACCAGGCAACGCTGGTCAGAAGGGAACGATCGTCTCGATCCCTGACGCCGCCCTGCGGACCGTAGCCTCGTGGGTGAGTCAAGTGGCCTTCGCTGCGAGAGCTGCCCACCTGGTCCAGCGACGCCGACTGGGCAAGGTGTTGGACGGCGCAAGCGCAGCCACCTGCGCTTGGCCATGGCCTGGAAGCGCTTGGCTCGCCAGGTTTCGGTCGTGTTGGTGTCAGGGGTGCGGGCGGCCCTGTGAATCGTGGTAATGGCGGACACCGTCTACTTCCAGGACCACGCGCGCGTCGGCCGGCAGCAACAGCAGAAGATCCATCCGCTGCCGCAGCAGTACCTCAAAGCCGCGCTGCCGAGCCGTCAACGGGTCGTAGTGCAGACCTCCGGGAGCCACGCGGGCATCTCGGGCACCGCTGAGCGCAGCCAGTGGTGGTACTCGACGAACAGCAGTCGTTACGGGGGGAGAACTGGTGGGCAGGCAACCGAGGAGACGCTGATACAGGGTTTCCTTGGAGGCGCTGATACAGGGTTTCCTTCGCGACCTTCTCGTCAGAGATGCTGCACGATTCGGCGCACCATGCCTGTAGTTTGCGCCACCGCAATCCCTCCCGACTGATGGGACGGTCGTGTATGAGGAAGTCGTCCTGGTGGCTCACAACCTCAATGTCGTTCGTGAGCGCGTCGCGTAGCACAATGTCAGGCTCCGTCGTGGAAGATCAGATTCTTCACGCAACTCGCGTAGGAGCCTGGAGCCGGAACGGACCTCGTTGGCAGAGGTCAAGGCTGGCACAAGCCGTATGAGCCGAGATGTTTGCATGTTGTTCCGAAGAGGCGGGGAGGGACGTCCGCCCCACCTGCCTATTAGTGAGACAAGAAACCCTCGTAATAGACCTCTCCCACCGCTGGATCTTCCGTGCGATCGCGGACCGTCGCTGCGATGTCCGCGGCGCTGGTCGTGCCCCAGAAGTTGTTGCGGGCGTAGATTTCACGAGCCGACGCGTTGTAGACGGCCCAGCTCTTGTCGCCTGGGACATGGCCCAGGAAGCGGTTATTCCCCTTCGAGCCGAGGGCCCCATCGCCCAGATCGGGCTGAGCATTGGCAAAGGCGCAGACTGCGTCCTCGTTGCGATCGAAGTCCACCGACTCGATGAGCGGCGCGGCGCCGCTGATATTGAGGCTGCAGTCGGCGGCATAAAAGGAGCTGCTTCCGCCAAACGCGATCCGCGCATTTTTGATCCGCGCGTTCGTGACGGTGGACGAAAAGACGATGCCCCCCCAGTTGCCGCGGTCGGGCGGCGTCGCGTCATCGGGGTTCGAGTCCTCTAATACGGAGTCGTCTCGCAGCGACGTAAACACGATGGGCTGCGCCGACGTGCCTTCCGCGACGAAGTTCCCGTCGATGTACAGGTCGGTCTCATTCCCTTCGAGCTTGACGACAACACCCGGGTCGACGGTCATCGTGCTTCCGGGGTTCACACGAATATCGGAGTCGATGAGATACGGAACTCCCAAGACGTTGAGCCGCACATCCCCTGTGTACGTCGCCGTCAGCAGAGAGATCGCGTTACGCCGACACTTGGTAATCTTGAGCGCCGTAATCGTCGGCTGCGTCCGACCGTTCACCTGCAGCGGATAGCGCAGTCCATATGCATAGGAGTACGAGCCGCCAAACATGATGTTGGCATTTGCGATCGACGAGTTTGGCAGCGTCGTGTCGCGGTTCAAGAAGATCCCGCCCCAGTCGCCGATTCCGGCCGGGCTCTTGCCATCGCCGTTGGTGTCATTTCCCCGATCGTCATCTTTGTACGACGTAAAATAGATCGGTCGCGCGGCGGTCCCCTCTGCGATGAGACGACCGTTGATGTACAGGTCGGTCTCGTTGCTCTCGAACTTGACGATGACCCCCGGATCCACGGTCATCGTCACCCCCGGATTCACAGTCACATCCGCATCGATGAGATACGGCACCCCCGTGACGTTCAGCCGCAGATCCGCGGTATAGGCACCGGTCCGCAGCGCGATCGCGTTGCGTCGGCACTTCGTGATGCTAAGTCCGGTGATGGTGGGCTGGGTCCGACCGCTTACCTGCAGCGGATAGCGCTGTCCGTAGGCATAGGAATAGCTCCCGCCGTACGTAATCACCACGTTGGCGATCGACGAAGCGGCTAGCGTCGGATCTTTACCCAGCCAGATGCCAGCCCAGTCTCCCGCCGATGCCGGGGTCAGGCCATCGTTTCCCGCGTCGCCACCGATGGAGTCATCCTTCACCGACGTAAAGTAAATGGGCCGCGCCGCGGTCCCTTCGGCGATGAGGCGACCATCGATGAACAGGTCGGTCTCGTTGCTCTCGAACTTGATGATGACGCCGGGATCCACCGTCATCGTCACCCCGGGGTTCACGACCACATCGGAGTCGATGAGATAAGGGACTCCGGTGACGTTCAGCCGCAGGTCTGCCGTGTACGTGCCCGTCTGCAGCGCGATCGCATTGCGCCGGTTGTTGGTGATGTTGAGCCCCGTGATCGTGGGCTGCGTCCTGCCATCTACCTGCAACGGATACCGCTGCCCATAAGCATAGGCATAGCTGCCTCCGTACATCATCGTCGTGTTCGCGATCGACGATGCGGGGAGCGTGGCGTCGCGCTTGAGCACCACCCCGCCCCAGTCTCCCGCTGCGGGCGGTGTTCGGCCATCGCTGTTCGAGTCGCCCCCGCGATCGTCGTCTTTGGCCGAAGTGAAGTAGATGGGCAGAGACGTCGTCCCCTGCGCGACCAGGCGGCCATTTACGAACAGGTCTGTCTCGTTGCCTTCGAACTTGAGGACCACTCCCGGCTCGAGCGTCATGGTGACTCCGGGGTTGATCGTCACGTCGCTGGTGATCATGTAGGGGTAGCCGACCAGGTTCAGCCGAACATTGCCCGCGTAGACCCCTGACTTGAGACCAATGGCATCTCGCCGGTTCCCGACAAAGCGCACGTTCTGAATCTCTGGCTGAATGCGCCCGCTCGTCAGAATCGGGAATCCAGCCGCATAAAACGATCGGGAGCCGCCATACCGAAACTCTGCATGTACGATTCGTGCCTGCGTTGCGTCTCCCGAGATATCGATGCCGCCCCACGCACCGGGCGCCGTGCTGCTCCGCGAGGTGAAGACGATCGGTGCGCCGCTGCTGCCCACCGCGTTGAACGTCCCGCCGGGTAAAACAAAAATGTCCGTGTCGCTGCCATCGAACATCACCTCGACGCCTGGATCGATGGTCAGGCTGCCGCTGATGTTGAGATCGCAGTTCACCAGAATCGGGCTCTTGTCCACACCCCAACGCGTCGTGCTGGAGATCGTTCCGCAGACCGTCAGGCCCGGACTTCCCGCCGGAGCTGTGCAGGTGCCGGCGCTGCATTGGTTGACTCCGGAGCACAGCCCGCAGGTGCCGCCGCAGCCGTCGGCACCACAGCTCTTTCCGCTGCAATCGGGCGTGCAGGTGCCGTTGTAGCTCAGCGCATAATTTACGACGGACGACTGGATCAGTCCGCCGTCCGTATATTCCGCCCAGTAGCGCATTGGTCGATCGCGATAGCCAAGCCCCCGCGGATCGGTGCGCGCCACGAAGAGCTTGGCCCGAGCGATCGCTTGGGCAGCATCCGGTCCGGTACATCCGAGTCCAAAGTGGTGCAGATATCTCCCATCCGTTCCGGTCCGAACCGGAAAGCGATCCGAGACGGCGCCGAGCACGTCATGGAAGACCAGCGTCACGTTGGCCTGCGGGGGAAATCCCTCTCCTCCTTGGTCGACACAGTCGGCGCTAAGGTTCGCCGCCGCGGGTGAGCTGCGGATGGTGGGGACGCCATAGCCGGGAATTCCCACGGCGGCAAAGGCCGCGTAGACCGAGTCACAGTCTCTCTCGGAGATCCCTCCCGTTTCCTGAGTCAGCTGATGACACGCATCGATGATCGCCCAGCGCGCGGCGCGCAGCTCCATGTACGGAAAGAGGTTCGCAGTGATGGCGCGCAGAAAGATGCGACCGGCCTTTTCACGACCAATTCCCTGAACGCAAGCGCCACTGCCGCCACTCGCCGGATCATTGTGAGGATGCACGTTGCAGGCGCTGTCCCCGATCAAGAAGCCGGTCATGCTGAGGATGGTGGAGTTCTCGTATGCCTCGGTATCCGACGTCTTATCGCTGTAATGGTCATGCTGGCCCGGCACCGACTCCGGATTCTGCAGGGATCGCTTATCGCCAATTTTCCAGTCATCGCTATCCACGAAACACGCGATGACATCGGCCAGCCCTTCATGGACCGACCGCGGCTGCCCGGTCGTTCCCTCGAGCGTTCCCGCGTAGTAGAGCAGTCCGTGTGTCCATTCATGGCTGACGAGATCGAGCGCCGGCATGCCAGTCTGAAAGCCGGCGTAGGCCATCGTCACGTCTTTGCCCGAATCGAACACGCCTCCGCCATTGGCCCTGGCACGTTCACTATGAATGCTGCTCTTGTACCAGTCGCCGCGACGGGAAAAGCTGTCGATGCCATGCCGCGCCAGATATGCATCGTACACGCGAACTGCGTCGTACGTATCGAGCGCGTCTTTGTCCGGAGTCTTCCCCGGAAGCGCCCCGGCTTCGTTCATGATCTGCGTGCCGAAAGGATCGTGAAGGAAGAAGCTCTCCTTCCAGATCTCTCGATACAGTCCCATCGTCGTCGTAAACTTGTCCCGCAGCTGCCCGGTGCGCGCGTCGATGTAGACATTGTAGGAAGGACCTCGCTCCTGCCCACTCGCGTAGACCTTCCACGCCAGGTAGGGGGACGGATCCACATTGTCTCCCAGCACCGCATGGCTCACGATGACGAGCTGCGGATTTTCATCGGGCCGCGTACCTTCGACCAGCTCGCGCACCTTGTCCACGGCCTCTCGGCGGCTCAGCACCGGCGCGACGTCAATCTGGATCGTCGGAGCGATGGCGCCCATGATCGACAGGATCTCACCGGCCGCGGTCAGCGTGACGTTGAGTTGGGCCCCCTCCACCTGTACTCCGCGATGGTGCTGCGCCAGCTTCACTGTCGATGAACCTGACCCATGGTGGACGAGCTGGCGGACTGCGAGTTGCTCCTTGGCAGCATGCAGAGAGAACAGCGCGCCCGTGGCATCCAGGAACGCCAGTGCGCGCTGCTCGGGCGAGTCGCTCTGGTTCGTCCCCTGCGAAACCTTGAGCCCGCCCTGGCCAAACCGCACGTACAGCGGCATGTCGAGCCGAGGGTTCCAATCGAGGATCACCGGAGCGCCGTGGAGCGCACGAAGCTGGCGCAGCGCTCTGTCGCGTGGGCTGCCCGCCTCCTGTGCACCTGCGCCGAGCGGTTCGTTGGAACTACCGGCCTGGCAAGCAGCGAGACCTAACAGAGCGAGCAGCGCCAGCAGGACACGCAGCCGCCCGCGACTCAAACTCGAATTCAACATCGATCGTCCCCCCGGACAAAAATGGAATTGAGAGCAGTCCGATCAGAATACGGCAAACCACGCGTGAGTGCTCCTGCTCAAGAATTGGTAATCGTTTACGGGTCTCTTGACATATTTCGCCAGGGGATCCGATCGGTTGCGTCGCCCAGACGTAGTATCGCGCCCCCCAAGGGGGGTCAAGAGGTGACCTACGCAGGGCCACGCGTACACCCAATGCGCGTCGGTGACGTGTCAGGAAGGTGTTAGATCACGATGGCGTTCGGGCTCGACTCGGATGGACTGGGCTGCGGCTGCGCAGGGGCCCAGCGGTCACCGCAGGGAGCATCGCCGCGCATAGCCTGGCTCGCCCGTGCTCACCCGCATCAGCCCGCCGGCCAGGCAGGCGAGCCCATCCTTTCCCGTCGAGAAATCCGCTTGAGCAGTGGGTAGAGGCGGTGGATCATGCCGCGCATGTCTCGCTTTCCGGTGCGCATTGTCTGCCATGCCATCTTGCGGATCGACCTTGTGCCGGCGCAGGTGCGCGAGCTGG
>CAYTGC010000294.1:0-6178 GCA_964437195.1 uncultured Myxococcales bacterium | reverse complement strand
CGCGCCGCGAAGTTTTCGCGCTGCGCTTTTTTGAAGAAGGCGTCGTGACGCCCTCTCCGATCGCCAAGAATTCCTGCTGATCCCATCGACGAGCGCCGTGGTTACTACTTCTTCTTCGCTCCGCCCGCCGCCTTCTTGGCGACGCCCGCGGCGCGCTTCTTCTGATCCTGCTCGGCTTCCGTCAGACGGACAGCAACGTTCGGACGCTTGGTCGAGTTGCGGATCGTCAGGTAGCCGTTGTTGCCACCGGGGACCGAGCCACGCAGCACCAGCAGGCCTTCGGCATCGCGAACTTCCATCAGCGCGACGCTCTCGACGGTGATGCGGTCGTCGCCCATGTGGCCGGTCATGCGCTTGCCCTTGTGGACGCGGCCCGGGGTGAGACGGCAGCCGATCGAGCCACCGTGACGGAAGAACTCGTGGCTACCGTGGCTGTCGACCGAAGCGGCCATGTGGTGACGCTTGATGACGCCTTGGAAGCCCTTGCCTTTGCTCTGGCCAACGACATCGACGAAGGTCAGTGCCTTGAACACCTGCGACGGGGCAACCGTCTTGCCGACTTCAAAAGTATCGACCTGCTTCGGGTCGAGGCGGAACTCTTGGATGAAGCGAACCGGCTTCACGTTGAGCTTCGAAAACAGACCAAGCTCGGCTTTGTTGCACAGGCGGAGCGGCTTTTCGCCGTAGCCGATCTGAACCGCCGAATAACCGTCTTTTTCGATGGTGCGCTTGGCAAGCACGACGCAGGTACCGACGTGCACCACCGTGACGCCAACGCGGTCGCCTTGCGGGGTGAACATCTGGGTCATACCGATCTTTTTGCCGAGGAGGCCTGAACGATTCGCGGGCATTTTGCTTCTCTTTGTCTGCGTGTGAGGTTTGGTCGAAAGAAGAACCCAGCACACCTGACGCAGTTTCACGGTGGAGGCTGGGTGACCCCAGTGCTTGGGGCCATTTGAGAAGCCAAATAGCTACCGCGCCTTGGGTTTTTCTGTCAAGAACGCTGCGTCGATTGCTTGTCACTTTGATGAAACGATGTTGTTTCAGGTTGAAACAATGGCCCGCGCGCAACCCAGCAAAGCACCGTCGCTGAACAGGAGGAGTCCACCGAAATTCTGGGCTGCTTTGGGTTTGGCATTGCGGTTGCTCTTCCCTAGAAAGCAAGGAGAGCCCAAACCATGTTGGAACTCGCAATAGCGCTGGCACTGCTCATCGGTGTGCTGCTGGGGATGCTCGGCGGCGGTGGATCGGTGCTGCTCGTGCCGGTGCTGCTTTATGTACTCAAGCTCCCGGCCAAGTCGGCGCTCGCGACCTCACAAATGGTGATGGCGGCAACGACGGTGGTGGCTATGCTGCTGCACGCACGGGCCGGTCGGGTGTCGTTTCGCATGGGCGCCCTGTTCGGCGTGAGTGGAATGGCAGGATCGTTTCTTGGCGGGCGACTGGCGCACTACATTCCAGCGACGGTCCTGCTTGGTGGGTTTGTGGCGCTGATGCTGGTGAGTGCCGTCCAGATGCTACGCGGCGGTCGAAAGCCATCTGAGAAAGCGGCACATTCGTCGCGCTGGATGGGTCTTTTGGTTGGTTTTCCGACGGGACTTGTGGCGGGCATGCTCGGGGCAGGCGGTGGCTTCCTGGTCGTTCCTGCGCTGACGATCTTCGGCGGCCTGGCCATCGAGCAAGCCGTAGGTACGTCGCTGCTGGTGATCGCGATGCAGTCCTTCGCTGGCTCACTCGGATATCTGGGTCACGCCGACGTGGACTTCCGACTGGTCGCAATCATGGCGTCGGTCATGGCAGTGAGCAGCTTGGGCGGCGCGGCGCTGTCCCAGCGAGTTCCGGCGGCTTCGCTGCGACGGCTCTTTGCGCTGCTGCTCATTGCGGTCGCGACGCTGATGCTCGTCCGCACATTCTTCTAGGTCGGCGAGGGGTTTGACGGCAATGCACTTTTGGCGCGGTTGACTCCGCGCTCGGGATTTCAGATAGGAGCTGCACATGCACAACTTCACACCGGTTCCCGCTCTCATCGGCGGCTTGCTCATCGGGACAGCGGCAGCGCTGATGCTGCTGCTCAAAGGCCGCATCGCCGGGATTAGTGGCATCATCGGCGGGCTTCTGCATCCGTCTCATGGTGATGCGTCGTGGCGAGCGCTGTTTCTCGTTGGGATGATGGCCGCACCGCTGCTGTACCTGCTGGTGTTTGGCAAGCTGCCCGACGTGAACGTAACGGTATCGAATCGGACGCTGATCATCGCGGGCTTGCTCGTGGGTTTCGGCACGAGGCTCGGCAGTGGCTGCACCAGCGGACACGGTGTCTGCGGTCTGGCTCGGCGTTCGCAACGTTCGCTTGTATCGACGCTGACCTTCATCGCAGCCGGCGCGATCACCGTCTATTTCACCCGCCACATCTTCGGAGTCACGCCATGAGCAACGCCAACATGACGACGAAACAAAGTGTCAGCTCGCTTCTGCTTGGGCTCCTGTTTGGCACAGGACTTCTGGTCTCGGGCATGACCAGTCCGCAGAAGGTGCAGGACTTTCTCGACTTCACCGGACGCTGGGACCCGAGCCTGAGCCTCGTGATGGGCGCCGCACTGCTCGTCTCGGTTCTGACCTTCCCGCAAATTGTGAAGCGATCGACTCCAGTGTTTGGCCACAAGTTCCACTTGCCGACGGCCAAAGACATCGATCCCAAGCTGGTGCTCGGTGCTGCGCTGTTCGGAACTGGCTGGGGACTCAGCGGCTTCTGTCCCGGTCCGGCGATGGTTGGGCTTGCCACCGGGTCCGCCAGCGCACTGATGTTTGTCGTCGCGATGCTGCTCGGAATGGCGCTCCACCGCACCTATCACGATCTGCGCAATCCCTCCCAATAAGCTACGATTTGCAGCGTGTGCAGGCGCTTCCTATTTCCCGCAACGACTTTCGCCTTTGGTTTTTTCGCCACAGTCGCACTGGCTGCGACGGCTGATGAAACCAAGCCAGACAAGCCAAGCGATCGGCCTGCTCCCAAGTCCGTGAACTTGCTTCTCGATGATCCTCGTCTCATGCCGCGTGACACCACAATGTCGCTGGCAGACTGGGGGGCGATCCGGCGCGCGGCGAGCACCCGATTTCGACCCTCGCGCGAGCTCATCACCGACGACAGCAAGCCCAAAGTCTTGGCCAAGCAACTGGTGAGCGCAGGTCCGCCACCACCTGATCCGCCGGGCCGCAAGATCAGCACCGACGAACACGTTGAGGCCCAAGATGCGGTCGATGCAACCCGCAGCCTGTACGAGCGCAAAGTGTCGCAGCGCAGCGTCGAGATCACCGTACATACCGGAGCCACCGGCCAGATCGAATCGATGCAGGTGACATTTGCATCGGGAAATCCGCGTTTTGACGAGGAAGCGATGGTGTGTCTGCGGGACGCGTTTGCGGCCTATCCACCGATGGAAGAGCGACGGCCTTTTGTCAGCCGCTGGCGAGTGCGTGGTGGATACGGAATTGCGCTGCCGCGGTCGCTTGCCCCCATGACACCGAGGGCTTCCAACGCTCGGATGCCTGCGCGTGGGATTCGGATTCCGGTGCCGCTGTGGGGGACGTTTGATGAGACCACGGGCGTTGGCAAGGCCAACTACGCGTTCAGTGATCAAATCGAAAGTCAAGTCGAGCTGATTTCTCACACTCCTTTGTGAACACAGACCTTGGAAAAACGCAGATGGGGCGTACCGTTTGGTTCGCTTGCTGCTTCTGCTTGGTGTCAGTGTTCCGGATTCTCGACGGAAATTCCACTGCTTAGGATTCCGTACCAAACCGAACATGCTACGGATGTGTGTGCGATGGGGGCCGATTCCGTCAGAGTAGTTTTTACAGGAATTCCAGCAAATGTAGATTTTGTTGGATTCTGAAAGGACTCCTTTGATAGATTGGGAATGGGTTCAGTCTGGGGATTTGCTCGACGGAAAAAGCGATCAGAGTCGATTCCCAAACGAGCCTCATTCGCAGGACAGTCAGGTGACTGCCAGGAGGGTCGTATGCGCTACGATCTTGCGGCTGCTGCACGTCAAAATCATCGTCGTTTCAATTCCCTATCAAGCTGGAGACGGTCGATTTTCGACGGGATAGGGTGCTGGGCGATCGGTCTGTGTGGTTCCATCGCGCTTTTGAGCGCAGGAAGAGTGGATTCCCCGATCGCAGTTCCTTCTGCTGCTGCGCAGGACTCTGCCAAAGTTGCGACCGTCATTGGGAGCTGTGGATCGAAGGCGAAGCCGCTGGCCGGAACCGATCTCGCACCGGTGCTGCGTGCCGCGCTCATAAAAGAGCTCCGGAATATGCCTCTTATTCGCGTGTTTGAAGACTCGCGCAATGCCAACGCGCTGCAAAATGGCTACAACATCGACGGCAGTGTGACCCAGCTTTCCAAGCAAGTGAACGCGCAGGGAGACTTGGAAGTCAGCGCCGATGTGTCTTTGGTGATCTCTGCGCTGCCAGGCCGAAGGGTGATTGGAATGGTCTCTGGCGGTGCAACCGTGATCGGATCAGCCTCCGTCGATACGCAGTTTCTGCCGCTGCTGCTTCAGAACGTACAGCAGGAAGCGATTCAGCAAGCCGCGCATGAAGCCGCCGCAAGCTGGGTCGATTCCCTTGCACGCCAGCGGGGCCGCAAAAATCCCAAGCTGGTGGCGATGCGCTAACTGCTACACGAAGTCCACCAAGTATCCGTGCAGCATCGACGCCAGTGCCTCGCGAAAGCGATCATCGACGCTGGTCCGGGCCGCGCTTTTGCCGATGTGAGGATCGGGACTCTGCTGCAGCGGCTCCGTCGCCTGAAGCCCGAGCGCTGGTACGTACAGAGACTTTCCCATCGCATAGCCGTGAGTGGCTGAGATCGCGACGAGCAGCGCTTCTTCCAGGCGCTGGCGCAGAACCTGTGGGGATGTCTTGTTTGTCACCGATGGAGGGAACTGCAGAAGCAGAAAGTCGACAAACTTGGCAAGTCCCTGCTGCTGCACCATGCGCAGGTGAACACCTTCCCCCGAAAGCGCCGCCCAAGCGAGCAGGCGTGCATGCACCGGCTCGCACACCACGTCGAGAAAGATGCGCAAAAGCTCTCCGCCGGGCGAAAGGACGCTGCTCGGATCACGGCTGAGGATTCGCTGTTTGAGCTGCTCCATCAGCAGCTTGTTTCTTCGTCCATGGACGCTGCGCACCAGATCGGCATAGGTTCCAAAGTAGTGCAGCACGAGGGCCGCGCTGACCCCGGCTTCGATCGCCACATCGGCAACCGCGACACGATCGGGTCCCTTGGCAGAAAACAGTCGCTCTGCTGCATCCAGAATTTCGGTTTTCGCCTGCTCTGGACTGCGACGCTTGCGACGAGCCGTGGCTTCGCGTGGGGTCTTTTCGTTTGGGGTTGGCCGACGCGGCATAACCTGCACTGTAGCCACTATTGACGGAAGCATCAATAGATGGCAGCTTGTTATTGATGGTTCATTTAATAGTGGATGCGACCAAACCAAACGAGTAGGAGCTTGCTGATGACACTATCGAGAACGATGTCTTCTCTGTCCGTCGGATTCCAGGTGCTGGGTGTAGTTCTGCTTCTGGGATCTGCTTGCTCCAGCGGTGACTCTGTATCGTCGGAGCTGACGTACCACAAGGACATTTCGCCGATGCTTGAGCGCTACTGCACAAGCTGCCACAAAGAAGGTGGCATCGGTCACTTTGCGCTGACCAGCTACGCAGACGTGCAGCGCTACGCTCCGCTTATCAAAGGCGCCGTGTCCTCGGGAATGATGCCGCCGTGGCTGCCTGCAGAAGACAGCCGCGAGCTGCATGGAAAAAGAGCGATGCGGCCAAGTGACAAAGCCGATCTGCTGCGCTGGATTGAAGCTGGGACGCCGGAAGGGAGCGTTTCCATGCCGCGACGCACAGACTTCCCTGGGGTTGATCCGGTTGCTGCGCCTCGTCCCGATCTGGTGCTTGATCCCCAACGGAACTACGTCCCGGACAGCAGCCGATCGGATGACTACCACTGTTTTGTCTATGATCCGAAGCTCACGAAGGATCGATTTGTCGTGGCTGGTGATGCCAAGCCAGGAAATCACCACATCGTCCATCACATCGTTGCCTATGAGATTCCCGAAGCGGAAGCGCCAGCCATTTTGGCCAAAGATCCGACAGGGCAGGGCTATAC
>CAYTGC010000293.1:0-6210 GCA_964437195.1 uncultured Myxococcales bacterium | reverse complement strand
CCCAGATTGCCAAAGGCCTTCAAGCCGTCCACGACAAGGGCATCGTCCACCGTGATTTGAAGCCAGATAACATCTTTCTCCTCGAGCGTGAGGGAAAGCAGGACGTGGTCAAAATCGTTGACTTCGGCCTCGCCAAGCTGGATGCCGGTCAAAGGCTCACTCAGGACGGCACCGTCGTCGGTACGGCAGAGTACATCTCGCCCGAGCAAGTGACGGGACGAGACACCGACGCGAGAAGCGACCAGTATTCTCTCGGCTGCATCCTGTACGAAATGCTGACGTCGATGCTCCCGTTCGACGGGCCGACGACGACAGACGTGGTGTACAAGCATGTCTACAAGCAGCCGATTCCGCCGCGCAAAGTCAGGCCCGAAGCCAACATTCCCGAAGCGCTCGAGCAGGTCATCGCTCGCTGCATGTCGAAGAAACCGGCGGATCGCTTCGAGAAAATGGCCGACGTCGAGCACGCGCTCTCGGCGCTTGAACAAGTTCTCCTCGGCAGCAGCAACGTCAAGTTCGTGCTTCCGCCACCGCCGTCGCGGGTGCCTCGCGTGGCACTTCTCGTCGGTGGTGTAGCGATACTCGGCACACTGGCGGCAGCCGTTTACGTCGCGCTACGAAGCGATGGTCCGACTGGTACCCCGACGCTGATCGTCGACTTGTCAACTTCCGCCGCATCCAAGCCGACACGCATCGCGGATCTGAGCACATCACCGTCACCAGCCGATGCAGGCACCGCCAGCACTGACCCCGGCAAGCAAGCCACCACGAAAGAAAATCCTCCCAAGCCGCCAGTCATTGCGCCGGTTCGGAAACCGCCCATCGAGGTCAAGCTGTCGATCGCACCCAAAAAAGCGCTGGCCACCGTGACCTGCGGCGGCGAAACAATTGGATGTAGTCCAAAGTGCACCGTGCCGGTTCCGAGCGATGGACAGTGTGAAGTCAGCGCCCCTGGTTTTCAGTCGAAGACCCTGCCCGCCCAAAAGGCCCAGTCCAAGAGAAAAGGCGCTTGGCGCATCGTCTTGTCCAAAGCAAAGCGCTAAAGTGAAAACTGCGTTGGCCGCACGGGCTCAAATGTCTGCGGGCTTGGACCGTCGAACCGATCATGAACACATCGCCAGTTAGGCTGCTCGTCTCTGCCGTCCTGTCTGCTGGACTTTCGCTTGCCACGGGAGCCGGACCTGCGCTTGCCGCGAGCGCGGCGTCGAAGGCACGCCCACAGCGCCAAGGCGAAGCGTATACGTTTAGCCTCCGCTTTCTCGGTTCCGTCGATGCCGGACGAGCGCGGCTGGCGATCTCTCCACCGACGCAGCAGGGCGATAGCTCGGTCATCCACATCGTTGCGGAGGCCGAAGCGCTAGGTCTGGCCAAGGCCATCTCTGGGCTGCACGAACACTATCGGCTGGTCCTCGATGGCGCGACACTGCTCCCGCGCAGCATTCATCTCGAGGAAAGCGGCTGGCGGGTTCGCACCGCGAACATCACTCTCGACGGCAAATCAGTTGATCTGGACATCAAGCGACCGCAAGGAGATCACCGCGCCAAGGTCTCGATGCCGACGGAACCGCTCGATCCGCTCGCGGCGCTGCTCCTGCTGCGAGCGATGCGTCTTCACGACGGCGACAAGCTCGACCTCGTGGTACTCGATGGCTCAGCGTTTTATCAGGGAACAATGGAAGTCGTCGCCCACGAAGAGCTAGCGACGCCGAGCGGTCCGCAAAAAGCGATCAAGATCCAGTGTCGTGGCGAGCGCATCGCAAACGGTGGACAAAAGGTCGGCAGGCCGCCTCGCTTCGGGATGGTCTGGGTGAGTGACGACGCGGCACGCATTCCGCTGCGCATTGAAGGCGAGACGGAGCTTGGCAAAGCAGAGTTTGTCCTGACCAGCTTCGAGCCCGGTCGAAAGCCGCTGCCAATGCCCAAAAAGATCGTCGGAATCAATGAGCGCCGGGTCGACTAGCCGACGCTAAAAAAGCTCGGCAGCACCGTAGACAAACACCGCCAAGGCAGCGGCCACTTGGCCCAAATCGCCGGGCTCCACCTTATCGACCGTGTCTGCCGCCGAGTGGTGGTAGACGAAATATCGCTCTCCAGCGACTTGAAGACCAACGACGGGCACACCTTTTTCAGCGAGAGGACGAATGTCCACGCCACCGCCCGGCATCGACACCGTCGTGGCACGCAGCGGAGCAAGCAGCGCTGCCGCTTGGTGGACCTTCGCCAGCGCAGCACTGCTGCCGGAAAACAGCCAGCCCGTTGGACGAAACACGCCACTGTCAGCTTCTAACGCGAGCACATGCTTTTCGTGACCGTGCGCCGCTGCATACGCTTTGGCCCCAGCAGCACCGTTTTCTTCGTTCACCCACATCACCAGCCGAACAGTCCGTCGCGGTTTGTGTTCGCGCAAGGCGAGAAGTGCATGCCACGCGGCGATGCAGTTTCCACCGTCGTCGTGCGCACCTTGCCCGACATCCCACGAGTCTATGTGACAGCCGAACACGACCACCTCATCGGGACGTTCCCTTCCAGCCACTTCGGCGACGATATTTCGGGACGGTGCAGGTGGGCGCTCCTCGCTGTGCACCACGAGCTTGGCGACGATGGGCTGCCCGGCCAGCGACAGACGAGCCAGTCGATCAGCGTCTTCGGCGGCCATCGCAGCAAACGGAATCCTGTTGACGCCCGGCTTGTACACCGTCACTCCCGTGTGGGGTGTACCGAGCGACTGCGGCGTAAGTGATCGCAGAAGCGCTGCCTTGGCGCCAGCCTCGGCGGCTTTGACTGCGCCAAAGATCCTCAGCGGAACCCCAGCCTCATAGGAAGCAAAGGGCGGCGCAAACAGCACAATCTTGTCGCGCGCAGACCCCGGCGAAAGCTCGTCGAAGGTTTTTACCACCAGCACCTGGGCAGTAATGCCGTCGGGTGGCGTCGAAACACTTCCTCCGAGCGCCAGCACCGGCAGCGATTCATTCGAGGGAGCCTGCAGCGTCAGTTGTTCCTTGAGACGAACCCAGTGCGGCACAAGGACTGGTTCTCCGCGGGCACTGGCAACGCCGTCGCGCTTGAGCTCGGCCAAGATCCAGTCGAGCGCTCGCTCGAGATTGGCGCTCCCTGAAAGCCGCGGTCCAAATGTATCGCACAGCTTGACCAGACGCGGGTACAAGCGGGCATCGGCGGTCAGCGTCGCAATCAGCTGCTTCGCCACTTTTTGCAGCGCTGGCGATGGTTCTTCCGAGACCACCACCGGCGCAGTGACCGTCGCACGCGCAAGACTCTCGTCAGCCGACGCGGGCGAGCCAAGACTCGACAAAACGCACAGCAAAAGCGACGACACAACATGCCGCCACGTCGTGGCCGTCCCAACCACGTCAGCCTCTATTGCTATCGGCCAGCTTCGCGGTCTTTGTCGCAGTCGCGGCTTTGGCGGTTTCCGCTGGGTGTTTCTCGATGAGCCACTGCGCAGCCCGTCCGAAGTCCGCAAAGCGACTCATTTTGCCATCCTCGCCGAGGAATGCCATCGCGACTTCGCGGCCCTTGCCTGCCGGATCAGCCAGCTTCGCAGCGACGACCAAACAGTAGCCCGCGCGGTCGTTATAGCCCGTCTTCCCACCCAGCACTTCGTGCCGAGACGCCAGCAAAACGTCGGTGTTGCTGTAGTCAATGCTGCGCTTTTTCGGCCCGATGACCTTGGCGACATAGGCGCGGGTGCGGCAGGCCTTCGCAATCAGCGGATTTTTGAGCGCCGTGAGCAGCATCGTCACCGTCTCACGCGGGGACGACACATTGCCGTAGTCGAGTCCGGTCGGATCGTGGAATTCAGTCTTCCGGAGGCCCAAGCTGCGCGCTTTGGCCGTCATCTGCTGGGCAAACTCCGCTGGAGGAAGCCCAACTGCCCGTCCCAGTGCAAGGACCGCCCGATTGTCCGATGCCATCAGCGCCGCGTGTAACAGATCCCGGTTGGACAGCTTCATGCCGACCATCAGACGGGACTTTGCTCCCCGCGTCGTCCGGCGTGCGTCTTCTTGCGTAATCGTCGTCTCTCCGTCGAGGTCAAGCTTGTGATCGAGCACCACCAGCATCGCCATCAGCTTCGAGATCGATGCGATGGGACGTACCTCGTCGGGGTTCTTTTGATAAAGTGGATTTCCCGTCGACAGATCGAGAACTACCGCCGCGTGGGCCAAGATGTTGGGCTGTCCGTTGCGCGTGTAGGTCGGCACAGCCCGCTCTCGAACCCGATGGTGTGGCCGCTTCTTGACCAGGCGCTTCGACTTGGTATGCACCGCTGCCGACTTGCGCGGGTGCTTGCTCGTCGCTTGGGCCGAACCGCTCGCCAGTGCGATGGCTACGGCACCAAGAACAATGAGAATTCGTCGCCACGATGCGAGAGACCGCATGGGCGGCAGTATCCACCGGATGCGGCGCAGGAGGCAAAATTTTTCGTCGAGAAACCGGTCTGGTCAGACCAAGTGGCGACTCAGGTAGTCGGGAAAGTTCGGCGCGTCGGGAAGTCGAAGATCGATCACAAGCTGTGGTTGCTTGCCATCTTCCTGGGACATGTAGACCGCCGAGCCGTGCCGCTGCCAAGCCGGCAGTGCGTTGTACTCGACGCCGTACTGACGCAGTATTGCAATCCGCTGCTCCGAGCCAGTTCCACCGAGAATGGCTTGGATCGTCTGCGGCGCCGTCTTGGCTTGATCGAGCACGTGCGTCAGATACCGCTCAATCGCCGCCGCTTCCGCTCGCTGCCGACGCCACAAAAAGTACGTCCGCGCAAGCTCGACGTTCGGAACCTCAAACAGGCGTACGTCGAAGGTAAAGACCTCGTTTACCATCAGCGACAGCTTTGCAGAGGCCTCACCCGCGAGCCGAGCCAGAAGCCGTCGCGCATCACTTCCTTGCGAGATCGCGAACAGCAGAAGATCGGTTCGATCGGCGTAGCCGAACGTGCAACCAAGCACCGCACACAGATGCGACAGAGTCTTCAGCAGCGCTTTTTGCATGTCGCTGTCGAAGACTTGGTCCGTCCGTTCATTGAGCCGCTGTTCGAATCTCCGCCCCAAGAGATGCGCCACCAGCGGCGTGCCGCTGATCAGTGGACAGTCGGCAAAGACCTCATAAGGGGCCACCTGCTCTGGGACCACAGAGGTTGTCATTGTTCGTGATTATACCAATTTTTGCTTTTTGCCGAGATAGTTTGCGCTATTCGGACTGGCATTTTTTCGAAAAAAAACGCAGGGGTGGGGAACCGGCGCAGGAATGACGATTTCCGAGTGAGCGATCTTTCGTCGGGAAGCTAGCTGCCTCTATACTGGGAACATGACGTCTATCGAACATCCGCTCGCCAATGGGTCAGAACTCGTGGTCCTGCTCTGTACCTTTCCGTCAGGAAACGAGTGGGGAGAGATCGCCCAAGAGCTGCTCAATGAGCGGCTCTGTGCGTGCGTCACCCAGCTGCGCGAGGTCACATCGGTGTATCGCTGGCAAGGTGAGATCGTCACCAATCGCGAGGTGGTGTGCCTCATCAAGTCACGCGCCGACCGCTACGCCGAGCTGGTCGAGCGGCTGAACGAGCTGCATCCCTACGACGTACCTGAGATCGTAAGGTTGTCCGTCGAGTCGGTCAATCAAGCGTACCTCGACTGGGTGACCGAAGAGTGTGATCCGAATGCGCCCGCGTCGAGTCGCACCGACGGAGACGGGCAACACGAAGAGGTTGACGACGTCTAGCCGCAGAAGCAGATGTCAGCTTCGCATCGAAAGCGCTGGAAGCGGCCTATTGCGCAGCGGGAAGTTTGATGCTGGGGATGCGCCCGGCATGATAGGCACCGTCGGCATTGGGAATGTACACGGCGTTCGGGTCGCTGTCCGTTGGTAGCCCGATAAACCGGAATACCAGCTTGTCTCCGGCCTGCGCATCGGATGCAGCGCCCCCTGCGGTGGTTTCAAACTGTATGGCGTTAAATGGATTCGCAGCATCGCGAGCGAACACATTTTCGACACCGACAATGACTTGATCGGTTTGGTCATCGGCGGCGGCTGCCGGACGAGTCCGTACTTCGAATCTCACCCGCATCTTGTTTGCGCTTGTGCCCAGGACCATCCCGTCGCCGATCACACCCCATGTTCCGACTGGCAGCTTTTCGCGAAGCGTGAACGCCGCTTCAAGCGTCGAGGGAGAGCCCACGGCCCTCACACCAGGCGCTCAAA
>CAYTGC010000292.1:0-6224 GCA_964437195.1 uncultured Myxococcales bacterium | reverse complement strand
ACGCACCATCGTGCGCACGACTGCCTGCCGACTTGTGCGGCTTTTCCTTCTTCTTGTCGGGAGCCGCAGCCGCGTTTTCCTTTTCCCACTCTTCCTCGATCGCCACCTCACGAGAGACGGTGATGTAGTTGCTAAGGAACAGCAGGAACACGACGGCGAGCGCACCGATGCCGCCGTAGATCATGCCGTTGGTCGCACCGGTCACTTTGCCGCCCTTGGGATCGTCGAAGTGACGAACCTCGACGACGGCGTCTTCAAAGAGCGCGGCGACTTCGACGGCCTTCGAGCCGTCTTGTACTTCGACCTGCTCACGCACCTGCGGCGGCAGCATCGGCACAAAGGCCTTCGGGCCGAATGCCGGTGGAATCGACAAGTGCGCGGCCTGATGCGCCGGAGCAGGCGCAGCAGCGGCAGCAGCGGCAGCCGGAGCCACTGGAGCTCCAGGCGAACGCATGCCCGGCAGCGGTGGGCCCATCGGGCGCGGCGGCGGTGGGGCAGCAGCAGCAGGCGCCGGAGCAGGCGCAGCCGCAGCAGCCGGAGCCTCGAACGTCACGACCAGACGAACGTCACCGATCTTGACCTCGTCGCCGCTCTTGAGTGGCTGAGGCTTGTTGGCCCCGAGCCGAGCGCCGTTCACGAAAGTTCCCTTCGTCGAGCTAAGGTCCACAATCGTGACCTGGTTCTCCGGGGAAACTTCGATGTTGGCGTGAAGTCGACTGACGGAGTCGTCTTCAAGGTTGACGTGTGCCGACGAGATTTTTCCGATCTTGATCGTCTCTTGGGTCAGCTTTTCGGTCTTCACCAAGGCATCGCCCTGGTAGACCTGAATCGTAATGGGGATGGCAGCCATCTATGTCCTCCCTGCCTGGTTCTTGCCTGTTAGCCAGTCACAGTTTCGGACACCTTTTGGTTTTCTGGGTTCCAAAAAATTTTCTTGCCGATCAAAAAACTCGTGCTAGGAAGGTCGAACCAGTAAGCACGGCGCTCATCCCGACGGAAACGCTTGTGTATCTGGCCCGCGGACCCCGCCAGCAACGTCGGCCCCAAACGCACCCATACCCCTATTTACACACACGAACTTATGTATTGAAAAATGCATAAATCCGTTCGCAGAGCCGCCGATCGCGATCGGGACATCACCTGCACAACCGATCCGACAACCGTGCGGCGGCTAAGTTCCCAACTGGTTCAAGCGATCGGCAGCGCTACCGAACGATCGAAAAACCCAGCGTGACGATGTCGTAGCTGACTTCGTAGCGACCGCCGCCGATGCCACCTTGACCGGGGGCGAGCCCGACATCAGGACGCAGCGGATTCTGCGGCGCCAGCCTGCTGTCCTCGGGCGCGATCACGCGATCAGGCTGGATCACCCGCGCGTATCCGAGATCAAAGCGCCACTCGGCACTCGCAAACTTCACCCCGGGGACAAACGCACCGACGGAGATCATGCCCTTGTGGCTGTCGGGAGACAGGATGGTGAAGGTTGCATCGGGCATCGCACCGCTCTCGAACATGCCGCCGAGGCGCGCCCCGATGTACTTCCACAGCGTCGCTTCGGCCCCCAAGTGCACAGCATGAGTCGTCTGCATCTGCCGATCGATCGCCACCGGACCGAGCTGATAGGTATCAAAGCCTTTCACGTTCACCAGCTTGACGTCCTGCGGCGTAACGAGCACGCGATCTTGGATCGCCCAAAACTCGGCGGTATAGGCCAGCTCGATCCGCAGTCGCTTCTGCCAAGTCGTAAGCTCGGCACCAATGCGCAGCACCGGCGGCAGATCCATCGCCAAGCTGGCGCTTCGACCTTGCACCTGTGCACCGTTGAACAGCTCGCTGGCGGGCAACCGGGTATCGACGCTGCCTGTGACGCTGCGGACCCAAAAGGGCATCTGGAACGCAAGCCCGAGCGCCAGAAAGTCGATCGGCCTGTAGATTGCGCCCAAGTTCAGCGACGGCACCGGTGCAAACGCCTGGGCGACGACGAGCGCGTCGTAGTCGGGATTTTCCGGCGCGCACATCACCTGCGGACAGCCGTTTAGCATCAGCTTGGCGCGGAAATAGAGCAGCATCAGCTGCGGCCCAACGCCGATCTGCAGCTTGTCCCCGAGAAGTGAAAAGCTCGCGACCGGGTTTAGCACCGCCATCAGCGTCGCCCGCGAAATCGCGCCATCGTAGAGCCCAAGCAGTTGATAGCGCTGGGGCGCCACGTCCGGGACTTGCCGACGCGCATCCTCGGTATCGTACGACGGCTCGGGGTAGCGGCTAAGCGCGGTATACGGAATCCACACCCCGAGGCCCAGCGCCATCTTTCCCCATGGCCGCGAAAACTTCCGCGCAAACCCAAGCTGCGGAATGATGAGCGGGGCGGCACCGATGACTCCACCGTCGCCGTACACGGTCGGACGCTCGATGCCAGCGTCGTTTCGCGTGTAAGCGACATGCTGCACGACCATGCTGGCGTCGAAAAGAACGCTCCAGCCTTCGGGCTGCGGCTGGCTGAGCACGACGCCAGCGGGGTTGTAGTAGATCGCGTTCAGATCGTCGGCGCCAGCGACGAAGGCACCGCCGCGAGCGGTTGGACGGGCCCCGTGCGTCCCCAAAAACATGCCGCCTGCAGTCGCCACGCCAGACGACAAAAGGATCGACACCCCGAGGGCCAGACCAGCGGCTCGCGCGCGCAACATCAGTGTCCCGCCAGAAACGCTTCCGCCTCGAGCGCTGACATGCATCCGGTTCCTGCTGCCGTGATCGCCTGACGCCAGCGCTTGTCCTGGACGTCGCCTGCAGCAAACACACCTTCGACGGAAGTCTGGGTGGTTCCGGGCTTGGTCAGGATGTAGCCGGTGTCATCGACGGCGAGCTGTCCGTTCAAAAAGGCGGTGTTGGGAACGTGACCGATCGCATAAAAAAGACCACGGCAGTCGACAACGTGGGCTTCGCCCGTCTGGATGTTGCGCACCTTGACGCCTTGCAGCGACGTGGATCCGATCGCTTCCTCGACGACGTGGTGCCAAAGCACCGACACTTTCGGATCGGCAAACAGCCGCTTCTGCATCGCTTTCGAGGCACGCAGCTCGCCACGACGGTGAACCAGGACGACCTTGCTGCCAAACTTCGCCAGGTGAGTCGCTTCTTCGACGGCAGTATCTCCGCCCCCAACGACGACCAGCACTTGATTGCGAAACAGCGGCAGTGCCCCGTCACAGACCGCACAAGCACTGATGCCGCGCTGCCACAGCTTGTCTTCACCGGGAATCGACATCCGCTTCGCTGTCGCGCCGGTGGCAATGATCAGCGACTGGGCGTAGACGGTCTGGCTGTCGGTCTCGACCTTGAACGGACGCTGGCTCAGGTCGACGCGCTCTACGGTCTCGGTGACGATGCGCGTGCCGTGGTGTTCGGACTGGGCGCGCATCCGGTCCATCAGCTCTGGGCCCATGATTCCCGTCGGAAATCCGGGGAAGTTTTCGACCTCGGTGGTGGTGGTAAGCTGGCCGCCCGCAGCGACGCCACCCGCCATAAAGCCTTCCAGCATGAGCGGCTTTAGGTTGGCCCGCGCGGTGTAGATGGCGGCGGTGTGTCCGGCGGGACCAGAGCCAATGATCACAACTTGCTCGATTTGTTTGCTCTCGCTCATGAGTCTCTCTGCTCGATTTGTGAGATAGGTCGGCGAGCGTAGCCAAAACCGCGGCCTTTGTTAAGCACGCCGCACAGGCACAGTGTCAGACGCCCGCCGATCGCGTCACTTTTCCGCAACACACGGCGAGTCCTGCCGGATGAAGACTTGGCTTGCGAGCGGGCGCAGCGTGATTCCAATCGGCCCCTCGCCGGAGACAGTAAGCACTTCTCCGCTCAGCACATCGCGGTACTGCCCGATCGGGATGCCGCGCACCTGGACCAGCCGTTCTCCCGTCGAGCGTGACAGCACGACGATGGCGGGACCGCTCTGACCGAGCATGCGGGACGAGTGCAGCGCAACCGAGTAGTCGGCCTCTGCAGACAGCGGCGTACGAACACCTTTCCGAAGCGCACCATGACAGGCGCGCAGCTGGCCGAGCTTCTCTGCATGCGCGAGCACTCTTTGTTGCCACATCGAAAGTCCGCCCCCAAGAACATCGGGGAGAACCCGCCGGGAGTCTGGATCACCCGCCCCAGCCAGCCCGACCTCGTCGCCGTAGTACAGGACCGGAATCCCCGGCAGCGTATACAGCAGCGTCAGCGCGAGCATGTGGCGAAGATAGGGCTCGGCTTCCGTCGGCTGAGGGGGCGCTGCAGTCCACGGATTGTTCCCGGCATTGCCCGCCGCTTCCGAGATGAATCGAGCCGTGTCGTGGTTGTTGAGGATGTGGCCCATCACCGCGCCCGAGCCGCCGTAGACCTGTTCCGACAGCGCAATCTGCTTTTCCAGCGTCGTCATCGGTACGCGGTCCTTGGCCAACGCATCGACGGTCACCCAGAACAAGGGGAAGTCAAACGCGCTATGCAGGCCGTCAAACTGATCGCCGAGAAAACTGCGAATTTCCAGTCGCCCCCCGTCGCCAGGTCCGGTGTAGTCCTCGCCGATGAGCAAGACATCTTGGCCGCGCCGCACGGCCCTATCGGTGACACTGCGCACGACGCTGCGGGTAAAGCCACGCGGCATCATCGGCACCGCATCGATTCGCATGCCGTCGAGGTCAAAACGCGAAAGCCAATACAGCAAGTCCTTCGACTGCTGCGCCGCTGCATCGGGATTGCGCAGATTTACGTCGGGAAGATAGGTATCAAACCAGCAGTCTTCGATCCGCTCGCCCCAGCCGCAGCCGGGACTGCCGCACACACAGGCACGCGGTCCGTCGGAAAACCACGACAATCGGGCCGGATCGGTCTGGCTCGCGGGGGACAGCCGACCGTGTTCTACGAAATACGGATGCCCGGAATAGACATGGTTCGGAACCGCATCAAAAATCACGCGGAGCCCATGCCGATGGGCGGACTGCACAAGCTGTTCCAAATCAGCGGCTGTTCCCAGCTTGGGTTCGACGGTGCGCGGCTGCGTCGGCCAGTAGCCGTGGTACGCCTCGTACAGATTCCCATCCCGTCCACGCTGGATCCCAGACGGATTTTCGTACAGTGGCGACAGCCACAGCGTCGAAACCCCCAAGCGGTCAAAGTAGCCCTGTTCGACGGCAGCACGCACCCCTTGTAGCGTTCCCCCTGCCCTCACTCCGGGCGTGCGCGGCGGCGAAAGAACTCCTGAGCTGCCCCGGAAGCGGTCGATGAACACATGGTAAAGAACGGAGTCCGCACGCTCTCCAGATGGGCTCTCTTGTTTTTTGGTGCGACGCGGCGACAGCACGGCTTCGACGGTCTTGCGCAAGTCCAGTGCGTGCCGGGGATCGCGCGCCGAAAACTCGATCTGGTACTTGCCGCTGGGAATCGACAACAGATCAACCTGTGCCTGGTGATCGGAATTCAGCTGGAGATTCACCAGCGGTGCATCCATCGGCTGGCCGTTGTGTAGCACCCTGACTTTCGGCGCTGCGAGCTGGGCGGGTTCGATTCCATCTTGGAGGACAAAGCGCACCCCGACTTTGCCATCGGCAGCGCCCAGTCCGCTCGCATCCTCGACAGAAAGTCCAATCGCTTCGAGTGTGGGCAATCGACAGTCCGCAAGATCGAACACCGACCACTCTGCTTCGTACGGCGAAGAGTCACTCCACAGAGGATGTGGCGCAAACTCGGTGTGCGGATTCAGGTCATCAGGAAGCAGCTCGTCTCCGACGAGAAAACCATAGCGATAGCGCCCAGGAGGAACCGAAAGAGAGAGCGAGAAATAGCGTGTTCCCTGAAGCGTCCGCTGCTCATCAAAGCGCCGATGTCCGGGCCGCGCGAAGTTGTCCCAGCTCCCGAGAAGCTCGGGATGCTCGACCTGATCCCGCGTCAGCGTGATGTCCTTGCGCGCAAGCTGTACGTCGGGACGAAAGCGAATCGTCAGAAGACAGCGCGCATCGTAACGCGGGCCTGGCTCGACGGCACTGCAGCCCCAAAAGAGACCGCAGAAAGCGAAGCCAAGCGGCAGGTATGGACCCAAGCGCAACATGAGCGACGACAATGTAGCCAAAGCGCGCACGCTTTGGGAAGGGGTCCACTCATCCGGCAGACCAGGAGCTGAGCGCGAAACTGCGATTGTTGCAGAGTCCGGGTTGTTTCGTGCAAGCTGCGGCTATGGACAAGACTGTAAA
>CAYTGC010000291.1:0-6270 GCA_964437195.1 uncultured Myxococcales bacterium | reverse complement strand
TCGGGGCGGCGGCTGGCGGTGAATGAGCATGCGGTGTTTGCGACGGCCAGCTCGATAAAGACGGCGCTGCTTGTGACGGCGCTGGCCAAGCTGGGGACGCCGGAAGGGCAGGGGCTTGCGGTTCCCTATGTCGCGCGGGCGGAAGACCTTGTGCCATCGAGTCCGATCCTGTCCCAGCTCGTGCTGTCGGGGACGTCGCTACAGACCCGCGATCTGCTGGGAATCATGACGGCGACGAGCGACAACACGGCAACCAACGTCCTGATTTCGCGGGTGGGGATGGAATCGGTGAATCGGTTTCTCGATCGGGCGGGGCTTTCAAAGACGCGGCTTCTGCGCAAGATGCTCGATGGCGCGGCGGTAAAGCGGGGGGAAGAAAATGTCTCGACGCCGCATGAGCTCTCGCTGCTGTATGAAAAGCTGTGGCGGGGGGAGCTTCTCGGCAAAGCACAGACAGAGGAAGCGCTGCGGATTCTGTCGGTTGCGAAGCACGGCTATCTCGAGGTTGGACTTCCCGATGATGACGACGTAGTGGTCTACAGTAAGCCTGGGAGTCTGCCGGGACTGCGGGTCGATGCGGGGATTGTGAAAGTCGGCGACCGCCCGTTTGTGATCGCGGTGATGGTCGCAATGCCGGAAAACGAGCGCGAGGCCGAGCTTCTGATCGAGCGGTTGTCGAGAGAGACATTCTCCTACTTTTCTCGCCTCGCCCGCTCGACCCCGTTTGGCCGCCACAAAGTCCCCTAACAAACAGAGAGTCCATCTGGCCGCAAGTTGCCTTACTCTTTGGGAATGGAAAAGAGGCGGTCGCGCTTTGCCGCATGGCGAAACAGTGTCGCCGACAGACTCGCCAAGAGCAGTCCTGTCTTCCTGATTGGTCTGGTGGTCGCATGTGGCATCGAGGTTCTGGTCGATTGGAACCAGACCTTGACCGAGATCAATGTGCTCCGCGATCAGATCCGCTTAAAAGGACTGAACTACGCCGGGCTGCTTGAGCGTGCAGCCGTCGAGCCGGTGCTGGCCCGCGATCGAGCCGCTCTCGATCGACTGGCGCAGGGGCTGATTGACGACGAGGATGTGGTCTTTGTGCGAATCGTCGATCCAGCCGGACAAGTCGTCTACGACTGCATCGACCAGCCGTTTGCGGAGCACTATGCGAGCCGCGGCAAAGGGAGCTTCGTTTCCCACTATCAGCACTGGCTCGAGCGCGACCTAAAAGGACTCCTTTTTGATCGGGATGGCTTCAAGCAGCGTCTCGCCAGCAGTCGATATCGCGACGTTCCTCAGATCTATTCCGATCTGATGACGAAGCTCCTGACCCACTTTACGGATCCGCCGCCACTCCCTCCTCTGCGCGCGCGGGTCATCTACCAAGACCGGCTGCGCGATGAACATCACCGCCGGGACAACAGCACGACGTGGGCGCTTGCGCCGCTTGTGGAGGACAAAAAGCTCGGACCCCGCCAAGTGGGCGCAGTGCTGGTCGCGTTTGACATGACGCGGGTCAATGCCGCGATTGTGACCAAGTACGCCAAGGGCATCGGAATGGTGGTCTTCTTCCTCGCCCTCATCTTGGTTCAGAACATCAGCTCCAGACGGGACAAGCTGCGGCTCTTGGATGTGGGAAGACGCTACGCGGCTGCGAAACAAGCGCTGCATGACGAGATGGAAACCGAGCTTGTCGATGTCACAGCACCGGGTGCGCTTCTGCTTGCGCAAGGTGTGGTCGATCAGGCAAAGGAGTCCGTGGACGGAGTGGTCTGGGATGCCCTTGCCCGCGACGGAGAGCTCGAAGTTCTGATGGCTGATCCAGATGGCGATGGAATCGATGCCGCCGCCATCGGTCTGCACATCCTGCGCACCTTCCGGATCTGCGCTGGATCGCAGAAACAGAGCCTTGATGAAGAAGTCGTCCGACTGGGCGCGGCGACCCGCGACATCCCGCTGACGCGACCGATTGGCATCTTGCGGCTGCGGATGGATGCAAGCGGTGGGTTTGAAGCGATCTTCGAAGACGCGATCTCGCTGTGGATCTGGAATCCGCGCGAAAAAAAGCCGCTCCATTCAGTAAGCGCCGAGCAGGTCGCAACGCCACTCCCAGACGGAATCATCGGGCCGCTGTGGCGGTGCCAAGGCAGTCTGCCACTGGGCGCTACGCTCCTGTGTCTGGGCAGCGGAAAGGGCGTGCAGACCCACTTGGTGATCGATGAGGAGGCGCTGGCCAAACAACTTCAGCAACATCCGGTACGACTGCGAGATGAGGGCGCGCTCGATGGACTGATCGAGTTTCTGCGCCGCAGAAATCCGCGCCTTGCGGACAATGACATCGCAGCGCTGGGGATAGATCGGGTCGAGGCCCCGCAGGACAGCGGATAAGAGGAGTGTGGAAAGACTCTTATGTGGGGTTACGGTGCGCAGCCCATGTTGAACGCGGCAGGAATCGTCTGTTCTGCGGTGCTACCGTCGATCGAGAGGATAAAGTTCACCAGATCTTTGCGATCCTGCGTGGCGTTTGCACCGCTTAGGAAGTTGGCGGCACCCGACTGCCAGTGCGTCTGCCACTTGGTGTCGGTAAACAGCTCATCGAGCGACTTCGCTTGTCCGTGGTGCAGATAAGGAGCCCCGAGCGCCATGCCGTACAGCGATGGAACATTGTAGCCGCCTCGACCCTGGGCGCGGTTGCTTGTGCCTGCACCATTTGCAAACGTACCGGCGCGAATCTCCATGGCATCGGTGCCTGCCGTATCGCCAGGGAGTCCAAACGTTCCCACTTTGCGGATGTTGCACGCGGTCTGGAGCGGCGGTATTGCCACCGTGACAAAGGCATCGGACGCCATCGGCTGTGCTGCGATCTGGACGGAGCCTGGGCCAAAGTCGTTGAAGTTCGTGAGTGCTGCGGGTCGGTTGTACGGCGTTCCGGTGACCGTTGTTACGGTCGCGCTCAGCGTCGGATCATAATGACGCCGCGAGACTGTCCAGCCCTGCCCACCATGGCAGTTCACACAGCCGCCGCCAGTCGCTCCGGCACCAAACAGCGTCTGACCACGCGCAACCGATGTCTGATCAAGAAAGCGCAGACCGCGCGGCGGACGGATCGTCTTGGCGTAGTCGTTTATGTCATCCCAGTCTTTGACACAGTTTCCTGCCGTGGTTTGCAGTGAAATCGAAGACGGTGTTCCCAGCGCCGCTGCCGACAGCGTCTGTCTTGTTTCATTGGTCAGCGTACAGGCTCCGGTCGCAGTGGTGAGCGCGCCCAGACCGCCCGACGTGCCACGGGTGTTCGCTTCGAAGTCGTGCATCTCGTCGATGATTCCGGTCCAGTTGAAGATCCGCTGCTTCTGCGTCGCGGCTCCCGCAGTGTGGGAGAAGGTTCCGTCCATCGCGGTGGTCTGCCGCGGTCCTGCCGCAAAGATCCAGGTCATGTTGTCGGAAAGTCCGTCGGGGTGACAGCTTCCGCAGCTAGACCACGCAGCGCCGTTTTCAGTCGGTGGCGTGGTTGCGGTTCCGTTTCCTGACCAGCGGCCACGGCCCGTAAAGAAGAAGTGACGACCGCGGGTCACTGCACTGGCGGTCAGCGTCGCCGAGTCAACGGTTGTAAGGACCGCCTGCGCACCCAGATCAACCACCGCAAGCTTTTGATTGCCCCAGCAGTTTACGTACGCACGCTGAAGACCGGCTGCGACCGCGATTCCGTTCGGGTTTTGACAGAGGTTGGGATTGCCAGAGGCTCCAATCAGATCGATCTGCTTGTTCATCGTCGATCCGAGCGCCGCGCTTGCGCCGCTGTAGTCGATCCGCTGGACCACTTCAGCGCCACGCGACACCGCGTACGCGATCTTGGTGGATGGCACAAAGTCGAGATCGACCGTCTCGGCCAGGAAGAAGCGCGGCATCGGCAGGGCATTCACCAAAGACGCCATGTTGACGGTTCCGTTGCCACCCCTAATCTCGGCTTTGCTGGCCAGATCCGCGACGTAGATCACCGGAGCCACGTTGCTATCGAAGCGCGGCGGTCCTTCCGGTGATGCGGACACAGAAGGAATGTAGATGCGCCCTTGCGTCGATGCCACGGCGTAGAGCTGATTGGGAGCGGCTCCGTTTGCGAGCGTCCCGGCAATTCCCAGCTCGGCCTGCGACAGGGGTGGGAAGGCAATCGTTCCCGAGGCCGCGCCGCCATTTAGGGAAAACAGCCGAACGGTTCCGGTGCGTCCGTTGTCTTTGGCTTCAGCGACCGGCGTACCGAAAAACTCTGGGGCCACCAGTGTTTCATCGGATTCATTGGCATCGCCGCTGTTGGTCACGAGCAGCGAGCGCGGGTTGCGAATGCTGGCGACAAAGTCGGTGCGTACCATCGTCGCCGTATCGATCACGCCGATCTTGGACTCGGCAAACTCGGCCACAAACAGCTTGGCTCCCGTTGGTGAAAGCGCAAGACCAGCCGGCTCGGAACCGACAGCGGTGGGACTGGAAACGGTCGGAGTCGCGGTGTCAATTCCGGTGACTTTGACCACGGTTGCGTCGGCGCGGAGCGCAACAAAGGCCGTCTTTCCATCGGGATGAATGACCACAGAGGAAGGCTCTCCACCCACGGTGACCTTGGATAGACGCGTGTTGTTGCTGGTGGTGAAAAACGACACCGATCGATCATCAAAGTTACAGACTGCGACGATCGAATCATCATCCGATATCGCAATCGTGGCCGATCGGCTGGCCCGCTTCAGCACCTTGACCTGACCGACGGCCATGTCGCCGCCGACTCCTCCCATGTCCAAGGTTGTCGGCGGATCAGACGGACAACCGACCAGCAGAGCCAGTCCACCAAGCAGCGCCTCTGAAAGCCCTCTTTTTGCCATAGTCTATGCTCCTCCCCCATTCTTTGTGTCGCGCAAGTCCAGGACCGGACTTGTCGCCAGTATATGAAGGAGGCTCGGCTCTCCGGTCATACGTGGTTCCAATAGCTGCCATAACGGAAGATAATGGGTGGGCAGCACCATGGATCTCAATCAGCTCCGCTACTTGCTGGCGATCGCCCAGGCTGGCAGTCTCAGCGCCGCGGCCAAGAAGCTCCGCGTGAGCCAGCCAACGCTCACGGTGGCGATGCGGCGGCTCGAGGAAGAGCTTTCGTCGACACTGCTTACCCGCGATCACCGGGGCGTGTCGCTGACGAGCACTGGCGAAGCGCTGCGCGTTCACGCCGAGCAGGCGGTATCCCTTCTCGATGCGGCGACGATGCAGGTGCGGGAGCTAGAGCGGTCTTTGGAAGGCAGCTTTATCTTGGGCTGCCACGAGTCGCTCGGCGCGTACTTTCTGCCCGGATTCCTGAGCGAGTTCCTACAAAGCGAGACGCGCATCGATCTGTCGCTGTGGAACGGAACCTCCGCATCGGTGCAGCAGTCGGTCGTCGAGCGACGGATTCACTTTGGCTTGGTGGTAAATCCCAGGCCGGTCGCCGATCTGGTGATTGTTCCTCTGTTTCATGATGCAGTCGATCTTCTTGTGTCTTCACGACATGGCCGTGCGGAAGGGAATCCGTTCTCTGGACTGTCGTTTGTCGAAGCGCAACAGCGACTCGTTGAGCAGCCGCTGGTCTTCGCCGGTCGTGTGTCTCAGTGTGTGGAGCTTATCGAGCGGCTCGCAGCGCTGGGAATCCGTCCACCGCGACTCCTGTCTTGCGGGGATCTCGAGCTGGTGAAGAGCATCGCGCTGCACGGAGTCGGAACGGGGCTTCTTCCACGTCGAGTGGCGGCATACGGACAGCTGCACAAACTACAGCGACTGCATGCCGAGCTGCCCTGTTTCCCGGATACCATCTGTCTTTTGTTTCGCGCGGATCTACACCGCACACGCGGTGCGCTGCGGGTCAAAGACGCGCTGATTGCCCATGGGAAATCACTGCATGCGCTAGGGGATGGCTACGATCCGCCGAGTCTCGATCCCCCACGACTGCCGTAGTGTTCTAGGAGGAAGGCCCCGGAGCGCGCAGGGTCAGGATGGCGGAGAGCAGCGCTTCACTGTGCGCCTCTAGCTCGGTGGCCCCGTCGCCATCCACGCGGCTGTGGGCAACCAGAATCCGGCCCGGACGAAGCTCAACAGAGATCGGCTCACCGGCCAAAGGAAGTGCCGACAACACGGCCTGAACCAGCGTCGGATCAAGATCCGAAAACGCCTCTAGCCGATAGGCCTGCGGAAGCGCAGCGGATTCCTTTTCTACATATCCCAAATGGGAAGGAACATCCTTTTCGGTCTTGGGAAGAATCCGCAGATGGGGCA
>CAYTGC010000290.1:0-6276 GCA_964437195.1 uncultured Myxococcales bacterium | reverse complement strand
GCTCGCCGCAGAGTTTGCGCAGGCAACCCAAGGCCGACTTCCAATTTCGTTTTCGGGCGGAATCGATCAGAAAAACTGCGCCGATGTGGTGGCGTGTGGTCTATTGCCCGTCACCGTCTGTACCGACCTGCTGCGTCCCGGCGGCTATGGCCGCATGGCGAAGTATCTGGACGCGATGCCGACCAAGATGGCGCAGGTCTCTGCGACGACGATTGCCGATTTGGTCGAAAAAAACGGCGGCATGGCCAAGTGCCTGGCTGACTATGCACACAAAGTCCTACAGGATCCGCGCTACACTGCCGCCAAAAACCAAGGTCGCCCGCGCCGCGTCGATAGCAAGCTGTCGCTGTTCGACTGCCTAAGCTGCGACAAGTGCATCGCGGTCTGCCCCAACGACGCAAACTTCGCCATCACGACACCCAAAGTCGAACCAATCCCGCTTCACGACGTGGTGATTGGCGAAAACGGTCAGCTTCTGCGGCAAGAAGTGGCGGCCTTTTCCCTGCGTGAAAACGTCCAGATCGCAAACTTTGCCGACGCCTGCAACGAGTGCGGAAACTGCGACATCTTCTGCCCAGAGTGGGGCGGTCCTTACAAGCTTAAGCCGCGCTTCTTTTCGTCGTTTCAGAGCTACCGCACGGCCGCCGAGCAAGACGGCTTCGTGGTGCAAAAAGGCCAAATCACGGGTCGCATCGGCGGCATCGAGCACAGCCTGATCTTCGGCAGCGACGGCGATGTCTTCAGCGACGGCATCATCAGCGTCACCGTCGGAAAGAGCAGCCAGCTTGAGTCCGAGCGCTTGGTCGCGAGCGGCCCAATCGGCCACCGTCTCAAGCTGTGGAACTACCACGCGATGCGGACGCTGTACGACGGGCTGTGGCAAAGCTCGAACTTCGTATCAGCGACCGAGCTTTTGTCTGTGCGATGATAATTCCGTAAGCTGGCAACGGTTTAGCAAGTCATCGGCGGGCTTTTCGGCGTGGCATCGCAGCGTTTTGGCTTTATCGACTGGTTTCGCGGTCTGGCGTGCATCCTGATGATTCAGACGCACGCGTACGACGCATGGACCGCGGAACCTTACCGCCAGGGAACATGGTGGATTTGGGCACGGCTCAAGCTCGGTGGTCTGCCGGCACGAATGTTCTTGTTCCTCGCCGGAGTGTCGCTGGCGATGCGGTTTGCGAGCGATGTGCGCAAAGCCGTCCCGCTCGGCGACGCCCGGCGCGGGGCATTTTTTCGCGGACTTGAGGTCCTGCTGCTTGGCTACGGCTTCCGCATCGCCGAGTGGCTGCTCGGCGGAGGCAAGACCAAAGACGCGCTCTCGATGCTCAAGGTCGATGTCCTGCAGTGCATCGGCCTGTCACTCATGATTACCGCGTACGTCGCGTCACCGCGTGATCTCGACGAAAAAAGGCTGCCCTGGAAGCCAATTGTGCTCGCACTCTTCGTCGCTGCGATTGTGCCGCCACTCCAAAAAATCGGCGCACCGGACTGGCCAGGGCCCATCATCGCGTACTTTTGGCCAGGCGCGCATCCGCTCGGGCAGTTTCCGCTTTTGCCGTGGCTGTCTTATACGCTGACCGGAGCCGCCGTCGGTGCCTTGTGGTTGCGGGCGGCAAAAAACGACAAGCTCTCTTTCGCGATGGGCCTTACGGTCGTCGCTGGAATCGTCATCTGGCTATGCGGCTACGGCCTGGAAAAAGCCCACCTGCCTATTTTTTCGTCGACCAAGACAGTTCGCATCGAGCCGCCTTTCATCTTCCTGTATCGGACCGCGTTTTGTCTCATCGGCACCGCAGCGTCGTATCTCATCGAACGGCTGAGCCTAACCGATGGATTTTCTCCGACGCGGCTCCTCGGTCAAGCATCGCTGCTGGTGTATATGGTCCACCTCGACCTCGTCTACAACAACTCGCCGTACACGATGAAACAGAAGCTCGACCCGGCCACTGCGTCGATGCTGTGGATTGTGGTCGCCATCCTGATGGTGGTCGTCGCCTGGTTTCGCGTCGAGAGCGACCGCAAGACCTGACCCGCCCAAGTTGACGGCTCGACGGGACAGAGTATGCTGCCGTGGTGTCGGTTCAGCCAAGCCAGCCAGTGCCGCTCGTCGAGCATGTGACGGCATATCTCGATGAGCTGGCTTTTGTCCGTCGCGCTTCAGACGAAACAGTGCGCGCATATCGAACCAATGTCGTCGAGTTCCTGTACGCAGTGCAGGCGCGACGAAAGCAGCCCATCGGCATCGCGGACCTGGATCTGTGGGCAGTCCGCAGCTTTCTCGCCGCACAGCATGGCAAAGAAAAGGCGCTGACGACGAGCCGAAAGCTATCGGCGCTGCGGTCTTTTTTCGAGTATCTGCGACGCAAGAAGCTGATTTCGGAAAACGTCGCCAAGCTCGTGCAGCGCAAAAAAGCCGAGCTGCCACTTCCGCAGTTCTACACGCCGGAACAAGCGGCGGCGCTGCTCGACCCAATGGTGCCGAGAGACAGCGACGACCCACGGCAAACCGCCGTCACGTTGCGAGACCGTGCCATCCTCGAGCTGCTCTACGGAGGCGGTCTGCGGGTGAGCGAAGCAGTACACCTCGACTTGCAGCACGTCTCGACGGAAGACCTTGGCACACGGTGCGCAGAGCCACCGCTTTTGCTCCTCCGGGTCTTGCGTGGCAAAGGACGCAAAGACCGCCTGGTCCCCGTTGGACGGAAGGCGAGCGCCGCGATGGCGGAGTACCTCGCCCGGCGTGCTGAGCTTGCGCATCCGAAAACGGGCCAGATCGATGCACAAGCACTGTTTTTGACCGTTCGCGGTCAGCGTCTGGGCGTTCGTGAAGTACGACGAATCCTCGACCGTGCGACGGCGCAGAGCGGCCTGGCGAAGAGCCACCCGCATGCGCTCCGCCACAGCTACGCGACGCATCTGCTCGGCTCGGGGGCGGATCTGCGCTCGATTCAGGAACTACTCGGGCATCAAAACCTGTCGACCACAGCGCGCTACGCACATGTCGACTTGCAGTATCTTTGGGACCAATATCAGCATCATCCCCACGCCCAAGATCGGTCCGGCTCGTCGGAAAAAAACGATCTGGGACGCCCAGGACACAAAACACGATGAACGCGACGATTCATGCCACAACCGTGCTGTGCGTACGGCGAGGCAGCCAAGTGGCAATGGTTTCCGACGGACAGGTGACGCTCGGCAACACCGTCGTCAAGGCGACGGCCAAAAAAGTGCGCAAAATGGCCGAAGGACGTGTGCTCGGTGGTTTTGCGGGCAGCGCCGCCGACGGAATTGCCCTGTTTGAGCGGCTCGAGGCGAAGCTAAAAGAGCACAACCAGCAGCTTCTGCGCGCCGCCGTGGAGCTGGCCAAAGACTGGCGGACCGACCGTGCGCTGCGACGGCTCGAAGCGATGATCGTCGTCGCGGATCGCGAACGCACCCTGATCTTGTCGGGCGGTGGCGACGTCATCGAACCCGAAAGTGGAATTGCGGCGATTGGTTCGGGTGGCCCGTTTGCGCTGGCTGCGGCCCGAGCCCTCGTCGACATGACCCAACTTTCGGCGCGTGACATTGCCGAAAAATCGCTCCGCATCGCCGGCGAGATCTGCATCTACACCAACACCCAGCTTTGCTTCGAGGAGCTGTCATGAGCGAACGCCGCGAGGGCAAAGACCTCACTCCGCGCGCGATTGTCGAAGAACTCGATCGCTATATCGTCGGTCAGCGTGATGCCAAGCGCGCCGTGTCGATTGCGCTACGCAACCGCTGGCGAAGGCAACAGGTATCCGGGCAGCTACGCGACGAGATCACCCCAAAGAACATCATCCTGATCGGCCCAACCGGCGTCGGAAAGACCGAAATTGCCCGTCGACTGGCTCGGCTCGTCGGCGCCCCGTTTGTCAAAGTCGAAGCCAGCAAGTTTACCGAGGTCGGCTACGTCGGACGGGATGTCGATTCCATGGTGCGCGACCTCATCGAGGTATCGATCAAGCTGGTCAAGGACGAGGAACGCGCGGCGGTTCAAGATCGCGCCCGAGAGGCTGCTGAGGAGCGTCTGCTCGACATCCTTTTGCCCCCGCCAGTGCGCAACGCCGGTGGCGTACAAAATCGTACCAGTCCGCCGACCGTTGACGTCAGCACCGATGACACCAGCAGTCACACCCGCGAAAAACTGCGCGAGCTTTTGCGTCAAGGCAAGCTCGATGGCCGCGAGGTCGAGCTGGAGGTCAGCGAACAGCAGACGGGCAGCGCCGAGGTCTTTGCTGGCGCCAACATCGAACCGATGGGCTTCGACATGTCGCAGCTTCAGAACCTGTTCGGCGGCCGCAAAAAGAAGCGCAAAGTCAAAATCCCCGAGGCGAAAGAACTTCTGGTCAGCGAGGAAGCCCAGAAGCTCATCGACATGGATAAGGTCAAGCGCGAGGCCGTTCATCGCGCCGAGCAAGCCGGCATCATCTTCATCGACGAAATCGACAAGATCGCCGGACGCGAGCGCGCCTCGGGGCCTGATGTTTCGCGCGAGGGTGTGCAGCGAGATTTATTGCCGATCGTCGAAGGCTCGACGGTCACAACCAAGTATGGTCCGGTAAAGACCGACCACATCTTGTTTATCGCCGCAGGTGCGTTCCACGTCAGCAAGCCGTCGGACCTTATCCCCGAGCTACAAGGCCGCTTCCCGATTCGCGTCGAGCTTCAGCCGCTGAGCCAAGCGGATTTGGTACGCATTTTGAGCGAGCCGGAAAACTCGCTCTGCCGTCAGTATCAGGCACTGCTTCTAACCGAAGGGGTCAAGCTGAACTGGCACACCGAAGCCATCGCCGAAATCGCCCGAATCGCCACCGACGCGAACCGCATGCTCGAAGACATCGGTGCGCGGCGACTTCAGACGATCTTGGAGCGAGTCCTCGACGAGCTGTCGTTTGAGGCCCCCGAAGTCGGTCGTCATGGGGACTGGGCGGTCGAGATTACCGGCGACTACGTCCGCCAGCGGGTCGAAAGCGTCCTCCACAACCCAGATCTGTCGAAATATATCCTGTAACCCAGGAAGCAATTCTTCTCGTATGCTGGGCGTTGTCAGGAGCGCCCATGACTGACGTACTGGAATTTTCCCACCGCAACAACCTGTTCTCCAAGCCGAGCAGTCTTCGTCTCGATGAGACGAGCCTCGCCGAGGTGGTCGACGGCGTCACGATGGAACAGATCGCGCTGTCCCGAATCGACGAGGTGCGGCTCAAGTTTGCGCCCATTCGCTCGCAGCCGAATCGCTACGAGTGCTGCTTGACCGTCGCTGGCCACAAAGACATCGCTTTTTCCAACATCTACTTCGCAGGCGCGTTCGATCAGCAAGACAAGAGCGCGCTTTATGTGCCATTTGTGCGCACGCTGCTTCAGCGCATCGCCCAGGCCAACCCGCAGGCCCGGTTCGTCGCTGGAATGACCACCGTCGGCTATTACGCGTCGACGGGATTCTTTCTGCTCATCATGGCGCTGTTTGCAGCGCTGTTGTTCATCGTACCGTTTGGCAAGCTATCGACGACGAGCATCCTCAAGATAGTCCTCGTGCTGCTGTTTGTACCCTCGCTGATTCGCCACATTCGGGTCAGCAAGCCACGCAGTTTCCAACCGAACGAGCCGCCGCCGGAGCTGTTGCCGACAGCAAAAGCCTGACGGCCGTCGCTTCTTGGTCCGGCTTTTATTGAGAAAACAAAACGTGCTGTAAGTTACTCAATTTTTGAGCTATTCTCTGCTCCAACGGGAGATTCATGATGAGGAATCGTTCGCTCTGCGCCTTGGCCCTCTGCCTTTTGCCCCTCCTCGGCTGCACCGAGACCAAGAAAGAGTGGCGCAAGGATGGCGTCCCCAAGGACGTGGTCAAGCGTCAGCAGGCTCTCTGCGAATACAAAGCAGAGCTGGACTCGGGCTCGCCGGCAGGACTATCGGGCGACGCCAAGGAAGGGCGCAAGAGCCAGGTCAAGAAGTTCACCGAACTTTGCATGAAGGCGAACGGCTTCAAAGAAGAAGAGATCACCGAGTACAAGTAGCCCGCTCGCGCGCCTGCGCCTGCCACACCGACGCAAGGGGCAGCGCCACCAGCAGCCACAGCCCAAAGAGCGGCTGAACCAGCACTCCCAGCAGTTTCCCTACACCAAGCACAACCAAACCACCTAGACGCACCCGTGCATACAGCGGGCAAAAGCGCGTCGAGAGCAGCGCAAAGTCCGTCGGCCAGAGCAGAAGCAGCGCTTCGTTGACTTGCAGCTCGGGCAGCCGCGCGAT
>CAYTGC010000289.1:0-6293 GCA_964437195.1 uncultured Myxococcales bacterium | reverse complement strand
ACCAAGAATGAGCGGCAAGCTACCACAACTTGTCGCCGCTCCACATCATTTTTTCGTAGCTTACGGGCAAGGCAGGTACGCCGCCGCTCGAGCCGACACCTTGACGTACAATCGCATGTAGGCGTCGTGGGCGTAGATCCCGGCCACTTCGGCGCGACCGATGTCTGCTTTGACGCACGCTTCGAGGCTCTGACTCAGCTTGTGTTTGACCACCAAGTCCTTGCTGACCTTGTCGCGCACCGCCTGCAACCGACTACCGATGTCGAGCCGCAGCGCCTGACGGATTTCCTTCTTCATCTTTTCGGCGTCGAGCGAGGTCTTCAGCTTGAGCAGAGCGCTCTTCGTTTCGATCGTGGGTTCGAGGTTGGGTACCGAGAGCTGGTTGTCGACGATCTCCGGTGAGCCCGACATGAACAGGTCGCCTTCCAGCGACAGCTTCAAGCCTTTTTTCACAAAGCCGTTAAGATGCAGCTTGGTGACGATCCGCCCACCCGATGCGTATAGCTCCGGTTTTTCGAGATATAGGTCGGGATAGTCTGGGTCAAAGTGTAGCTTTCCATCGGTGAATGCCATCTTCATGGCCTTCTGCAGCTCGGCATAGGTAGCCGCAATGGGGATGGTGACCTCGAACGGACCCGACGGAATGCTCGCAACGTTGTGCAGCGGTGGCAGTGAGCTTGATCCTGCAGCCATGCCTTTTTCTGTGCTACAGGGCAGCGTCACCGACGGAGCAACCACCAAGCTCAGGTCTTTCTCAAATCCACCTGAAAGAACCGTCGGACCCGCCTCGATCGACTGCACACCGAGTTTTACGCAGGCATTGGCGTCGCCAACTGGGAACGATATCGGCTTGGCCAGCTTTTCGTAGTTGTCGGCAAGCAGTGGCCGAAGGCCGATGCGCAGCTCGCGAAGCCGTTTTTCGACCTCATCCCGAATCATCGACAGCGCGCCCGCGCCCCACTCGGCTGCTTTGAGCAGCTTGTCCTCGCTGACCACCTGAACCTGCGGGTTTTGGAGCAGCCCCACATAGTCCGATCCCAGCGCAGGCTGCACATCCGCGGTGAGGGTGATCGAAAAGTTCGGATTGGTCGGAATCGACGCTTGTGCCGTGATCGTCGCTTTCACTCCAATCGTCGACGCAGCGTTGTTAAACCGCAGCTCGACCGGCGACCGCTTCCACGTCAGCTTGCGCTGCCCGAGGAACGAAAATGGCACTTCGCCTTGCTGCGGCACCGTCGCTTCAATGAGATCACGCAGACCTGCTTCCGTCAGGCTGATGTGCATGTTGACCCGCGACTGCGGTGGGTCTGCGAGTGCCGGTCCAGGTACGAGCGGTGGGCGAGGCGGATACAAGGCCTCGGTACATCCAGCCGCCGCAACTGTCAAACCGAGGAGAAAACACCCGAGAGGGCGAACCTTTGGCTTCATGGGGAGGATGGTAGCACCGCACAAAAAACCGCCAACCCCCCACCGCGCGCCGCCTTTTTTCGGGCGAGCAAAACGGTACACATTGATAAGCTTAGAAGTTGGTCCTGTCGGTCAGAAGGACCCTTGGGGGATGCTTGGCAGAAGCAGGCGGAGAAAAGGACGGAAAGCCGTGGTCGCCGCCGACCTCGTTTGAGGAATACCGTCTGCTGTGGCCGCTGGGCCGCGGTGGCATGGGTGAGGTTTATCTTGGCCACGACACCGTCCTCGACCGCCCCGTCGCCATCAAGTTCGTCATGAACCTGGAGGCGGACCAGCAAACCCGTGAGCGCTATTTGATCGAGGCACGCGCGGCGGCCCGACTTCAGCATCCCAACGTCGTCACCATCTATCGCGTCGGCGAAATTGAAGCCCACCCCTACATCATCGCCGAGTACATCCAAGGCCAGGATTTGCAGGCCCTTCCCAAGCCGGTGCCGTGGCAGTTTGCTCTCGAGCTGGCCGTCGGTCTGTCCCGAGGCTTGGCCGCTGCCCACAAGCGCGGCGTCCTGCATCGCGACATAAAGCCGGCCAATGCCATCCTGGCCGACAATGGCGAGGTCAAGCTGCTCGACTTCGGCCTAGCGAAGTATGTCGACAAGCCAGATACCGTCGCTGTTCGTTGGGCCAATCAAGAGGTAGTCGCACCGACGATGGAGGCGACGGCATCGGGGCATTTTTCACCGCTGGTCAGCGACTCGTCGCAGGCGGTCGAAGTTCCGGTAAAGATCTCGGTGCAAGGCCAGCAAGCGGCGCTTTCTGCGGCACAACTCGTCCCTTTGCCGGCGGCATTTCCTGCGGTTGCTCAGTCGGACGACCAGTTCCGTCCCGTCGAGCTGCGCAAGACCCACCCACCGAAGACGCCCATTGGCAACTCGCGCAGCAGCCAGATCAAAGGCACACCGATCTACATGGCGCCCGAGCGGCTGCTTGGAGCACCAGCGACGAGGAGATCGGACGTCTATTCGATGGGAGCGCTTTTCTACGAACTTCTATCGGGTGTGCCGCCGCACTATGATGTGCCGTTCGAGAAGCTGCCGCAGGTGGTCCCCGAACGCGACGTGCCACCGCTTACGCACTTGGCACCTTCGGTGGACCCGCAACTTGCGCAGGTTGTCGACCGCTGCCTGCGACGCAACCCAGCAGATCGGTATGCGTCGGGAGAAGACCTGCAAGCCGCGCTCGAGTCGTGTGTCAAAGGCAAGCACGCGGCGATGCTCCCCGAGGGCAATCCCTATCGCGGAGTGCTGGCATACGACGCAGATCACCGCAGCCTGTTTTTCGGTCGCCGCAGCGACTGTGGAACGATCATCGATCGCCTGCGCAGTGAAGCGGTGCTCCTGGTGGCTGGCGACGGCGGCAGCGGCAAAACGTCGCTCGTTCGGGCCGGGCTGTTGCCACTGATTGGCGAAGGCGCTCTCGGGGGAGGCCGACGCTGGCGAACCATTTCGACGCAGCCAGGACGACATCCGATCCAGTCTCTCAGCGAGGCCATCGCCGAGGCCCTTGGACCGCGCACCGAGCAGAGTGACTTGGTCAGTCTCATCGAGAACGATCCGCAGGCGGTCCAACGACAGCTTCAAAAACGAACCAGTGAGCGTCGAGGAATCGTGCTGTTCATCGACCAACTGGAAGAGCTGATTCATTTCGGCCCAAAAACCGAAGCAGCGACCTACCTGCGAACCTTGTCTGTGCTCTTCGAGCGTCACTCGGGGCTACGACTGGTGCTCGCGGTGCAGAGCCAGTGCATTGGACAAATCTCGGCGGTGGTTCCGGATCTTCTTGACTGGACCCGAGATGTCTACTTCCTCAAGCCGCTGTCGCGCGACCGCTTGCGCGAAGTCATCATCGAGCCCGCCAAAAGCAAAAACATCCAGGTGGAGCCTCCGCAGCTGGTGGAAGACCTCTTGGACTTTGCCCAAGCCGGAGATGCGGGCTTGTCGCTGCTTGGGATTGTCCTCGCGGAGCTTTGGGATTCGCGGCAGGACAACGCCATCAGCGCACAGACGCAGGCTGCCATAGGTGGAATCACCGGAGCGATTGCCAGACACGCGGATCACGTCATTGGGTCGCTATCCAGGGAACGGCGTGTGGTGGCACGCAAGCTGCTGCTGTCGCTGGTCACACCGGACAAGGCGCTGGTCCGACAGAACGAAGATGATCTGCTGCGCCACAGCCCCGATGCACCGCGAGTGCTCCAGGTGCTGCTGGGTGGCAGGCTTGTCAGCTTGATGGACACGCCGTCGGGTGCTTCGTACAGGCTCGCCCATCCCCTGCTGGCGACCAGCTGGCCGACGATGCAGCGCTGGGTGGACGAACAGGCGCCCGTGCAGCCATCTCGTCCATCGGTGCCAGCACTCCGCATCCAGGACGCGCCCATGCAGCGGCAGTTTTCCCAGCTGATCTGGGCAGGTCTTCCGATCGTCTTGCTGCTGCTGGGGATTTTGGGCTGGACCTATTACGAGCAGTTCCAGTTTCGGCGCAAGAACGCGACTTTGTTGGCCAGCGCAGCGCAGTTCATTGCCGAAGGTCAGAGTCGCCAGGTCCTCATCTCGCAGTATCAAAAACAGGCGCTCGAAATGCTCGACGGGCCGCGCCCGGACAAAGTGCAAGAGCAGTGGGAGCTGGCTCGGGCCGCCGCAAGTCAAGCCGAGCGAGCGTACGGTCGAGCGAGTCAATCCCTTGAGCAGTCGCTCGCAGGCGTCGAGGGCCAGCACGACGTACGCGAACAGCTCGCGAAAGTGCTCTACGAGCGCGCGCTCATCGCCGAGTGGGCGCATGAGGAGCAGCTTCTCGACGAACTGCTCAAGCGAATCCAACTTTACGACGACAAAGGCACAACCACGAACCGATGGCAGCGCCCGGGTCGATTGTCGCTCAGCAGCCGACCCACCCACGCCAAAGTGACCGTGCAGCGCTATGTCATCGACGCACAAGGCAAGTGGTTCGTCACCGAAAACACGGAGCTTGGCACAACGCCCCTCCACGGCCACGTGCTGATTCCAGGGAGCTACCTCATCACGGTCTCTCTGGCCGGACACAGAGACATTCGTCTGCCGACAGTGGTCGGTCATGACGAGGAGATCAAGCAGCATGTCGACATCCCTTGAAACCCATTGGAAACCGCCGAAGCTGTTCGACGGCTATCGCGTCCTGTGGACGATCAGCCGCACGGAAAACAGCTCGCTGTGCATGGGACAAGACACCGTGCTCGATCGTCCGGTTCAGATCCGGTTTCTCGACGTGCCAGAGCGCGCCAAAGTCCAACGTGACCGATTTGTCGCCGAGGCCCGCGCAGTCGCGAAGGTCCAGCATCCCAATGTCGTCACCGTCCACCGCGTCGGAATGATCGACGGCAGGCCGTACATCATCAGTGAGTATGTGCGAGGTCAGACGGTTGATCAGCTTCCAAAGCCACTGCCCTGGCGCCAGGTGTTGCCAATTGCAACCGCCGCCGCTCGTGGTCTTGCCGCCGCACACCGCCGCGGCGTTCTGCACCGAAATCTTCTGCCAAGCAACCTGCTGGTCGCATCAGACGGAACCATCAAGCTGACGGACTTTGGTCTGCGCGAGTTCTGCGGCGAAGAAATCTCCAAGACTCGCTCACTCGCAGATGGACCGGCGCAGCCTGCCGATTCCCAGCCCGAGCTGCTGCTGCCCCAAACCGCCGAAGAACGAAGGCACAGAGCCGATCAGTTTGTTGCGCCCGAAGTCAAAGCCAAGGAGCCGCCGACGCAGCGAGCCGACTTGTTCGCACTCGGAGTCATCCTGTTCGAGATGCTACTCGGGCGACTGCCGGCAGCCTCTCTCTACGAGCAACCGATTATCGAGGACCTACAAGCCGCAGGCTGGCCGCCCGACATCGACAGCCGCTTTGCCAAAATCATCCTGCGCTGCCTGCGGCTGCGTCCCCAGGATCGTTTTGGTTCGTCGGAGGAAATGGAATCGGCGCTCGATCAGCTGCTTCCCCGAGGCGGAGCGGACAAGATTCCCGAGGGAAACCCTTATCGAGGACTTCTGCCGTTCGAAGCCGAGCACCGCTCGCTGTTCTTTGGTCGGCGAAGTGAAATTGGCACGCTGGTCGAAAGGCTGCGCACCGACGCGTGCGTCCTGGTGGCTGCAGAGTCTGGTGTTGGCAAGTCCTCGCTGTGCCGAGCCGGTGTGTTACCGCTCGTCGCAGAGGGAGCTCTCGGTGGTGGACGCGCCTGGCAAGTCGTGTCGATGGTTCCGGGGCGACACCCGGTGCGGGCGCTCTCGCAAGCGCTGGCGACGGTCTGCGGGCAAAACGACGACGACTTTGTCCGTGACATCAGCGCGGAGCCGGATCGCCTTGGCCGAACGCTCCATCAGCGACTCGGAAGCGACCGCGGTCTGCTCCTGTTTGTCGATCAGCTCGAGGAATTGTCGACGATCGCAGAACCAGGCGAGTCCAGCATCGTCGGCGAAGCGCTCGGGAGTCTGCTGGCCCGCATCACCGGAGTCCGCCTGCTGATCACGGTGCGCAGCGACTATCTGGGACGAGTCGCCAGCCTGCCGAGCATCGGGGAAGCGGTGACGCGCTCGCTCTACATTCTGCGGCCGCTCGGGTCCGATCGCATCCGTGAAGCTGTCGTTGGTCCGGCGCATGTCAAAGGCGTTCTGTTCGAGAGCACAGACCTGATCAGCGGACTGGTCGAATCGACTGCACACACCGATGGAGCCCTGCCGCTGCTTCAGTTCACGCTCGCCGAGCTGTGGGAAGCCCGCGAAGGCAACCGAATTACCCAGGCTGCACTCGACAACATCGGTGGTGTCACCGGAGCGCTCTCGCGTCACGCAGACCACGTCAT
>CAYTGC010000288.1:0-6300 GCA_964437195.1 uncultured Myxococcales bacterium | reverse complement strand
GCTGGAATGCGATCGACTACGATGCGCTCCGTCGCGTCTGTTCACTTCAGTCGCGAGGCCAGGCCATTCCACAGAGTCTGCGACTCACCCCACCCGCCGGGAGTCAGCTCGTCGCTGAAGTCATGAACCCGATCAAGCAGAGCTATCCGTTTATTGATTTGCTCAAGCCTGAGTCGACCGCGGCGATTCCGCTGCTGCTGGCGCTGGAGCCGGGTTCGCGCGGACGGCTGGCAAAGCTGGCCAAGCTCGCCATCGCTGCTGGGGAACACAAGCAGTCACCGCCAGGGCTGCCAACCCGATCGGGCGACATCAGCGCCACGGTGCCGCAGACGAGAACGCCGCTTCGTGATGGCGATCTGGGCTTCCGCTCGGCACAACCAGACGGGGACAGCGAGCTTCGCGCCATGCTGGGTCAAGCGATCGGACCCCAAGAAGTCAGCGCATTTTTGACTGAGCTGGGTGTGCAACCAGAGCCGAATCTTCGTGACGGCTCACTCGTCACGAGAGGCGGCAGCCATGGCGATATCGCCGCGCGACCGCGTGGGCCCGAACCGACCGGCGGAAGCGAATCAAAGTGGGCGGGTCGGCTGTCGTGGGCAAAGCTGCTGCTGTCAGGAGGCGGCGAGCGCGAAGGCCGCTTGCGATCGCTAAAGGTTGCACTGCGGGCATTCTGCGATCCGTCGCTGTTTGACCTGCATAACAGCCCGAAAAACGAGCCGCTGTATGCCGCTGCGCAGGAGCTGTCACGACCGGGCCGATATCGGTACATCGTCATGGGACACACGCACCTCGCCCGTGATCTTCCGCTCGACGGTGGAGGACGATATTTGAACAGCGGAACGTGGGCCGACCTCATGCGAGTCCCCGACGAAGTGTTTCACACCGATCCACAGATCGCCGACGCAGCGCTTAGGCTGCTTGTGTCGGACATTGCCGAGCGGCGCTACGAGAAGCTGATCATGCGCCAACCTACGTTTGTTCGCCTCGAGCTTGGCGACGATCAGGTCAAAGAAGCCTCGGTCGAGGTCTATCGCAGCGGAGCGGCGATCTGATGCCGCCCTTGGCCGAGCAGAGCAGGCTCCGGCAAGCGGTGGCACGCGTCGAGGTTCAGACGCGGGATGGCGAGCAGCGCGGGACGGCCTTTCTCATCGCCGAGCAGCATGCCTTGACGGCGCTCCATGTCGTCGCCGACAGACACGCCAGTCAGCCTGTGCCGCTTGGTCCGATTCTTCTTCACTTCCCGTCGCACACCGTGCTCGCGGATTTGATCGCGGCGGATCGGCAAGCAGACTTTGCGCTCTTGCGGCTTGCGCATATTCCTCGTGATGCGGCGCAGAAGCCGCTGTCGCCGCTGTCGCCGCTTGCGCTGCTGCCGCTGTCCGAGGCGGATCTGTCGCCGGGGCCGGTGTCTTGGCTGTCGTTTGGTTTCCCCGAGGCGCGCCCCGAGGGTCTTTGGGTGAGCGGCCAGGTTCGATCGACGCTGAGCCAAGTCGGCGGCAGCGCAGCCATTCAGCTCTTTTCCGAAGAAGCAGCGGCGGGCCGAGGTGCGCCCCTGTCGGGCCTGTCGGGTGCTCCGGTCTTTGTCGATGGTGCTGTCGCTGGACTTTTGCGCTGGGCGACGCTCGATGAGGGCGGAAATTCCGTCGCGGGCAGTGTATTTGCGTGCCCAGTCGACGCAATCAAGACCAAGCTGACCGAGCTGTCCGTCGTCCCGGTTCAGCCGCAGTGTCCCTATCCCGGGCTGGTTTCATTCGGTGCCGATCAAGGACGCCAGTTCTTCGGTCGCCGCTCCGAAATCGACTGGCTGCGCGAAAACGTTCGTCGCCAAAAACTGCTGCTGGTGATCGGTGCGTCGGGGTCGGGCAAGACCTCGCTGCTTCAGGCAGGACTTGTGCCGCAGCTAGGGCCCGACGATGTGTTCCGACTGCTGCGACCAGGCCAAGCCAGCTTGCCAAGTTTGGATTTAGTCCAAAACTGGCTACAGGAGCCGGGCGCGAGTCGGCTGATCCTCGTCATCGACCAGCTGGAAGAGCTGTTTTTGTCGAGCAAACGACCGCAGCAGCAGGAGTACTTCTCCAAGCTGGCGACGATCATGGCCCAGCCGAAGGTGGTGGTGGTCTTGGTCCTGCGGGCCGACTTTTTTCCAGACCTTATGGCCAGTCGCCTGTGGCCGATCGATCCAGCGCAGCGTCTCGAAGTGGCGCCGCTTTCGGGGGAACGGCTCGTCGAGGCGATCGTCGAACCAGCCGCCCAGCAAGGCCTGCGCATCGAACCAGCGCTTTTGGAGAGGCTGCGCAGCGAGGTGGCCGACGAACCGGGGGCGATGCCGCTGCTGCAAGAGACGCTGGTGCTGCTGTGGGAACGGCGCCAAGGACGCCGACTGACGCTGGCCGCGTATGATGATCTGGCTCACCTCGTGGAGCCCGCTCAGGCTGGGGCCAAGCAGCCCGTCAGTGGTCTGGGGGCGGCACTGACGCTGCATGCCGAGCAAGTTCTGACCGAGCTTGGCGATGCCGAAAAGCGGCTTTGTCGACGGACACTCCTGCGGCTGACGCAGTTTGGCGAAGGTCGTCCTCATACTCGTCGGCAGCAGCCCTTTTCGGCGCTCATCTCAGCCACCGACGAAAAAGAGCAGACAGAGCGACTGCTGGAACGGCTGGTGCGGGCGCGAATCATCACCACGAGTGTCGGTCCGGATCAAAGCAGCGATGGGAAGAGCGATCGCGACGAAGCCTCGCAGGTCGTTCTCGTCGATCTGGCGCACGAGGTGATGCTGCGTGCCTGGCCGCGGCTGCGACGCTGGCTGGCTGAGTTACGGCAGTCCGAGCGGGTGCGACGCCGTTTGGAGCAGCAAGCGGATGAGTGGCAGAGGCTGCACAGTCGCGGCGGTGGCCTGCTAGATCCCATCGAGACGCGCGAGGCGGAACAGTTTCTACAAAGCCCCGATGCAATCGAGCTGGGAAAGAGTGACGCCGTCTGTGCGCTCGTCGAAGAAAGTCGCCGCCACGTCGAACACATCGAACAGGCCGAGCGCGAAGCCGCGATCGAAAAAGCTCGACAACAGCTGCTGCTTTCCGAGGAGCGCGCGAAAGGGCGGGCGCGACTGTGGAAGACCGTGGCGTCGATGACCTTGCTGCTGGCCGGATCGGCGACTGCGCTGTCGCTGTGGGCGCTGCGCGAGCGTCGCTGGGCGAACCTCCGCGAAGAACAGGCGAAGCACTGGGCGGCATCGGAGTTCGACGCGCGCAAGCTGGCGATTGAAAAGCAGCGACTGGCCACAATGCGCTTTCTGACGGCGCAAGCGCAGGTACGACAGGACAGCGCACCGGATCTGGCGGCGCTGCTCGCCATCGCCGCGGAAAAGCTGCAAAGTGGCGCCGAAGCGCAAGGGCTGCTGCTGCAGATCCTTCAGCGACGATCTCCACTGGTGCGGATGATCCATACCGACGGAGTACCACTGCGCACGCTGGCCCAGTCACCGGATGGAAAGCGGCTCGCGGCAGGCTTTGACGACGGAACCATCTGGATGTTCGATTCCTCGACGGGCCAAAGGCTGACAAAGCCGTGGCGAGCACATCAGGGAACGGCGTCGTCGCTGGTGTTTGCGAGCGATGGCAAGCGTTTGTTTTCAGCGGGTGAAGACAAGCTGGTTCGCGCCTGGAACACCGATTCAGACGATCTTCTTGGACAGGCTGTCGGATCGCCGCTCACCGGACATGCGACGGCGGTGCGAGCGCTGGCAGCAAGCCCCGACGGACGATACTTGGCATCGGGTAGCGACGATGGAACCATCCTTTTGTGGGATCAGAAAACCGGCGAGCTTGTCGGACCGCCCCTCAAGGAACATTCGCGGGCGGTGACGGCGCTGGCCTATAGTTCAGACAGTCGGATGCTGCTCTCGGGCAGCGACGATCAGACGGTGCGGCTGTGGGATGCCAAGGCGGCGCGGCGGCTGTTGCTGCTGAGTGGGGCGCAAAAGACGGTGCGCGCTGTGTCGTTTGTCGGCAAGCTGGCGGCGGCGGGCGACTGGGATGGGAATGTGCTGCTGTGGGATGTCCAGACTGGCAAGCCGCAGGGGAAACCGCTGCTTGGGCACGGACTGTCGGTGACGGGACTTGTGGCCGTGCCGTCGGGACGACTGCTGGCTTCGGCAAGCTGGGACGGCGACATTCGCAAGTGGCAGCCGGACTCGGGTCAGCCGTTTGGACCGCCGCTCCACCCGCGACAGGGATCGCTTCAGGCGTTGCTGCTCGGCGTGGATGGACGATCGGTGTGGACAGGAAATGACGAAGGACGACTGCTGCAAGTCGAGCTGGAAGAACGATCGCCGCTGGAACAGCAGGCCCAGGTCTTGTCGAGCGAGCTGTCGAGTCTGGCGATAAGCCCCGACGGAAAATGGCTTGCGGTGGGTGGCTGGGACAAACAGATCGAGCTGTTCCGCGTCGAACCGACTGGCGTTCGTTCCGACCGAATGCTGCGAGGCCACGACGGCAGCGTAAGCGCAGTGGCATTTTCGCCCGACGGAACACTGCTGGCATCCGCCGGGTTCGACAAGACGCTGCGCGTGTGGGATCTGGCGACGGACCACGCGAAGGTTGTTTGGACCGGAAGCGAGCTAACCAACACGATGGCCTTTTCCCCCGACGGAGCTCGGCTCTTCGCTGGAGGCTTTGACTTTGCTGTGCGTGCCTTCGACGTCCGCAGCACAAAACCGGTCGGGTCCGTACTTGCTGGTCACAGCGGCGCGATCTGGGGAATCAGCCTTTCCAGCGACGGCAAGTACCTGTGCTCAGCCAGCCAAGATCAGACCGTCCGCGTCTGGAACACCTCGACTTTTGCGACGCACAGGGTTCTCGCTGGACACAGCCGGGCGGTGACGGACTGCCGAGTTCTTCCTGACGGAGACCGCCTGGTGAGCAGCAGCGAAGACAAGACGCTGCGATTGTGGGACTTGGCGACGGGAAAGACGCTGGGCGAGCCGCTGCGCGGACACACCGATCGCATCACCTCACTCGCGCTGAGTCGCGACGGCCTGCGCGCCATTTCGGCGAGCGAAGATCAGACGCTGCGGCTGTGGGATGTGGGCACGCTGCAAGCAATCGGACCGGGTCTACGCGGCCATGTCCGAAGCGTCTCGTCTGTTGTACTAAGTCCAAACGCACAGGTTGCGTACTCAGTCAGTCACGATGGCTCCCTGCGAAGCTGGGACCTCGATCCTTCGTCATGGCAGCGGCTTGGCTGTCGTCTGGCCGGACGCGAAATGACCCCTGACGAGCGCGAGCGCTTTGTGCCCGACGTGAAACTACCGCCGCTGTGTCCGTAGCGGGATTGATCGGCAGCTTGGAAACAGCTACTCGACGCCGGACTCTGCGACGCCTTCTTTGCCTTCGGCGGCGAGGAAACGCTCTTTGTCGCCCCCTTTTCCGCCGATGGAAACCTGAAGGTCAATGATCGCATCGCGCACCCGTCGCATGAGAGGCTCACGATCCTGCTTGGTGAGTCCGGCTGTAGGAATGGGCTCTCCCATCACGATGTCGATGCGTCCGGCGCGGACAAACGGACTGCCGGGCTGGATGACTTTGAGGCTGCCGTTGATCGCAACCGGAACGATCGGAACCCCAGCTTGCAGCGCGAACATAAACGGCCCCTTTTTAAAGGGCAGGATGGTTCCGTCCTTCGAGCGCGTGCCTTCTGGGTAGACCAAAATGGGAATGCCGCTGCGAATCCGCTCACACGCATCTTCGAGGCTCTGCAAGGCCTGCTCGCGGTTGCGACGATCGACGAAGATCATCCCCGTCACCGTCATGTACCAGCCGAGAAACGGAATCGATTCCAATACTTTCTTGGCGATAAAGCGAAGGTTTACCGGAACGTGTATGAACGCGCAGACGATGTCGAACATCGACTGGTGATTCATCATGAAGATGTAGGGCTTGCCCGGCTCGGGAACAAAGCCGGGATGCTGAATCAGATCGCAGCCAGAGATCACGCGGGCGCCGGGACTCCAGAAGCGACGCGCCCACGACAGCGGCGTGTGGGGATCGCGGCGAAAGATGATTCCGTACGTAATCGCTGACGTCATCCAGAACAGCGACCACGGCGCAAAACCCACCCATTTCAGAATATCTATGAGGTCTCGGTCGACGCGTCGCATGACTGCCCATCATACGTAACAAAAAATTCTTCGATCAAGTGTCGGGGACTCCTTTTGCATGGGAATATCCGGCGAGGATGCGGCGCATCGGCACTTGTGCCGTGCGTGATATAGTGATCTTCTCATGACCACGAAACAGACGCTTC
>CAYTGC010000287.1:0-6320 GCA_964437195.1 uncultured Myxococcales bacterium | reverse complement strand
CGCCGCCCGGCGCCTCCGAGTCCGGCACGATGATGACGTTGTCCGGCTTGAGGTCGCGGTGGATGATGCCTTTGCTGTGGGCAGCGGCGAGAGCGGCTCCGATTTGACGACCGATCCGAAGCGCATCAAAGCCCATGGGGCCAGCAGTTCGCTTGATTCGTGCCGAGAGTGACTCGCCCTCGAGATACTCCATCACGATGTAGGCGGTACCGTCGGGCATTTCGCCGTAGTCGAAACTACCGACGACACCGGGATGCGACACGATGTTCACGGCGCGGGCTTCATTGAAGAAGCGTGTGACGACGTTTTTGTCCTTAGAGAACTGGGGTTTCAGCACCTTGATCGCGACGCGGCGGCCGATCGTCTCATGCACCGCTTCGAAGACGCTGCCCATGCCTCCGTCGCCGATCTTTCGGGCGACTTTGTAATGTCCAACGAGTTGACCGATCATGGTGCCTTGCTCGGGAAGAACATTCCCACTACCCCCACTTTCCGCATCGTACCATGCTGCGACGGTTTTTGGTCGGTGTCCCGTTTGGTACGAACTGGCCTCGACAAGTGGCGGTAGAGACTCGGCCTTTTTGGGGCGGCCAAAGCGCGAGGTTGCTCAGGGGGCCTGGTTCCGCATTGCAATGCCGTACGGTTTGTCGTATCCGCAGTGCGTGACTCAGATGAGGGACTTCGAGAAAGACGCGCTAGACGAGGTGTGTGTGCTCGCCCAAAACCGCGCTTTCTATGCGGCACTACGAAATCGCGACGTCGAGCTGATGGGGCAAGTCTGGTCAAACTGTGAGAACGTCTCGTGCATCCATCCTGGCTGGCAGCCGCTCCATGGTCGCGAGATGGTCATGGCCAGCTGGGAGACAATCCTCCAGCACACGAACTTGCCGACGATCTATCCGCAGGCGGCGAGCGTGAAGCTGTTTGGTGATACGGCGCTGGTGATCTGCGAGGAGTCGTTCAAAGAGGGGAGTCTCGTCGCGACGAATGTGTTTGTGCGGGAATCCGACGACTGGCGCTTGCTCCATCATCAGGCCGGGCCGCTCAATCCCGCGTCCGAGCTAGATGACGACGACGACTTGTTTGACGATGGCGATCCCGAGGCACTTATCGACGGTGAAGACGCTGAACTTGCGATGAAGTCAGGTGAGCAATCGCCGCTTTCTCCAGAGGCGCTAGACGAGACCGAGGTGCAGGTCGGTGCGCATTCTTCAGGCGACGAGCTGCTTGCGCTCTACGTTCCGCGACGAGGCCCCAGGCGGTTTGTGAACTAGTCTGGATCGGCGCTTGGCGGCTGGTCGGTGCGCGAGCCTTCGAGGTCGAAGTCGATGTGCGTTGGCTTGCGGTTCAGCAAAAAGAAGGTGGAAAACGACGCAGTTGCGCCCGGCACGAGCGTAGTGGCCGCCGCATAGGCAGTTGTTTGACCGATCGGTCGACCCGACTTATCCCGCGCCAGCGCGATCACCTTGACGAACCGGAGCGGCTTGTCATCAACATTTTTTACCTGGCCTTTGAGCAGCAGCATCGGTGGGCTTGGCTTGAGCGTGTGTGAAACCAGCAGCAGCTTGCCACTGCGATCGCCGCGCCGCCGCTGCTGGAGCTGGACAGTGGCTGTCGCTTCCGCAAACGGCGGCGCTTTCTGGGCAAGAACCCGAAACGAAGTCACCGAATTTGGACTGAGTACAAAGCGATCGGTGAAGCCAAATGCCGTTCCGACTTGCTGCGTGCGCCCTTTGTTCCACATGGTGACGGTGATACGCGGGTGATCGAGCGCGCCCTCGCCGGTGTTTTTGACCACGCCATAAAACCAGACGTCCGCGTCGTCAGGATCCTTCGATGGCCAAAGCTCAAGTACCTCTGCCGACAACTTGAGTGGTTTCTCCGCCGGGCCAAGTGAGCCTAGCGACGAAAAGTCTGGTATCGAAGAACGGCTCGGCAGCAGATTGATCTGTGGCGTCGTCTGGAGCATCGAGCGGATCTGTTCGCGTCGAGCAGCGGATGAAGCCAGCGGGCGGGGCGGACGCACCCGATCGTAGCTGCTGGAGGCGGCATCGTAGCTGCGCTGCCACACCTCTATCGAGTCAGGTGTTCTCTTGGGCGACAGTCCCGGAAATCGAGTCTGGTTTTCCGACGACAGGTACCGATTTGCAGTGGAGGGAGATGTGATGTGGGTGATCGCAAACCAGGCGACGATCCCGAGTGCGGCGACAATGATGCCCGACGCAATCAATCGCCCCTTGGTCGAGAGAGGTGGCTTTGGCTGCGGCTCGCTGCTCATCGCTTGGCCTTCAGCGTACCGCGACGTGCCGGTACGTTGCAGCTGCCCTGCGGAGCCGGGAGCGTTTACTTGCTGGCTTTGGCGGGAGCCGTCTTCGGAGTCTGCGCAGGCTCGGCGGTTTCGCGTTCGATGGTCACCTTGGTGATCTTCACGTCGGTCATCGGACGGTCCATCGGAGTCCGGGGCACTCGCGCCAGCTTTTTCACCAGGTCGACTTCTTTGCACTGACCAAAGATCTGATAGTGCCCACCGGCAGCGCCTCCATCATCGAGCGGGGGCTGGGCAGACTCGGTGATGAAGAACTGCGATCCGCCCGTGTTCCGGCCTCGGTTGGCCATCGCGAGGACGCCGCCCTGGTCGAACTTGTGTGGTGCGTTCGTTTCGTCCTGGATGGTGTAGCCGGGTTCGCCGGTGCCGTTGCCCTTGATGTCGCCGCCCTGGACCATGAACGTCGGGATCACGCGGTGGAACGTCAGTCCATCGTAGAACGGGCGCTTGACCCAGTCGCCGGTGCCGGGATCGACAAACGGACGCAGTCCGCGGGCCAAACCGACAAAGTTGGCGACGGTATTCGGGGCGGTTTGCTCGAAAAGCTCACAGGTGAAGGTGCCCATCGTCGTCGCGATCTTGGCCTTCAGGGTTCCTTTGCCGAGCCCTTTGGTGGCTTCTTCGATGGTGAACTTGCCACCCGTCGGATCGGGCGGAGCCGCGAGGGCCGATCCTGCAAGTCCTGCGAGCGTCAGCGTCAGCGAGAGGGCGAGGTGTGAGGTCTTCATTGCGTTCTCCTAATCGGAATGTTGGTTAGACGTAACAGGTGGCGCCAGTCATCAGGCGGTTGGTGCGTAGATGCGTTCGGCCGATAGGTGCCGATAGGAAAAACAGCGGACCCGCAGTCGAGCGAGCCGGGACAAAAGCTCCGACCGCGGCTCGGAGCGGTTTTTTGCGTGACGAACCTGCGCAAAAACCGAGCTCGCTGCTTCGCGTGGGTGAAACTGTAGGGCGCGACCAAAACACAGCGCTGGGCGTCGATCGGGATCGGCGAGAAGGCGCGCTTCAAACAAGTCACCGGGCGACACCCCAGGCAGTCTCCGACGCTCATCGACAGAAAAGCGTCCTCCGCCAATCAAGTCATCGAGCAGCAGGCCAGAGGCCATCAAGCGAACAACCTGAAACAGACTGCGATGCGATGAGCGGAGCGCCAAGAGATACGGCCGCTGCGGCGAAAGTGCGGGAAGCTCTTGCAGCCGACGGTCGATGCGCGTGAAGCCTTCTTCATCGAGCTGCTCGAAAAGAAACCATTCGACGAACGCATCCGAGCGCTCGGCGTATAGCTCATGATCGGGCTCGACGGTGCCCGTCACGGACGAAAAGATACGACGAGCCGACAGAAGCTGCTCGGCATCGCTCGACAGAGACTGGACTAGATCGTCGAAGACGGTCCACAGCATGCGACTACAGCGGACGGCACAATCCCGCGCCCGAGCAGGTTCCAAAGACGTTCTTGCAGATCTGTCCCGACGGACAATCCAGCGTGGCCGCTGACAGATCGCACAGCTTGCGGCACTTTCGCGTGGCCTGCGCGTCATTCACATACGGCAGATCGCACTGGAGACCGGCTTGGCACTCATCTGCGAACACGCACGTCGAGCCTTCGGGCTTTGGTGTCACCCCTGGCGTCGGAAGGCACAGGTTGCCAGCGTAGCTGTCGCCTGTGGGGAAACTGCTTAGGAAGCGGCAGCTCAGCGTCGATCCGCTCGTGTCCTGGGGACAGCTTGCGCCCAGCTTGCACTTCGGATAGCAGATGCCCGATCGGTCATCCTCATAGGCCTGGCGGACGCATCCACCGTCGAGGTTGTCTGGGCTGGTGATCACCGTCTTGCAGGGCTTCGACTCGCCCGGATTGCAGGTCAGGCTCGGGAACCGGGGCAGACAGGCGCTGACGGTGTCGAGGAACATGCACAAGTAATCGGTCTTGCGGCATGTGACGGCATCTTTGCAGCCCGCGACGCAGTAGGCGCTCGCCGCTGGTGGAAAGCTGAGGCAGTAGTTGTCGACACCGCAGTCGGCATCTCCGCCGCAGACCGCCGAGCAATAGCCGCCTGGAGTCGCGGCGCCCTTGGGATCATTGAGGAGGTTGGTCTTGAAACAAACCCGCTGACCGCTGCCTTGCTGACAGTCGCTGTCCTTGGAGCACGGGCTGCCGATGTCGCCGGGTTTGACTGTGCGACCGCTGCCCGTGCTCTTCATGTCAACGGGGATGTTCACTGCTCCGTCGCAGGTCTGGCGAAGATCGGAAACCGGGCGCGACATGTCGCTCGCGAGATCCGGCGGCGAGGCTGGTGGGTCGGTACAGCCCGCAAGTCCGACGAGTCCGCAGAGACCGAAAAACAGCGACGCCGCGCGCTCGCTCAGACGACGAGACGGGGGGCGAGGCAGGGAAGTACGAAGCATCAGCCAAGACTCCAAAGTTTAGGATGCGGGATTAGCAGCGATTCGGCGTCGGGTCAAGAAAGCTCGCAGCCCGGTCCGACGGTACGAAAAAAATCGCGAGGGAAACTTTGCAGGGAAGCTAGAGCGAGCGTTAATGTGCGCGCGGCTGCTCGATATGCTGCGATTGCTCGTCGCTGCTAGCAGGCTGGAGTATGAAGAATGGATAACAGCGCTGTCGCCAAAACCCCGAGAGTATCCAGTGAGGCCACACACCTGACCCCAGCGGGGATTCCGCTGCCGATAGAAAGACCGGGCTTTCTGGGCCATCCGAGGGCGTTTTGGACCTTGGCTTTCGTCGAGCTATGGGAGCGTTTTGGCTTCTTCCTGATGATGTCGCTGCTGGTGCTCTACATGAACGAGCGCTGGCATCTCTCCGAAGCTGAGGCGATGCGATGGTTTAGCTACTACATCACCGCGGTGTATTTCTCGCCGCTGATAGGTGGCTACGTCGCTGAACGAGGACTGAGTCGACCCATCTGGGTGGCCATTGGGGCAGGGCTTTTGTCCGTCGGGTATTTCGGTTTCGCCCTCGCGTCACGAGAGACGATGGCGGTCTGGTTCGCGCTGCTCGTGATTGGCAATGGGCTGTTCAAACCCAACATTGCGACGCTGGTCGGTAGCCTCTATGCACCGGGAGATACCCGACGAGATGGCGCCTTTTCCTACTTCTACTTTGCCGTCAACGTCGGTGGCGCGATTTCTCCCGTCGTGGGTGGGTATCTGCGCATGCACTTTGGCTGGCGGGTCGCGTTTTCCGCCGCGGGTGCGGGGCTTATCTTGGCGGTGATCACGCTGCTGTGGTTTTCTCGTCGTTATCGTTTGCAGATGCAGGCGAGCGCCTCGGCTGCGGCAGAAGTAGAGCACAGCACGTCGGTGACTCGGCGGGTGGCGGCGCTGCTGCTGATCAGTGCCTGCGCACTGCCATTTTGGACTGCGATCATGCAGTCCGGCACGTCGCTGGCACTGTGGGCGCGTGACAACACCGATCGCAGCCTGTCGCTGTTTGGCTTTACGACGCAGTTTGCCCCGGAACAGTATTCGAGCCTCGGGAGCTGGTTCATTCTTCTTCTGACGGTGCCTCTCACCGCGGTACTCGATCGGGTAAACCGCGGTCGCGGCGTCCACAGTGCGGTCAAGATCGTCACGGGCCTCGTCATGGCGGCGATGGCATTTGGCCTGATGAGCTTCATCGCAGCCTACAGTCACGGCCAGCGGGCGTCGATGCTGTGGCTCGTCGGCTACTATTTCGTGTTCACCATCGGCGAACTTCTGCTGTCGCCCGTCGGTCTTTCGATCGTCAGCAAGCTGGCACCGCCGCGCTGGGTCGGCGTGATGATTGGAGTGTGGCTGCTTTCGACGGCGAGCGGCAATCTCCTCGTCGGTCTGCTTGGTCGGTACTGGGAACGCTGGTCACACAGTCAGTATTTTGCGGTGATCTCGGCTGGGCTTTTGGCGTCGGCGCTGCTGCTTCTGACGCAGCTTCGCTGGCTTCGTCGTGTCATCCCGTCGCAGCAGTCGTAAGCAAGTCTTGCAATAGACCCTTGGCCAGCGG
>CAYTGC010000286.1:0-6364 GCA_964437195.1 uncultured Myxococcales bacterium | reverse complement strand
GCTCGACGCGGTGATCGGACACGGAGCCGCAAATGGCCTGTCTTCTCTCACCAATACGGCGGGCGTACTCGGAAGCGCTGCGACCATCACCATCTCCGGCGCAGCCACCCAACTCGGCGGCATCGCAGTCGCCGATGTCTCTGGCGATGGCAAGCTCGATATTGTGGTTTCGGGAGCCACCAGCAACAACATCGCCGTGCTGATGGGACAGGGCGGGGGCAAGTTCGGTACGCCGACGACCTACGCCATGCCCAACGTTACCACGCGCCTTGTGTTGGCTGATCTGAACAATGATCAAAAACTGGATGTCGTCACGACAAGCTCTGGTGCGGGCAGCGTCGCCATCCGGCTCAACAACGGCACGGGTGGATTTGGTGGTGCGGCCCCAGCCAGTACCGTTGCTGCGGGAACCTCTCCGATCGGAATCACCGCGGGTGACTTCGATTCCGATGGGAACATCGATGTGGTGGTATCCAACGCAGGCGGCGGCAACATCACCGCGTTTGTCGGCAAAGGCGACGGCACACTGAACGCTGGCAAGAACTTCACCACCAATGCGGGACCCAGCAGCATCGTGTCCGCAGACTACAACAGCGATGGTGCGCTCGATGTTGTGACCACCAGCAGCACGCCCAACCTCGCCATCAATCTCAACATCTGCCAGTAGTCACGCCCGCGGACACCGAGCGCGCGGACGAATCGAGCCGATTACAGAGCGAAGCCGCGCCGCTTCAGACTACTTTGCGAGCAGCTGACGAAAGGCCGACGCCCAGTCTTCGACATGGTGCGCCATCGCGAGCTTTCCATCGACCACGGTGTGAATGTCGATCGCCATGATGCGGAAGCTCTTGCCGCCGTGCGGAACCCCCATAAAGTCTCCCGCAGGAGTTCCGCTCGCCTCGCTGCGCACGACGATCCGATTGCCCGCAACAATCACTTCCTTGATGTCCCACGTTAGGTCAGGAAGGATCTTGCCAAAGCCCTGCACCTGCATGATGAACTCTTCGCGCCCCTTGCTCATCGTCTCGCTGGCGTAGGATCGCCACGTCTCGCTCGCCGCGCTGCGGATGTTCTCTGCAACCGGCTTCTTGCCCGGATGGGTGAGCGAGTCATAAAAAGGCGTGATGAGGGCGAGCGCGGCTTCCTTGGTCAGTTGCGATTCCATGATGATCCTCCAAACAAGGGATGGTTGTGCTGCACAGACCCCCTGTGCAGCGATGAAAACAGCATGCGCCACGGCCAAATTTCTTACAATCGGGCTTGAATTTGAAAGTCTGTTCGGTATGGTCGAACAATGATCGAAGCAAGAGATCTCCCGTTGTTGATTGTTTTTGCGTCGGTGGTTCGCCACGGATCCTTCACTGCGGCGGCCGAAGAGCTTGGCATGTCCAAGAGTCTGGTAAGCGAGAACATCCGTACCCTCGAGGAGCGCTGCGGAGTACAGCTGCTGGAACGGACGACTCGCCGGATGCGGCTGACCCAAGTGGGTGAGCAGGTGATGAGCACCGCAACGCAGATTGTGAATGCGACGCGTGGACTTGATGCGATCCTGGAAGAACACAGGAGCACACCGGTCGGAACGCTGCGGATTGCGACCACGCACGACCTGGGAAGCCTGCTGGTCGCGCCCCTGTGCGCCAAGCTCGCGCTCATCCATCCGCAGCTTGGCATCGACATTGTCAGCGACGATCATTCCCACGATCTGATCGCCAACCGAGTCGATCTGGCGGTGCGGCTGGGACAGCCAAAGGAATCAGGTCATGTGATCCGTCCACTGGCGCATATTCCCGAGCCGATTCTCGCTGCACCGTCGCTGGCGGCGCAGTGGTCGCATGTGATCCGTCCGCGCGATCTGCAAGGAGCCCCGTGGGCACGTCACTCGCTGGTATCACGGACAGACTCACTCACATTCATCGGTCCCAAAGGAGAGACCGAAGAGGTACCGCTTCAGCTCCGCGCCCAGTGCAACACGGGGGAAGGCGTCCGCGCACTGCTTCTGCAAGGCGTAGGAATCGGTGTTCTTCCAGAGTATCTGGTTGCCGAGGAGCTTCAGCGCGGTGCACTTGTGCGGCTGTGTCCGGGGTGGATCTGGAAGGAAGTGATGCTGTATGTCGAGCTTGCGCAAGCGAAACGGAAGCCGCGAAGAGTCCAGCTTTTTATGCAAGCGCTGACCGACACCTTCAGCCCGGGTGGTCCTGACGGCAGCAGCCCCTTCTGGCAGCGAGTACGACGGCCCACTTAGGAAGCCTGGGATGCCCTTTCGGAACCGTTTGGGAGTCGGGTTGGGAGTCGCGCTGGGAATCGCTAGCGCAGCGCCTTGGCGTGGTGTTCCAAGTGGGAAGCAACGAATGTCGCGATGAAGTAGTAGCTGTGATCATAGCCGTCGTGCCGACGAAGCCTGAGACTCTGTCCAACCTTGGCACAAGCCGCTTCCAAGAGTTCTGGCTTTAGCTCGCGGGTTAGGAACTTGTCGGACATTCCTTGATCGACAAGGATCTCCGAATGAAACCGATGCCCATCTTCCAGCAGTGCACAGGCATCGTAGGGACGCCAAGCGGATCTGTCCGATCCCAGATAGCGGGAAAGCGCCAGCTCTCCCCATGGAACCACCGACGGTGAACAGATAGGAGCAAGGGCCGAGCAGCTTGCGTATTCGGTAGGATGCGCGAGCGCAATGGTCAGAGCACCGTGGCCTCCCATCGAGTGTCCAAAGATGCCCCGCCGATCACGCGCGATTGGAAAGCTCGCTTCGATGATCTGGCGCAGCTCGCGAACGACATAGGAACGCATGCGGTACGCACTGGACCACGGAGACTCGGTCGCGTCGACGTAAAAGCCCGCTCCTTGGCCAAAGTCCCAGCGCTCCTCGTCCCCCGGAAAACGCACTGCACGCGGACTTGTATCACACGTCACAAGCGCGATTCCCAGATCCGACAAAAGACGCTGCGCCCCCGCTTTGATCACAAACGTCTCTTCGGTGCAGGTAAGCCCCGCCAGATAGTAGAGCGCCGGAACTTCCTTCCCAACCCCTGCGCCCGGCGGCAAATACACCGCAAAGCGCATCGGTGAAGCACACTCTGTACTGGCGTGTTCGTAAAAACCTTGCACGCCACCGAAGCACTTTTGCTCACTGCGGATGGTGATGGGCGTGTTCATCTAGAACTCAACCACCGTGCGGATCGAGGCACCTGCGTGCATCAGGTCAAACGCTTCGTTGATGCGATCGAGTGGCAGTTTGTGCGTGATCATCGGATCGATCGCAACCTTTCGCTCCATGTACCAGTCGACGATCCGCGGCACATCGGTACGACCGCGCGCGCCCCCAAACGCCGATCCCTTCCAGACCCGTCCGGTGACAAGCTGGAAGGGTCGGGTCGCAATTTCCTGACCGGCCCCAGCGACACCGATGATGACCGACACGCCCCAGCCACGGTGGCAACACTCGAGCGCTTGCCGCATAAGCTGCACGCTACCGACGCACTCGAAGCTGTAGTCCGCTCCACCACCGGTCAGCTCAATAAGATGCGCCACCAAGTCGCCTTTTGTCTCCGTCGGGTTGACAAAGTGCGTGAGCCCAAAGGAGCGGGCGATCGCTTCGCGCGCAGGATTGATATCGACCCCGATGATCTTGTCAGCACCGACCATCTTCGCGCCCTGCACGACGTTGAGCCCGATGCCACCCAGCCCAAACACGACAACGTTTGCGCCCGCTTCCACTTTGGCAGTAAACAGCACCGCCCCGATTCCCGTCGTAACGCCGCAGCCGATGTAGCAAATTTTGTCGAACGGTGCGTCGGGACGAACTTTCGCAAGTGCGATCTCGGGCAGCACGGTGTGATTCGCAAAGGTCGAGCAGCCCATGTAGTGATGGATGCGCTTTCCTTTTATCGAAAAACGGCTGGTCCCGTCGGGCATAAGACCCTTTCCCTGCGTCGCACGAATCGCGGTGCAGAGGTTGGTCTTGCGCGACAGACAAGACTTGCAGTTGCGACACTCCGGTGTGTAAAGAGGAATGACGTGATCGCCGGGTTTTACCGTCGTCACGCCCGGTCCACACTCTACAACCACACCCGCTCCCTCGTGTCCGAAGATGACCGGAAACAGTCCTTCCGGGTCGGCTCCTGACCGAGTGAATTCATCGGTGTGACAGACTCCGGTGGCCTTGATCTCGATGAGGACTTCGCCAGCCCTCGGGCCTTCCAGATCCACCTCTTCAATCACCAGAGGCTTGCCAGCCTCGTAAGCAACCGCTGCGCGAGTACGCATATCTTTTCTCCCAAATGTGACCAGCGGCACGGTATCAAGCAGGGCTCGTCTCTGACAAGAGCCTGGGCGGGCTTTTCGGTAGTTGACCGCGGGCCAAAGGCGCTGTAAAACCACCGCGCTCGGGTCGCAGGTTGCGCTGCACCGAAACACTCCGATCGATTCATTTCCGAGGCAAACATGGCGAATACTTACGAAACGTCCGACCTGCGCAAGGGTCTGAAGATCATGATGGACGGCGCTCCCTACATCGTCGTCGAAGCGCAGTTTGTGAAGCCGGGCAAGGGCCAGGCGTTCACCCGCACCCGAATGAAGAACCTGCTCACCGGCGGAGTCATCGAGCGCAACATCCGCTCCGGTGAAAAGATGGACGGAGCCGACGTCGAAGATCGCGCGTCGACCTTCCTCTACAAAGAGGGCGACGACAGCTTCGTCTTCATGGACAAGCAGTCGTATGACCAGGTCAGCGTTCCTTCCTCGACCGTTGGCGAGGACTGGCAGTTCATGAAGGAAAACACCGATGTCTCGCTGACGTTCTACAACGGTCGCGTGATCTCGGTGACGCTGCCCAACTTCGTTGAGCTTCGCGTGACCCACAGCGAGCCCGGCGTCAAGGGCGACACGGCCAACAACGTCACCAAGCCTGCTACCCTCGAAACGGGTGCGACCATTGCGGTTCCCCTGTTTATCAATGAGGGCGATTTGCTCAAGATTGACACCCGAGAGGGCGTTTACCTCGAGCGTATGCGCGGCTAGTTTCGCATGTCAGTCCTTCTGCGCGGACGGCTCATTGAGGTGTCTGCGCGCTCGCTGCTCATGGATTCGGGGGACTCCATGTGGCGGCTGACCGTTGGCTGTGACGTCTCGGGTCTTGTTGCTGGAGACTTCCTCACGGTGCACGCTGATCCGGTCTCGGTGGCCGATTCGATTGGCGTGGCAAAGGAAGCAACGCTCCTTGCTCGACCGATGGGAACTGGACAGCCGTTCCCGTCTCCCGGCGGTGACTACTTCCGCCTAAACCGCGATCGTCGTCGTCACTTTCTGACCCTTCGCGCCCTCGCGCTGGCATCCATCCGCAACTATTTTGCTGCACACAACTTCCTTGAAATCGAAGCGCCGCTTGTCGTTCCTTCACCAGGACTCGAGCTTCACCTTCAAGGTTTTTCCGTTGCTGAGGCAGATGGGAAGGGGCCGCCACGGTATCTTATCACCAGCCCGGAATACCAGCTCAAGCGGCTCCTGACGAGCGGTCTGCGTCGAATCTACAGCTTGGGAAAGGTGTTCCGGTCTGGAGAGTCCGGGCCTTGGCACAATCCCGAGTTCACGATGCTCGAGTGGTATCGAGCCTATGAAGGATGGGAAGCGGTGGCGACCGATGTGGCTGCGCTGGCCGCGCAATTGGCGACAGAGCTTCACGGCTCACCGCGCTTTGTCCGTCACATCGAAGGGAGCCCACAGCAGATCGATCTGTCGCTTCCGTGGAAGGTGAAGACGGTTTCCGAAGTGGTCAAGGAGCACGCCGGAATCGACGTAAGGGGAGATGAATCCGTCGCGGATCTCCGCCAAATCATCGAGGCCGGAGGCTTTCGGATTCCCAGTCCAACTCGCCAGGATCAAAATGGGAATCCGTACTACGCATGGGATGATCTATTTTTTTCCGTCTTCCTCGATCATGTCGAGCCGAAGCTGATGCTTCCCGATGCGGACGGAGTGATAAGACCCATCATGCTGTGTGATTGGCCTGCCCCGCTGTGTGCGCTGGCGCAAAAGAAACCGGGGAACCCCGCCGTCGTTGAGCGCTTCGAGGCGTACGTCGCTGGTCTGGAGCTTTGCAATGGCTTTGGCGAGCTTTGCGATGAAGCAGAGCAGCGGCAGAGATTCAACAAAGACCTCGAAGAACGAAGAGTGCGCGGTCTGCCGGAATATCCGCTCGATGAACGATTCCTTTCAGCACTTGCGGAAGGAATGCCCCCATCCGGGGGAGTTGCGCTCGGTGTCGATCGACTCCTGATGCTGATTTTGGATGCCCAACACATTCGTGATGTGCTGCCGTTCAGCGTCGATGAATTATAGCGAACTCCTGCGCAGATTCTGTTGACAG
>CAYTGC010000285.1:0-6366 GCA_964437195.1 uncultured Myxococcales bacterium | reverse complement strand
CATCGGGAACCAATTCCTCGTTGGTGCGGACGGGGGATTCGTTCCTCTTCGTCGAGAAGTGGAGCAAAACTAGCGCGGTTTGGGTGGTGTTCCAGGCACAGAGTCGCGGAGCTTTTGTTCTCGGCTGGTTCGACGCTTGTCTCGAATCTGGCGCTGCAGGACCGAACCCAAGGTCTTGAGATCGACAGGTTTTTGCAGAACGTCATCCATTCCGCACGAAAGAACGTCGAGAATGACCTCGCGAACCGACTCTCCCGTCAGCGCGATGATCGGCAGTGAATCAAAGCGCGGATCGGCTCGAATCTGGACGACAGCGGTCCGTCCATCGATATCCGGCATCTGGAGATCCATCAGCACCGCCGCGAAGTGGTCGAAGGGCTGGTCGTTTAGCTGTTGCAGTACCCCACGACCATCGCCGACGAATTCACACTCAAAGCCCAGCCGACGCAGCATCTTCTGGGTGACCAGCTGATTCACCTCATTGTCCTCGGCTAGCAGCACGCGCGGACGCACACCAGTTGGGCTGGCGACGGAACTCGGACTGGATGTCTCGCTGGTACTCGACGATGACAGCACCGTCGGACAAGCCGAACCGGTGGTTTCTGGCAGCGCAGCGGGCTTCGTCTCGACCGGATGCTCGCTCTGACGGAGCTTTACGGTCAATCGAAACGTGCTGCCGACCCCTTTCTTGCTCTCGCAGGTCAGACCGCCCCCGAGCATTTGTGCAAGCTGGCTGCTGATCGACAGACCGAGTCCAGTTCCGCCAAAACGATGCGAGATGGAAGCATCGGCCTGCGAAAAAGGACGAAACAGCGACTGTAACTGCGCTTCATCGAGCCCAATCCCCGTGTCGGTGACGACGAACAAAAGCTCGATGTCTTGATCTTTTTGTTCTCGGACGGAGACATGCAGACTGATCTGGCCGCTGTGGGTGAACTTGACGGCGTTGCCGACCAGGTTGGTCAGGATCTGCTTCAGCCGGAGCCCGTCTCCATAGAGCGCATGCGGGACATTCGGTTCGACAACGAGAGAAAATCGCAGACCTTTGTCGGCAATTCCCGGAAAGAAAATCTCAGAAATCGCCGTCAGCAGCGCCCCAAGATCAAAATCGACCGGCGCCAGCTCGAGCTTGCCAGCCTCGAGCTTCGAAAAATCGAGCGTGTGATTCAAAAGTTCGAGGAGGTGCCGCGTGGCACTATCGAGCTTCTGAGTGAGATCCCGTTGGTTTGCATCAAGCGTCGTCTGCGCGAGCAGCCGCGACAGACCCATCACGGCTGCCAGTGGCGTGCGTATCTCATGACTCAGCGTGGCCACGAACCGACTCTTGGCGGTACTCGCGGAAAGCGCTGCCTCCCGCGCGCGAACCGCCTCCAGTGACGCCAACTTGTGATCGGTGATGTCTCGGGTCAAAAGAAGCTGCCCCAGGTGACCACCCTCGTTCACTGGCTGAATGTCGACCTGCAGCCAGCGCTCCGGCGACTCGTCGAGCTGACGAAGCTCTAGCCGCTTGGCTTTGCCTGGGGCCAGCGCCGCCAGAACCGTCGGCCACTTCTGCAGCACCGCGTCAACCGATTCTCCCAGCAGCGTTGGCAGCGGAACCTTGAGCTGGCTGGCCAGCGCCGCATTGGCATCGACCACATTGCGCGAATCATCCACCACGAGCACGCCGATCTGGAGCTGGTCGAACACCTGCTCTCGTGCGAACGGCAGAAGCCGCAACGCCCGGTACCGCAACAGCGACCAAATCACAAAGACGTTGCCGATGGCGGATGCTTGCGGCCCCAGGTCTCGATAGCCATACAGCTGGAAATCAAACAACGCAGAGGTATGCATCACCGTCGGAATCAACAAGCCGATCAGGATCCCCAGCGCCTGCTTTCGAAACACCCCTTTTCGCTTCAGCATGAAGACGACCAGCGTCGCCATCGCTTGAAGCTGAAGCCCGATCAGGTACGGACCCGTAATCCAGACCGCTTTGCCAAACTCGTAGTAGAGCGCCGGGACGGGCCAGCCAGGCACGATGCGGTGTGCCGTCCCAATGAAGTGATGCCAGTCATTGGTGAAAGCGAGCATCGCAATCGCTATCGGCACAATTCCTAGCTGCAACAGCAGCCACGAAGGCAGCGGTGTCTTCTGTGTGTACTCCCGCGCAAAGAGCGTCATGAGCAGCACGCTGGCCAGGCTTGGGAGCCACTGCGCGTTGTCCCAGTAGATCTTTCCAGCGAGCGACGGCGTCAGCAGCTCGCCGATGTAGCCGATGGTGTAGGCCGCTTCGCACCCGAGCGCCGCCAAAAGCAACCTACCTCCGGGCAAATGTCGACGCTGCCAGACCAGGATCAGGCACAAAACCGTCACCAGCAGCGCAAGCTCGTACGGAGCCAGCCAGAGGTAGTGCATGGGTAAAGAGGCAACGGTGCCTCACAGGTATCGTAGCAACTCGCACGCAGCTACCGATACCCCGGCGAACTTACTCTCGAAAAATCGCAGCGATGTTGAAGGGAAGTGTCTGACAGGTGAGCTGGAACTAGGCTGACATGTCCGCGCGGTTTTCAATCTCGGCGGACATGCGTGCGATGATCGCATCGAGCGACATTGCTTTTAGATCAACGCCCGAGCGCAGTCGCACCGCCGCGGCCCCCTGCTCTTGCTCGCGATCGCCGACGACCAGCATGTAGGGAATTTTTTGTAGCTGGGCGTTGCGGATCTTCTTCTGCATCGACTCGCGTGAGTCATCGACCTCGGCCCGAATGCCACCGCCGAGACCGTTCTTGAGCGGAACCTGCGACAGCTTTTCGACCACCTGCTGCGCATAGGCATTGTGGCGATCGGCGATCGGCACGACGACGGCTTGCAGCGGTGACAGCCATGTCGGAAACGCGCCCGCATAGTGTTCGATCAGCACCGACATAAACCGCTCGACCGATCCAAGGACCGCACGGTGAAGCATGACGGGCCGCTTCGGCTGTCCGTCTTCACCGACGTACTTGAGGTCGAAGCGCTTGGGCAGGTTGAAGTCGAGCTGAATCGTGGCAAGCTGCCAAGCCCGATCGAGCGCATCCTTGGCCGTGAAGTCGATCTTTGGCCCGTAGAACGCTGCCTCACCCGCTTCTTCGATCCACGTCGCGTTGCGCAGACGCAGCACCGCTCGCAGCTGTTCTTGCGCGCTTTCCCACATCTCGGGAGTGCCCAGATACTTTTCTGGATGTTCCGCGTCCCACAGCGACAGCCGCACCGATAGCTGCATGCCAAACGGGCGATAAAACGCGTCGATGATTTGGTAAATCCGCAGCGCTTCTTCCTGCACTTGCTCTGGCGTGCAGAAAACGTGCGCATCGTCCTGGGTAATCATCCGAACCCGCGACAGACCCTGTAGTGCGCCCGGAAGCTCGTCGCGATACACGCTGGTCGTCTCAGAAAAACGAAGCGGCAGATCCCGATACGAGCGCTGGCGGCACGCAAAAATCTGCGTGTGGTGCGGGCAGTTCATCGGCTTGATGCAAAACTCCTCGCCGCTCTTGCCGCGAACGTGGAACAGATCCTCTTGGAACTTTTCCCAGTGTCCCGAGGTCTTGTACAGGTCGTTTTTGGTGATGTGCGGAATCTGCACCCGTCGGTAACCGAGCGGCTCTTGCAGCGCCTGCACGAAGTCTTCGAGCAGCCGCCGAACCAGGGTTCCACGCGGCGTAAACAGCGGCAGCCCGGGCCCGACAAGATCGGAAAAAGAAAAAAGGTCCAGCTCTTGTCCAAGCCGTCGGTGATCGCGGCGCTTGGCTTCCTCGAGCATCAGGACGTGCCTATCCAGCTCTTCCTGCGTCGGGAACGAAAGGCCGTAGATGCGCTGGAGCTGCGGGTTGCGCTCGTCGCCACGCCAGTACGCGCCAGCAACGTTGGTCAGCTTAAAGGCTCCGATTTCCGTCGTGACTGCAACGTGAGGGCCGCGGCACAGATCGACGAACTCGCCGGTCTTGTAAAACGACACCGTACTCGCACCGGCCCCGTCGACGACACTCTCATCGCCGGTCTCTTTCGCCACCGCCGTCGAGCCCTTGTCGCGAAGCAGGGACAGTAGCTCGACTTTGTAGCGCTGACCGCGACGATCCATCTCCGCAATCGCTTCGTTTATCGGCAGCTCTACCCGCTCGAACGGCAGCTTCTTTTTGCGCAGCTCGCGCATTTTCTGCTCGATCCGCTCCAGCTCCTTCGGACCAATCGGCACCGGCACTTCGATGTCGTAATAGAAGCCAAACTTGATCGCTGGACCGACGCCAAAGCGAGCCTCTGGCCAGATCGCTGCGACGGCGGCGGCCATTAGGTGTGCCGTCGAGTGACGCATCCGTTCAAGTTCTGCTTCGCTCGCCGGAACAGGGTTTTGTTGAGCCTCGGCCATCCGCTTCTCCTTGTCTGCCTGCAGTTGCGCGCAATTTCACCGTGCACGCGGACGCATTTTGTACCGCGAGACGGGCAAATTCTCAACCGCGAGGCTGCCGAAGGTGAAGAGCCGAGGAATCCTAACGACCAGAGGACCGACGCCGCCGAGACAAAAGGCCCAAGATTAGCAGCGACGACACAAGAGGAAGGATACCCTGCCCTCGTCGCTGGCGGAGATCGCAGCTACAGCCATTGAGCGATGCATTCGGATCGTCGGCGTGTGGATCAGTCCCAGGCAATGGCAGACACGTTCCTTCCATCGCAACACACGCAAAGTTGCGCGGACAAGACAGATAGCTGCACGGATCGTCGGCACAGGCTCCACCGATGCAGCCTTGCCCCGTTTTGCAGCTTACCGAGGCACAAGCCGGATCGGCCTGGCAGCTTCCACCGCCGCAGATCTCGCCTTTTGCACAGGGACTGGCGCAGGCTGACGCTTGGCAGGTTCCACGAATGCAGCGCTGGCCGCTCGGGCAAGCATCGCGACACGGACTTACGCACTGAGCCGCTGACTTTCCGTCGGTGTAGCAGTAGGTCCCAGCCGGACACGCAACACCTGCACACGGATTTTTCTGACACATCGCCGCGACGCAGATTTGTCCGCTCGGGCAGGGAAAAGAATAGCAGCTGTCGTCGCAGACCGTAGTTCCTCCGCCCACGTCTCCACCGCCGGTGATGACGGTCTTGACGATCCCGTCAAGGGCTGCGTTGAGCGCCGTCGCGTCTTCGGCTCGGTAATAGTGATACATCCCGGTCGTCGCTGCTGGAACGCCACCAGCGTCTGCCATGTCGTTCATGACCTGCAGCTCGTCTGGGGCCAGCTTGCCAAAGCCAATCACGAACGTCTTGATCTCGACGAGGCGACCGCGTGCAAGCTTGACCGCATTGACGGCGTCAAAGGCCAGCACCGGCGCATCAGTACAGCCTGGCATACAGCACGGTTTTCCGTCGGTGATCAGGATCAGAAACTGCTTGCGTGCCGTATCGACAAACGCGGGATCGTTGATCGCGTTGTTTATCGCGTCTCCCGTCGGGGTATTGCCGTTCGGTTTGATGTTATTCAGCGACGACAAGATCGCGTTTTTTTGGCCATAGCCAATCGGAAAATCGAAGCTCGAGCTGGTGGCACACGCTCCGGTGGCGCTCGTCGATGGAAAGTAGACCAAGCCTATTGGGAATTTGCCGTCGTGGCGAGTGACGATGTCACTGACCGCCTTGGTCGCAATGTCCCACTTGCTCGGGTTGGTTGCCGTCGCGGCTGAGCCATCCGGGGCCGTCGTCATCGAGCTTGATCGATCCAAGATGACGCCTACATTGGGGCACCGCCCCGCCCATGCCGATGGCAAGAGCCACAGCGAAAGCGCCCACAGCCACAGATGTCGCAGCCACGTCATGCGTCCCCCCGATTGTGCAGAGCGTTTGCGTCGAAGCCTCTCCGAGAGCGTACGCTGCCCCGGGGCTTCACATCAATCGGCTTGCCGTTTACGGAGTCTTGACGGGCGATTCGGTGACAGGCCCCGCAGGCACAGGCACCGACGACACCAGTGCCGGAGTCACCACTGCCGATTCCAGTGACGGGCTGGCTGGGGTAGCCATCACCGGTCCGCTCGCCGCTGGTCCAGTGCCTGGGTCACTCGCGGTGCTCGGTGAAGGCGGACCGGATGGAACCGTGAGCGGAGGTGCGCTCGTGGTCCCGATCGGGGCAGCGCCCGGCCCGGCTTGCCGCTGCGCCCGCGCTTGCTGACGCTCTTTGTAGCGAGAGATCGATCGCTGCACCATGTCGAATGCAGCATCGGGACCGACCCAGCCGCGCACGACCGGATCTTTGCTGGTAAACGCCGACGACATCACGAAGAAGCGTTCCAGTTCCTGCTGCATCCGTCGACCAAGGTCAGAAAAGTTGCGCAGGTCGTCTTTGCGCGCAGCCTTTACGGGCAC
>CAYTGC010000284.1:0-6371 GCA_964437195.1 uncultured Myxococcales bacterium | reverse complement strand
ATGAGGAGCTGCGCATCTGCGAGTGGGAAAAGTGTGGCAAGGAGTTCGTGGTGAAGGTCTCGGGCCGAACAGCGGTGCGCCGTTTCTGCTCGGGAACCTGCCGCGGTCGTGCCAGCGAAGCCCGAACCGGCAAGCGCTAAAACGCGAACGGTCGAAGCTCGGGGGGCCAGGGGCTGTCGGGCCCACCGGGCGGAGTGGCAGCAAAGACTGCCGGAATTTGTTTCAGCAGCATCGCGAAAAGCGCCACCCGGGGCGGCGTAAGTTCCGCTTCTAGGATTAGCAGCGCGCCATCGCGGGCGGCCAGATACGCCGCTCGTGCATACGCTTCGGCATTGGCGCTTGGCCCAAGCACAAGGGCTGCCCGACGGTCGGTCGCTTGCGCCAAGATGAGCTGTCCGGTCTGGCGCGGACTTTGGGCTGCCTTGGCCGCTGGACTTGGGGGCCGGAACAGGACACCCGTCGGCAGTGTGCTCGATGGATAGTTTGGCGCCGGGCCGTCGCGGACGATCTGCAGCTCGGTGAGCTTTCGCCCTTGCAGACCCATGGCTGCTGCGGCTTCGGGCATCGCCCACAGCACGACGGGCACACGCGGCTGCACAAGCTGCGGCCACAGCTCTGCCAGCAGCGTCGGTGCAGAAAACGCGGGAAACGACAGACCCGCCAGACCGTCAATCACCAAGGCGGCATCTTGCAAGAGCGCCCGTCGCATCAGCGACGGCAAGCACTTGTGCGGTGCAGGTTCGCTAAGCCCATCGAGTCGCAGCACCGCGCGTCCCAACAGTCGCGCTGGTTTCTGCACGCAAGGTCCATCGAGCAGGTAGAGTCCTGCCTGCAAAAGCTCGCGCGCTACGGTCTGCGGCCAATGGACGGCGGGATCGGGCGATCCACCCAGCCGCAAGGTGACTTCGCGTCGCAACAGCAGCCGACCATCCGGCTTTTGCAGAAGCAGGTCCAGCGAGCGTAGCGCCGAGGAGGGCAGAACTTCGGCCAGGACATCGGGCTCTTCGCACTGGCCGCTTAGTGCCAGCGCCAGCTCGACGGGACGCATGCCTCGCGGTTTGTTGCCAAGGAGCGTCGCTGACGCATACAGGAGCCCCAGCACTCGCTGTGCCGCAGGTGGTAGCTGAAGCCGGGCCGACAGCTCGTGGAGCGGTCCAGCCGACGGTGGTGCAGCGGCTTCTCGGCTCGAGAGACAGCCGTGCGCCCAGCGGGCCAGCTCCCACTGCCAAGCCGCTGGGCTGCGCTGCGCGTCATACGCACGCAGTGGCTGCGGCTGCGCTGCAGGCTGCGGCGCAGGCGTGGGTGTTTTTTGGCTGGGACCGCCCAGGGCAATTTCCGGCACCAGCGGTACAACCAGCGTCTCGGTGTCCTCGCTGCCGCCTTCGAGGTCCGTTGTCTCTGGTTCCTCCGTCTGGGGCTCGGGCTCAATATCGGGAGGACTCGCTGGAGCTGGCTCGGCGGCTGGCGGGACGGGAGCTCTCGACTCGGGATCGCGTGACTCAGCTTCCAGAACGCGGCGAATCAGCCGTGACTCGGGCCGCGCATCGCGCATCGCACGCGCCGAAGGTCGCACCGGTGCATCGGGCTTTCCTAGGGGTTTCCCTGCCGGGCCGCCCGTCTCGCTGCGTGATCCTCCGCGAACTTCCGTTCCGGGGCGGGCCGCTGGTTCTTTGGTGGCAATGCGAGAGAGCGGCAGGCGCAAAAGGGGTTCTTCGCTCTCCTCAAGACGCACCAGAATCTCGGGGCTACGAACCAGCGGAGTCACCACGAAGCTGAGCGGTCGCTTGCAGTCAGGCGGCAGCGGCACCTTCCGCAGCGCCCGCGAGGTGACGTCGAAGTCCAGGAACGAAATCGTGTCGTCTTCCTCAAAGCCGACGACCAGCCGATTCGGTGCACTCTCGACGCAGAGCGCTCTTCCGGGCCGCTCCAGCTCGAAGAAGCGCAGCCCGTCCGATGCACGAAAGACCTCAATTCGCATCGGCATCGTCGAGGTCAGCGCCCACACCATCCGTCCATCCCCGAGAAATCCGAGCTGGACCGCAGCTTGCCTGGTATTGAGCGCCAGCTTGGCCATCGCGCGTCGGGTTTGGGCGTCCCAGACCTCGAAACCACTGCGCTGCTCGAGCAGAATCCGCTTGTCCGGCGTGTGTCCCGCAGACAGTGCTTCGCCGCGCACGAACAACTTGTAGACAACCAGGTCGCTCTCACGCGGAACGACCAGCTCGGCACCGGCTCCCGTGGGCGCAACGACGACGCCGCCCGCGCCTCCCCCGAGGATTCGCTGCGTACCGGGAATGCGTACGGACCGCCCGATCTTGGTAAGCTGTGGGATCTGCAGTAGCTCGGCGACGACAACGGATGCACCACCATCCCCGCCGTCATCGACCGACAAATTCATGATGCGATCGTTTTGCACGAAGAAGATCCGACCCTGGCGGTCTTCTTGTCTCAGCGTCTCGACGGGACCTAGGCGACTGCGGCTTGGCTCCGACTGTCCGAGGTTATACACCCGCAGCTCACCACCATCGCGCTCTGCGGCCCACTTGCCATCGGGGCTTACCACCAGATCGGGCGCCCCGGGGCGGAATTTCGGCATGGTTACAGACTATCACGGCGGCTAGGCCAAGCGTCGGTTCCGCTTGGTAAATCAGGCAGCTTGCCGGTCGGAAAAGCCGTGGCGCTTTACCCTTTGTTACGCGTTGTGGTGCCGGGGCCGTCCTCGATACGGTCACACCATGGAGCTGTTTCTCGATCTGCACGTTCACTCGCGTTTCTCTCGGGCGGTGAGCGCCGACATGGACCTTGGCCACATGTATCAGTGGGCGCAGCGCAAAGGGATAGACATCGTGGCGACGGGCGATGTCCTGCATCCCGAGTGGCGGAAGCAGATGCGCAGCCAGCTTGTCCCGGCGGACGATGGCCGCGGCGTCGGGTTTTATGAGCTGCGACCGGATCTGCGTGACTCGCTCGATGAGGCGGTTCCGCGTGGCTGCAGGCGCAAGGTGCGCTTTGTTCTCGCCGGTGAGATCTCCCACATCTTCAAAAAAGACGGCGCCGTCCGCAAAGTCCACAACCTGATCGTCCTGCCCAGCCTCGACGTGGCGGACCTGCTCGCCGAGCGCCTGCTGCGCCTTGGCTACAACCTCCACTCCGACGGTCGGCCCATTTTGGGAATGCCTTGCCGCGACTTCCTTGAACTGCTTTTGTCCACCGACGCGGGCGCGTACTTGGTGCCGGCGCACATCTGGACGCCGCACTTTTCGGTGTTTGGCTCGCTGTCGGGCTTTGACCGTCTGTCCGACTGCTTTGGCGACCTGACGCGCCACATCTTCGCGCTGGAAACCGGGCTGTCGTCTGATCCGGCCATGAACTGGCGGCTGTCGGCACTCGATGACATGACGCTTCTGTCCAGCTCGGATGCGCACTCGCCGCAGAAGCTGGGCCGCGAGCTGAGCCGTGTCTTTTTGCCCGACCCGCCGACGTTTGTGGACCTGCGGCGCGCACTCGAGTTCTGTGCCCCGGACGCGTTTCTTGGCACCGTCGAGTTCTTCCCCGAAGAAGGAAAGTATCACCTCGACGGTCATCGCGACTGCGGGATTCGTCTTTCGCCTGCCGAGCGCGCGGCCCTTCTGGGACTTTGCCCCAAGTGCGGAAAGCCCGTCACCGTGGGGGTTCTCTCTCGGGTGGAGGCACTGGCTGACCGTCCCGAAGGCAGTTCCTACCGTCCACCACGGGCGCGGCCCTTTGACAGCTTGGTGCCCCTTACCGAAGTCGTCGCAGACGTTCTTGGCAAGACGGCCGCATCGGATGCCGTCCAAAGGCTGTACTTCAAGCTGCTCGATCAGGTGGGGCCGGAGCTGTTTGTCCTCCGCTCGGCGGATCTGGACACTCTGACGCGCGCTGGCGATGCGCTGCTTGGCGAGGCGATTCTGCGGATGCGACGGGGTGCTCTCAAGATTGCCGCTGGGTTCGACGGCGAATATGGTCGCATCGGCCTGGTGGAACCCAGTGAGCGCAGCGGCAAGACCACGGCGCGCCAGATGGGCCTGTTCGGATGACCGACTCCCTGCCGCCGTGGCTTTTCGGCCTGTCGCCCGAGCAGCTCCAAGTTGCCACCTACTCGGCGGGGCCACAGCTTGTCACCGCAGGACCAGGATCGGGCAAGACCCGTACGCTGTGCGCCTGGATTGCCGAGCGGCTTGCGAACAAGGACTGTCGTCCCGACGAGCTTATCGCGGTTACGTTTACCCGGCGCGCGGCGGCAGAGCTGCGCGAGCGCCTTTCCCTTCTGCTGGGTAAAGTGGCGGATTCGCTGCTGATTGGGACGTTTCATCGGCTCGCCCAGCAGCTTGCGCCACTGCCTTCGTGTTTGCGCCTGGCCGAAGAGCCCGAGCGGCTCGCACTGGTCGAGCAGGCGGCGGTCGGAAGTGGCTCCCGCAAGAGCCCGACCAGCCTGCTTTCGCTTCTGTCTCTGCGCAAAGGTCAGCATCCCGACTTTGCGGATTGCCTGTCCCGCGGTGATCTCGATGTGTCTCCCGAAGAGCGGACGGTGTTCCAGCGCTACGCCGCGCTGTGTGCCGCTTCCGGCGTCTGTGACCTCGACGACTTGCTGCTGCGGGCGCTGGCGGCGCCGTTCCCGACGACCAAACCGAGCCTGTTTCGCTATGTCGCCGTCGATGAATACCAGGACGTAAGTGCGGTGCAGCGGGCGCTGGTTGTAGCCCTTGGTCAGTCGGCAACGGTCTTGGCGATCGGTGACCCGGATCAGTCCATCTATGCGTTTCGCGGCGGTGAGGTTCGACATTTCCTCGGCTTTGAGACGGACTTTCCCGCAGTGAAGCGCCGGTACCTCTGCGACAACTACCGCAGCACGCCCGAGATCGTCAGAAGTGCCGCTGCGGTGATTTCAAAAAACCCTGGTCGCAGTGCGCCCCCACCGATTCCGCGGCGAGAGGGTGGAGCCCGGCTTCAGCTTCTGCGCAGCCCGTCTCTGCGCAGCGAAGCCGTGCGCGTCGTCCACGAGATCGAGCGACTCATCGGTGGCAGCAGCATGAGCCTGCACGACCGTCGGCACACCGCTTGCTGGCAGGCCGGTAGCTACGGCTTTTCCGACATCGCGATTCTGTCTCGCAACATCGCCAGGGCTGACGCTGTGGCTGAAGCGCTTCAGACCGCCGGGCTGCCTTTTTCGCGTCCCAGCAAGCTGCGCGAGGCACCCGCCACGGAAACCGAATCGGTACAAGTCCTTGACCCGACGTGGGAAGGCGACCACCTAGAAGACCAGCGGATTGCGGTGCTGACCCTGCATGGCAGCAAAGGGCTAGAGTTTGCTGTCGTGTTCGTCGTCGGACTCGAAGCTGCGGTGATTCCTGGGCCGGGCCGTGACGACGCTGCACGCGAGGAAGAACGTCGGCTGCTGTTTGTGGGGATGACCCGCGCCAAAGACCGCTTGTACCTCTCGCGGGTCGATGCAGAAGGGGTCCACCCCTGTCCGTTTTTGGCCGATGTCCCGCCAGAGCTCGCCGAGATGGAAGCGGCCAAAGTCCGCAAACCGCCAAAACCCCAGCTTCGCCTCTTCTGACCAAGAACCCCGGTCCTGGGGGCGGACTACATGGTCCGTCGGATGAAGCTCCGGCGGTGTTCACGCTGCTCTTCCCGGTTTTCGCGCAGCAGGTCCCGCAGCGCCGGTCGGGCCTCTTCGCGGCGAGCGCTTCCGGCTTCGCGCTTTTTTTGTACGTCGGCGATCCGCTCGCGCGCCGCGCTGGCTGCCGCAGTGTGGTCGCTCGTGCGTAGTTCTTGCCGACGCTCGGCGCGGACTTGGGCCACTTCTTTGGCCAGCTCGGCGCGCAGGGCCGTGCGATCTCGCAGCGGGGCTTCCGCTTTCACATCCGCAGCGGCTTTCGCCTCCGGTTCCTCAGCTTGCGCGGGCCCAGCAAGCAGGCACACGCCCAGCAGACAAACTGCCAACATCTTCGCCTCTGTCATGGCGAGCTTCCCCTTCTATCCTGCTAGACGAGACACAAGCGACCTGGGTTCCGACACTCGAACAAAGTCTAGCCTGCCCGTGTGAGGATGACTTCGGTGATCTCGGCTTCTGACGCCAGCCGCATGGGCGGACCCCAGTAGCCGGTGCCCGCGCTCACGTAGATCTGGCTTTGGCCGTGCCGATGCAGGCCGAAGACGTAGGGCTGCTGCAGTCGCACAAAGTAACCCCACGGCCACAGCTGGCCCGCGTGCGTGTGTCCCGAGAGCTGAAGGTCAATGCCATGCTGGGCTGCTTCGATGATGGCTGCCGGTTGGTGCGCCAGAAGGATCGCCGGACGGCTTACATCGCGACCCTTGATCGCCCGGGGCAGATCGGGACCATGACC
>CAYTGC010000283.1:0-6383 GCA_964437195.1 uncultured Myxococcales bacterium | reverse complement strand
CGCAATTGTAAGTAGTCAGCCATGTTTTGAGAACCATGTAATTTCGCTTTGCTCGATTCGAGCTGCTTTTTTCATGCACTCATCGTCGCTGATGAAGGAAGCAAGTCGTCGTCGCTGGACGGAGGATGGACCGATCTCAGCTGCGGCAGATCACTCCTCTTCATCTCGGAGTGGGCAGCGCTGGAGCTCAAATCCGCGCACGGCTTCGACGAGCGAAGCCTCTTTTTTTAGATACTTGCCCACGATCTGATGGAGCCTTGGCTCGGCAAACCAGTGGGCACTGTAGGTAAACGTCGGACGGAACCCGCGCAAGAGCTTCTGATCGCCGCCATGACCGGGCTCAAAAGCAGAAATTCCGTCGGCAATGCAGCGCTCGATCGGGTGATAGAAGCAGACCTCGAAATGCAGAAATCGTGTGGGCTCAGACTCGCCCCAGTAGCGACCAAAGCGGCGGGTGGTCCCTCGCAAATTCCAGGCTCCCCCCAGGATTTTTCCGTCTCGGTTGCGCGCGAGCACAAGCTCAAGCTTGTCCCCAAGTCTTGCTGCGCACAGCCGAAAGAACGCCTGATTGAGAAACGGCGCGGCACCGGTGTAGCGAATCGATGTGCCCAGGTACATCTCGAAGAGAAGATCGAGCTCGGCGCGCGTGAAGCCGCGAGTGATTCCTTCTGAGACAATCGGTGCCGCGTCGTCGTTGCAGAGGCCGACGTGCGTGGTCACGCTGATTCCAGCTTCACGCAGCTCACGGCGTTCTCGTCGAATCGTGTTTCGTCGGTGGCTGCGCAGATCGGCCAAGAAATCGTCGAAGCTGCGGTAGCCCCGGTTGTGAAAGTGATACTGGGTTTGCCTCCGTGGCCAGAAGTGCTGCTTGTCGACACCGGCGAGCTGATCCCCAAGCTGTGGCTGCTCTGCGGAGCGGAAACCTGGCCCACGAACGAACAACACGTGCGACGACGAAAGTCCCTCCACTTCGCACAGGTGTTGAGCGGCGCGTAGGAGAAGAGCTCGTAGCTCTGCTCGTTCAGGCTCGGGTAGCGTCGGCAGGGTGAGCAGGCGACCGCCGGTGACCGGATTGAACGGAATCGCGCAGACCAGCTTCGGAAAATACTGCACGCCAAACGCACTGGACAGCTCTGGCCATTCCTGATCCCAGACCCATTCTCCGTCGCTGTTGAGCTTGACGTAAGTTGGAGCGGCTCCGAGGAGCTGGCCCTCATCGCAGACGGAGTCGGCATGGCGATAGATCAAAATGTGTAGCGGCAGCCAGCCCGTCGACTCTCCGACACAGCCGGTTTCTTCCAGGCCTTGCAGGTATTCCCACGACAAAAGCGGTGCGTCGTCCTCTTCGAGCAGCGCGTTCCAATCGGTCGGAGAGACTTCCGACAGTTGAGGACAGACGGTAACCCGTAGCTCTCCGAGTGGCGTCATGGCAAGGCGTAAGGCAAGCTGGAGTCAGAAACGAAGCTACAAGTCGTCACACGGCGTGCCGAGCCGCTCGCCGCTGTAGACACCGAACTCGTTGTAGATGCTGGCGATCATCGTATTTATGTCGAGAGACACACGGACAAGCGGTGCGGCCTTTTTGCCACGAATCCACTTGAGCTCTTGCGGTTCCTTGTTTAGCACAAGCCGTAGCGTCCCCGTCTTGGTCGAAAAGATGTCGCCCGACGGATCGTTTACCACGTTGGTCATCTGCTGCGGCTTTAGGTTGCCTTTGGGACCGACGAAAACGCGGAACCGCGCGCGGTCTTCCTCTCGAATGCCGCGGTCCACGTAGTAGTAGGTGCCCTGATCGTCGCGAGACAGGGCGTACGGACGGAACTTGCGCGGGCTGGCGACGAACTTTGCTGTGCCAAGCAGCGTCTTGGCCTCGGCGTCTGCCACGGGCGTCAGCTGCGTAACTCGCTTGCCGCACTCGACGCGATACTTTTGACCGTCGAAGCCGACGTATCCAGATCCTTCGCCACGATTTCCCTCGGCGAGCCGGGGTTCCGCGAAAGCGTGCTCCCACTTTTCGCCGTTCCGACTCGCCCCAACGAGCGAAACCTCGAACAACGTCTTTCCATCGCCATAGAACAGGGCGCGCTGATCGGCTGGCATCGGCGTGACGACGACGAAGTGTCCCTTGCCATCCGACAGGATCGTCAGCTTGTCCCGATAGGCGCTGACATCGACCGATGCAGCAGGCGGATCAGCCTGCGCAACCGAAAGGCCCGATGCTGTGGCGAGACCGCAGACGGTAGCAACCAGGGCGAAGCGCTTAGAGATCATCGCAGGGAGTTCCTTGTCGCTGACCGGCGTAGACGCCAAGGTCGTTGTAGATCACGCTCAGGTTTTGTTGGACAGGTACAAGTGTCAGCTTGTGCGGCTTCTCGCTCTCGATCCAAGTCGATTCCCGCTTGTCGATGATGAGCCGCAGACTGCCCGTTTTGGTCGAAAAGACGTCGCCCTCACTATCGCTGACGACGTTGGTCATCTGCTGGAGCTTGAGGTTGCCCCGGGGACCGCGAAACAGTCGGAAACGGCTTGCGGTGATCGGTGTCGCGCCGCGGTCCACGTAGTAGTACGTGCCCCGTTCGTCGCGAGCGAGCGCGTACGGCACAAACTGACGCGGATTTTCGACATATTTTACCGACGACAAAAACTGATTTGCTTTGTCCGTCGGGACGATCTGCAGAGCGACTTTGCGTTCGCCGCAGTAGACCTCGCAGGTCGACTTTTCTTTGTCGACCACAACCTCGGAGTAGATCCGCATGTCGACGCCACGAAAGTTGTTGTTTTTCGTTGGTGCGACAAAGCGCGGTTCGAGGAAGTGGCCACCGGAAAGGGCTCCCGACTGCTCAGGTGGGACGCGATAGATCTGCTTGCCGTTGCCGTAGAAGATCGCACTGATCAGCCGCTCATCGGGCGCGATCGCGACAAAGTGAGATTTTCCGTCGGTACAAACCGTTGTCTTGGCTCGATCGGCTGCCGGAATTTCTTGCGGTGGCTCGGCGCGGACACTGGTCATCGCCGTGAGGGCGACGAGTCCCAAGGCAGCCCCCAGCACAGCGTAGGGCACGGACGGGGGGCCCAACTGAGTGGACGATACTTGTCTACTTTTCATCGTCTGACATGGTAGCCGATCCCACAAAGACGGTGAGTTGTTGAGCATTTTCTCGACGTAAAGTACCGTAAGTTGACATGCCAGCAGATTCGCACAGCGAGACACTCCCCGAGCCAGGACTCGCCAGTTCATCGCGCCCAGATGCGATGGTCGGTCGCACGCTGAAGGGGCAGTACCGGATCGAGGCGCAGCTGGGACAAGGCGCGATGGGAGTGGTCTATCGCGGCACCCAGCTTGCACTTGGAAAAACCGTCGCCATCAAGATGATTCGTGCCGACATTCTCGTCACCAAGGACTCACACGACCGATTTCAGCGGGAAGCGCAGGTGCTCAGCAAGCTGCTTCACCCTGGCATCGCGCAGGTGCTCGACTTCGGAATCGAGGAGGGGACGCCGTTCCTGGTGATGGAGTTTGTCGATGGGAAAGAGCTGACCGATGTGATGAAGCTCGAAGGTCCGATGGCGCCCATCCGAGCCATCGCGATCATTCGTCAGCTGGCCGCGGCGCTGGAAGAGGCCCATCGCAACGGGATCGTCCACCGCGACATCAAGCCACACAACATTCGGCTCCAGCGATATTCACCGACGGGCCAGATCTATCTCAAAGTGCTCGATTTCGGGATCGCGAAGCAGCTGGGCGATGAAACTGGGACATCGCTTACAGCGACGGGCGCAGTCATCGGAACGCCGGCCTACATGGCTCCCGAGCAGGCTGGCGGTAGCAAAGTGGATGCGCGCGCGGACCAGTATGCCGTCGGGATTGTGCTCTATGAACTGCTGACGGGGACGGTGCCATTTACCAGCGAGACCGTAACCGGAGTACTTGTAAGTCATCTCACGAAACCGCCGCCGCCGCTGCCCCGCGAAGTGCCCGAGCCGCTCCAGCGAATCGTGATGCGCCTGCTCGAAAAAGAACCAGCGGGGCGATATGCCGACATCTCCTCCGTCGAAAAAGCACTGGCGGACTGCGAAGGCTATTGTCGCGATGCTCGACCGCTGGCGCGGGGAACGATTCGTCCAGTGGTTGCGGGCGGGGTCGTCGCAGGAGGCAGCAAAAAAGCGCTCGGCGTGGCGCTCGGGGCGGCACTGCTGGCAGCGGTGGTGATCAGTGGCGTGCTGCTCGGTGCAGCCAAGCTGAAAGGTCGGCAACACGACGCACCCAAGGGGGATTCGTCATCAACGCTGTCGGCTGGCAGTCCCTCGGCGAAGCTTCAGCCAGAGCAAGCGGCGCCAACCGAAAAAGTTCCACCATCCGTCCCGAATGCAGCAAGCAGCGATGTCGCCCAAGCAAAGCCAACCCAGGCCGAATCACGAGGCGACCAGGGGAGTGCCGCGAAGAAGCCGGAAAACGAACCGGTCACAGCCAAGTCTGCGACGGAAAAGAGTGTGGCAGCGGGCGCACCGACGGGCACCAAGGCTCATGCTGCGGGTTCGGCGGCATCGGCGGAACCTCCGGCAGTCAAAGAACAGCTCGATCGCGCGGAAAAGCTGCTCCAGGACGGCGACTACATGAGAGCGATTGAGTTGGCGAGACAGACGACCTTCACGGCTCCGACGCCGCGGGCGTTTCGTCAGCTCACGTATGCGCACTGCAAGATGGGCAACTTCGCCGCCAAGGCGACATTTTTCCGCGTCGCTCCAGCGGATCGGAAGAAGCTTATTTCGGTGTGCCAGGAAAACGGTGTCTTGTTGCGGTAGCGACGCCGCCCACGATGGATCGTCGCTGATTAAGGTTGGGTCGTTGGCTTGCGATCGGCAAAGAGGCCGACACCCACCAGGATCAGGCCGAGCAGGACATGCAGTACGTCATCGGCGCGCTTGTAAGCAAACAGCGCGGTCGGAAACAGTCCCGCAAAGCTGGCCACTGCTTGATACAGGTCGATGGCACCGAAACCGACGTTGAAGGCCCGTGCCAGAGGCAGCCGCTTGGTGAGAGCCAGGCCAATGCCGACGAGTCCGAAGAAGATATGAAACAAATTGTAGGGCGCGGCCCCGCTCATCAGGGCCATGTCCTTTGGCGTGACAAACCCGAGAATCCCCGTGATGACGAGAATCGGCGCAAACACGGTGACGACAAGGGTGTTTGTGGGCTTGGTCATTGCGGGGGCCGAGATGGCGGGTTCTTCGGCAGGAAGCTCGCGGCGAGCGTTACGGCCAGGCCGATGAGAATGGCCACCGCACTCGCGCCAACGATCAACCACGGCTGGCTGCTCTGCACGTCGCCTGGACCAGGGGCCACATCGTGTAGCACGGACCCGACGTCCGTCGAACCGAGTGCGAAGGTCGCATAAACCAGAAATGCCAGCAGCAGCAGCGCCGCACCGAGTGCAGCACCTGAGCGCGCAATGTTGTCTGTGTGCCAGATAGATCGCATGTCGATAGATTCCAAACCGCCAAACTTTAGCATGTGATTTTGTAATTTTTGCCACTTAGTTTTGTGGCAACAAGTGGTGACCGTCGAGGCTGTGGCTGCTAGAAGATCGCGGGCTTCTTCTTGGGGCCCTTCTTGATGACCTTTGGCGGGGTTTTCACCGGTGTCTTGCCCGGATCGCTCTTGCCGGGTTCGGGCTTGGTGTTGTCGGTCGCGGGCTTGGTGTTGTCCGGCGGCGACTTCTCCGGTGGCGTCGCCGGACGCTCGCTGGGTTCCGCGGTCATCTCGATGTCGATGCTCGTCTGGTTGGCGGCTGCCACGACGCGCTCGACTTCTTCAAAGCCATCTTTGCGCAGCACGAGCCGCGCTTTGTCGCCCTTGCCCAGCTTGAGCTTGAGCGGCGTCTTGCCGACGACTTTGCCATCACGCACAACCTCCACGTCCGGCGGAGTCGAGCGAACCTCGATGCTGACCGTGCTCGGCAAGGCGATCACGATGCTCAAAATGATGAGCAGCAAACCCAACACACCGCCAGTCACTCCCAGAATCAGCGTCCGCTGCTTTTCGGGCAGGGCCAAAAACCGCTGAACCGGCGGCAGCGCCTTCAGCTTGTCGATGGGACTGGCCGCTCCCGGTTGGCTCAGTGGGCTGGGTGGCGGCAGTGCTGCGGGGTGCAGTCCGCTGGCTGCCCCAGGCATGACCCCAGGCTGCGATTGGCCTCCCATCGGGCGAAACTGTGCAGACAGGCCTGCGACCGAGTTTCCATCCAGCGTGGACAGCTCTTCGGGGGGACGGTCCGGGTCGCTCTGCGTCATCTCACGCATGGGCCCTGGCGCCGGTGGAGTCACCGCTGGGGTGGGTGATGCGGGAGCGTGTGGGCCCTGTGCCATGCCTTGGGGTCCACGCA
>CAYTGC010000282.1:0-6384 GCA_964437195.1 uncultured Myxococcales bacterium | reverse complement strand
CGATATACGTCCGACGGTGACCGCGGATTTCCGCTTCGTCACGCACGCCACCGAGGGAGATGCGGTGGAAGTTGCGACCAAGTGCCGACGATATCGACCGACCGAGTGAAGTCTTACCGACGCCGGGCGGACCGACGAGGCACAGAATCGGGCCTTTCTTCGTCGGAGCCAGCTTTCGCACGGCCAGATACTCAACGATGCGCTTTTTGACTTTTTCGAGTCCCCAGTGGTCCGCTTCGAGGACGGCACGCGCGGCGGCCAGATCGTGCTTGTCGGTGGTGCGCTTGGACCACGGCAGGTCGCACAGCCACTCCAGATAGGTGCGCTGGATCGACGCCTCGGGCGAGCCTTCCGGAATGTTGCGCAGCCGGTCGAGCTGCTTTTTGGCGACCTTCTCAGCCTCGGCAGGCATCGCCGCCTGGGAAATTCGCTCGGAAAACTGCTGCAGATCTTTGTCGTTGTCGCTCTCGCCCAGCTCGTCCTGAATCGCCTTCATCTGCTGGCGCAGCACGGCTTCACGCTGGCGACGGGCGAACTCGTTCTGGACTTGCTTGTCGATGCGCTCTTTGGCGCTCATCACCTCGGCCTGGCGCTGGAGCACCGCCAACACCTGATGCAGGCGAACCTTGACGTCGAGCTGGTTTAGCAAGCTCAGTCGCTCGGCCAGTGGTAGCTCGACGAGTGCCGACGCCAAGTCACTCACCAGGCTCGGCTCGCGGGTCTGGTCGAGAAGCTGGAGCACGGCTCGCGCCGACTCGGGAACTTGGATCTGCGACGCGAGGCGCTGTCCGGCGTCTTTCACCGTCAGAGCAAGCGCAATCGTCTCGACGGAATCGGCGGAAAGCTCTGGCGCCGGAAGCGACCGCGCGGTCAAGAACGGCTCGGTGCCCACGACCTCGAAGCGGCGACGGCGCTCGCCTTTGAGGATAGCCGTCATCTTGTCCGAGCCGGTGCGTACGACTTTTAGAACCTCGGCCTGCACGGCAATCGGGTGCAGGTCGGCGGGCTGGGGGTCTTCAGTGTGGGGATCGCGCTGGACGGCAACGAGCAGCGTCGGTGGGTGCTGCTTGACAACGTTCTCCAGCATCCGCAGCGAGCTTCGACGGCCCACTTCAACGGGAAGAGTCAGGCCGGGCAAAAGCGTCAGGTTGCGCAGGGGCAGGACCGGTAGCTCGGGCGTCGGTTCGCTGTGACTCGCTTTGGGGTCAAACATGGTTTCCTCTTTTGGCAGACCTCGTCGAAAGCCGACAGGCCGGGCACAGTAACAGCCTCAATCTGCGCACGCACTTGGTGAGAAGCAATACTCCAATTTTACGATGCCTTGGCGGCGGAGCTTGCATCTTCTCACGAATCACCGAGACCACCTCGGATCGACGCGCGATATGGGCAAACTAAGCTGGCAGTGCGGCCTGTCAATGTGCGTGTGGTGCAAAAGTTTCCCCAAGGTTACTTTTCAGCCAGTGCAAATTTCCTGAGCGACTGCTTTGGGGCGGTCTTGTCCTCGGAAACGAGCGGGGGGGACTGGACCCGTGCAGCCCGCACACTGCAAACTTCATTCCATTTGGCGCGCACTTGTCATGATAAAGTGATCAAACCGCCGTCGAAGGTTTGCCATGACATTAGCTCCCTCTCTGCGCTGCTTTGAATGTGGCGCAACGTACCCCGCCTCGACGCGCACCTGTGATCAAGATGGTGCGCCTTTGTGTCCCGAGACGGTTGGCCAGCACTGGAAGATTGAAGGTGTGCTTGCGCCCCGTTATGGGGGCGGTGTCTTTGCTGCCTTCCACTCGGCCAGCGGAGTGCGGGCGGCGATCACCTTCTTTCCTGCCGCGAGTGTGCGTGAGGCGGCGACCACTGACCGGATTGGCCGAGAGCTCGCGGCGCTTCGCATCCTCGACAAAAACCGCGGCATCCTGACCTTGATTGAAGAAGGAACGGATCCCGACGGTTCGCGCTTTTTTGCGCATGAGCTTGGCACGCTGCGGCTTCTCCAAGATCTCTTGGATGAGTGGCAGAAGCCGGATCGGGGTCTGCTTGAACCGCCGCTGGCGGCGCAGCTTGTGAGGCCGCTGCTTTCGGCTCTTTCGACTGCGCATCGGATTGGTGTCGCGCACGCGGGACTGTCACCGCTAGATATATATCTGCTTCCAGAAGGCGAACCCGCTGAAGGCATCTCGCGGGTCGTGGAAGCGCGGCTGCACGGCATGCTGACGTTCCCAATGGGCCCAGAGCTTCGGCAAGCGGTGGCGGCGGACTTGCGGGCGGTTGGCGCGACGCTCTTTGAGCTGTTGACCGGACGGCGGCCTCCGGATTCCGTTGACGCGCTGCGGGCGTTGTCCATGCCGAAGGTGATGCAGTCGCCGGTTGGCAAGGTGGCGCTTCGCTCACTCGGTGGAACGGACCAGCCTGCCTATCTGGGCGCCGAAGAGATGTTGCGAGCGCTCGTGACGACGATCCCGACGGTGCTGGCTCCGCCGTCCATCGATGTGGAATCGACGACGCGGGTCGATCCCGACCTGACCAAGCGACGGCAAGAACAGAGCAAGAAGCTTGAAACGGTGAATAACAAGCCGACGGTTCCCATCGAGATCTTGCAGGCGCCGGTTCGGGCCGCCGCGTCACAACCTCTGATGCCGCTGCCGCTCAGCGCTGGGCCGGTTCGGAGCGGACTGACTGCCGAACTTCATCAGGTCTCGATTCACGACTTGATGAAGGAGCGCGAGAATCTGCAGAAGCAAGATTCGGTCGAGACGCTGGCCCGCTCACCGCAGCACCGCACTTCAGCAAGTGACATACCGCTGATGCCGCCGCCGCTCGATGAGGTGGTACCTCCGTCGGCGACGTCGGGAAAGGTCAAGGCGGAACCTGCCTCACCAGCCCCGCGCACAGAGGGCGTGTTTCAAGGGATTTCGTTTGGTCAGGAACCGACGATTCCCGCCGTCGTCAACGCATCGCTGCTGGCTGCATCAGCAGAGCGTTCTCCGTACGGAGCCGTTCCAGCAGAGCATGCAGCGAAGGCGGCGCCTGCTGCCCTGCCGGAAAAAGGCGCGGCAAACGCTTCGTCGGTGTCGAGCGGCGGCTCGGTACCGAAACCGCTTGCCCCGACGGGCTCACTGGTCATTCCGCCGCAGCCATCGGGTCCCATTGCCATCTCACCGAGCAAGCCGCCCTCGGTCAGTGCGAGCGGTGCTGCATTCGAGCCCGTCAGACTTGGCTCGCCGCCTGCTCGCCCGGTGTCACGCCCTCCAGCTGCACCAGCGTCGGGCGCCCCGCTTGAGTTTGAGCCGACCCCGGCCGCCGGTCAGGCGCCGATCGATCCAGACGGTGCCACCGAGCCCGCGCAGGCCCTTGCGGTTGCTGTTTCGGCACCGAGTCCAACAACATCGGCTGAGGCCGAGTCGGAGTCAAAGCCTTCGGCGCCGGTTCCGGCTGGTCGCGAGCTTCCGCCGTGGGTGTGGGCGGCCATTCTCGGCGTTGTCTGCTTGCTGGCGCTACTCGCTGGGTTGTTTGGTCGTTAGCTAATGCACAGAGGCTGCGGCTCCGTGCTATGTAGGCTTCATTCCGATGCGCCTTCTGTGGTCTCGCCTTGTGCTTCATCTCGCGCTCTCCGGCGTGGGGATGGGCCTCGCTTCGGCGGATCCTGTTGCGGGTGACGGCTGTTTCCGCGGGCTTAGCACGGACGGCACCAGCGGTATTCTCGACTTGCCGAGTGCAGATCCGGGCTGTAGTTTTCGGCTCCGTTCGGGTGCGTATCTCGCGGGTTTTGTCGAGAACGGCTATCTCTTGGTCGGAGACCGCTTCCGTTCTCTTTCGGGCGGCGTGTCGGTGGCCAGCACACTCGGGCGGCACATCGAGCTGGCGCTTCAGCTTGCGGGACAGCTCGGGCGAACCGAACAAGTTGCGGGGCCGCTTGTCGGCAGCAACTCGTCATCGGTGCTGTCGATCTCCCAGCTGAAGCTTCAGCTGAAGCTATTTGCGCCGTGGGGCAGGTTTGTCCACGTCGCGCTGCTGCCATCGGTGAGAATGCCCACCGTGGCGCAGGATTTTGTTCCCGCTCCGCTCAATACCGACGCCTCCATTGATGCACTGCTCGGTGTTTCGCTGCGGCCTTCGGTGCCGCAGTTTCCCCTGCGGTTTTCGGTGCTGGTCGGATATGTGCAGGACCGCAGCCTGCGCGCGCTCGATGCCCAGGACTGTATGGGCGGTACCGTCGCGGATTGTCTGCGTGGTCGGCTGGAGAGCACCGCCGCGTACGGAGTGAGCTTGCCTCGGCTGCGCGGCTCGATTGGCGCCGAGCTTCCGCTCATGCTTCATCGACATGTGTCGCTGACCCCGGCGCTAAACTATCGGGCCGAGGTGATGGTGGGTGACCCTGACCCGGTGCTGCTGGCGCTGCTGGGGACTGGTTTTCCATCGGCACCACTGCAAGGACGACTTCAGCAGGCGATTTCGATAGGTGGGCGCATCGGGCTGTCGATCCCGCTCGCCATCGACTTTGGCGTGAGGCTCGGGCTGCAAAATGCCGGCTATGCGATGGGGGCAAAGCTCCCATTGGTGATGGGGTACGGCGGCCTGTCATGGGAGCTGGATGTTCTGGGGGACGGAGGACTTGGGCCAAGGAGCACTCTCGGTCCGGTCGTGCCGCAGGTCCGGGGGGGGCCAGAGGGGGCGTCGTGTCGCGTCGCCGGCGTCATCCGAGATGCACAGAGCGGTCAGCCGCTCGCCGATTCCGTCGTTCGTTTCGTCGGTCAGCGCCACAATGCGATCCTCACCGACGACAAAGGTAGCTTTGCGAGCGCAATTCTCGCCTGCGGTGCGATCCACATCGAGGCCAGCCGAGGCGATCGTCAGACGACGCGAATTCCCGTGGTGGTTGCGCCAGGTGAGCAAGCTGCCGTGGAGATTCGTTTGCCCCGACGTGAGCGCAGCCAGAGCGGTGGGCTGTGGCTGACGGTGCGAGCGAGCGATGGCAGTCGGCTGTCGGTGCGGGCGATGCTCAGCCGCGAAGCCCAGCATCAGCCTCTGCTCAGCGAGGACAGCGGCCTGTTTGCGCGCGTCGCTGCGGGCGCGTGGCTTTTGCGCGTCGATGCCGCCGGCTATCTCTCTCGGGAACAGGTCGTCGTGATCAGTGACGGAACCGAGCAGCGCCTCGATCTGGTGATGCAAAAACGCGGGCTCTTGCCCAAGGTCCAGCTCGGACTCGGCGAGCTGCTGTTGCGCGAGCCCGTCGGGTTTGTGTCTGGCGGCGCGAACCTTCAGCCCGAAAGTGAGCGGCTTCTCGACGAAGTGATCGATGTACTCATCCATCATCCCGAGGTTGCGCTTCTGCGGATTGAGCACCAAGCCGACCTTTCGATGAGTGACCCTCTCGTGATCGAGCAGCAGGCCATCGCCGTGCGGGACTATCTGGTGCAACACGGCATCGCGCCCGAGAGAGTCGTCGCAACCATTGCCGACGGACCGCGACGCTCGACGGCCAAGATTGTGTTCAAGCTACCCGTGGAACGACACGCGGTTCCCTAAGTCATGACCACAAGGATCATTTCACCGACGCTGCGTATCGCTACCGAGGCTGATCTAGACGGGATCGTGGCGACCTACAACTCGACCATTTCGTCCCGACTGGTGACCGCCGATCTGGATCCTGTCACCGTCGAGAGCCGACGCCCTTGGTTTTTTGCTCACAGCCCGAGTGAGCGTCCTCTGTGGGTCGTCGAAGAAGCCGGCAGCTACCGCGGCTGGCTCAGCTTCCAGAGCTTCTACGGGCGTCCGGCGTACACTGGCGTCGCTGAGGTCTCTCTCTATCTGGATGCAGCGGCGCAGGGGCGGGGCTTGGGTCGTGCCGTGCTCACTGCGGCGATCGAGAGGGCGCCCAGTTACCGCCTTCATACGCTGCTTGGTTTTATCTTTGGCCACAATGATCCCAGCCTTAAACTATTTTATCGCTTGGGCTTTGTGAAATGGGGCCATCTGCCGGAAGTGGCAAATATGGACGGCGTCATGCGCGATCTTGTGATTGTTGGGAGAAAAGTCTAATGGCGCTTGCGAAAGGGCTTCATTTGGAAGTTGAGCACAAGTTTATTGTGGATGAACAGTTTGACCGCACTGCGTTTTTTTCACGGATCGAAACCCTGGGGCCACTGAAATATGTTCATACACAAGTAGATGAGACCTATTTTCTGACTGAATCGACGCCAGAACTCATATATCGCCATCGCTATGATGAAGCGCATCAAGATCTGACCTATAAGACGTTTCGGCAGGGTGATATCGAGATACGAAAAGAAGTCAGGCTCGCTCTGGATTCGCATAGTGGAAACCAGCAAGCCCAAGTAGAGGCATTCCTGGCTCCACTGCGTATTCGTTGGCAGAGCGAGCTAAAAA
>CAYTGC010000281.1:0-6496 GCA_964437195.1 uncultured Myxococcales bacterium | reverse complement strand
GTGGCCAGAACTGTGAGACATGGCGAGGAATTGGCCGTCTTTTTTTATGCAGATAAAGGCCGGGGCTGGGCGTTTTTTTTCTGCGTCCCCGGTTGCGGCTCCCTCAGATTCTGCAACGAACTGTGACTATGAAGTCCGCCTGTGGCAGGCCGGTGATTTTGTCACCAAGTTGATCGTTCACATCGCCGATGTTCCGCAAGGTGTCTCGGAAGAAGAACAGCATCGCTTGGTGTTCGATGCGCTTGCGAATGCGGTGAATTCCGGACCCCGGGAAGCCGATCTGTTGGCGCTGCGCGTCGAGCAAAGCAAGCTCGCAAAGACACCCCTGGTTGCGGCTGCGCACTGTGGATATGGGGCTGCGCAGGACGCGCTGAAGATCCTTGGAACTCCTCTGCCGATGGACTCAGGTTACTGCTCGCATCCGGCGCGGGATCTCCTTGCCAAGCTGTGGTCGCTGGACCGCAGGCTGGCGATCCAGGGGCAGCTCGGCTTTTTCCGCAGCCTGTATCTGCTGATGCCGGACAAACAGAAGTCAGAGACGATACCGGCGGTGCTTGCGACGATCGATCTTTGGATCGAGCATCCCTTTGAGGAAAGTGTCACCAAAGCCAAGGAAGCGCTCGGTCTGTTTCCTCCTTCCCAGACTGGGCGCTGGCGTCCAGAGGTGTATCTCTCTCTCGAACGCTTTGTGAAAGAGCTGTCCTCCTTGGGAACGGAGGAAGACCTCGTCTACTCGATGAGCCACCTCATGAACTGGGCAGCATCGGCAGACCTTCCCTATCGCTACACCGAGCTGGAAAAACGGCTCCTCCCCGCCGTGTGCGATGCGGTTCTGTCCAGCGCGCTGGGCTATCCGGCCAAGCTTCCGATCCAGGTGATTCCCGATGAGGCACGCTACGAAGTGGTGACGCAGATCCGCGACCACGGTGATGTCTACGAGTTGGAACATGACACCACCTACTTTGTCGTGGATCGCACGACCAAACAGGCGGTGCTGGAGTTCCGTGGTACTGATTTTTCAACGTACAACGGCACGTGGGAATATCAATACTCGACCGGCGTTTCCTTTGTCGCCCTTTCGGAGGACGGCCGCAGTGTACGGGTCAAAGAAGCCGGAATCGAGAGAGTGGTTCCGATTCCTGGCGCGCCTTCGCTGGAAAACAAGAGTGCTCCGGAAAAACCAGGACGAAAGAGGCGAGGGCGGCGTCGAAAAAAGCAAGAAACACTGGCAACCCCCAGTGGTCCAAAGTGCCCTCGGTGTAGTCGCTGCGACGGAACACGCTGCGTACAGACAGACCTTCTGGAAGGCTCCCTAGAGTACTACTACCTGGTTCACACCGAGGTCCGCGAGCACTTCCACTGCGATCACTGCAATACCGAGTGGTCGGATACTGCGTACTTGTAGAAAGCGACAAGCGCGCGATTTTCTTCACGGTCCCGTTTTGATGAATCGACGTCAGTGGGGAGGGCTATCATCAGGGCGCCAGATGCGGAAACTTGCGTCTGTGTTTGCATAGGGGGGAACAACAAATGAGCAAGACCAAGACCATTTTTCGAGTGTTCAGAGGGCTGCTGATTTTGGGAATCGCGTCCTGCGGAACGGATCCAGGAACCATGACGCCCGCGGCAACGTGCACCGACGGCGTCAAGAACGGCGCAGAGACGGATGTGGACTGCGGCGGTGGAACTTGCGGCAAGTGTGCAGACAAAAAAGCCTGCGTGGCTGCGACCGACTGTAGCACCGGCTCTTGCATCAACAAGGTCTGTGCAGCGGCTGCATCGTGTACGGACTCGATGAAGAACGGCAGCGAGACGGACGTGGACTGTGGCGGAACCTGCGGCAAGTGCGCAGACAACAAGGTGTGCGCAGCGGCCTCAGACTGCCTAAGCGGAGTCTGTTCATCCAAGCTGTGTGCGGCCCCAAGCTGTACCGATACCGTCAAGAACGGCACCGAAACCGATGTCGACTGCGGCTCTGGCTGCAGTCCTTGTGGTCTCTCGCTCGGTTGCATGGCTTCAGCGGACTGCACCACCAGCTTCTGCAAGCAGGGAAGCTGCCAGTACGCGATGAACTGCAACGAGCTTCATACCGCAAACCCCGCGCTGAAGGACGGAACCTACACCATCGATCCCGATGGCGCAGGACCAATCGCTCCCCTCAAAGTCGTCTGCGACATGACCACAGACGGCGGTGGCTGGACGCTGGTCGGCAAAGGTCGTGAAGGCTGGAGCTGGATGGATGCGGGCGAAGGAACCGCCGATGAGCTGGCCAACAACCCCATGACCAACACCGTCGCCTATCTGGATTCCGCGATTGTGAACGCCATCGTTGGGAATCCCAACTTCATGGCGTGGAACAGCAGCCTGCGGGTTCATCGCGATGGCGGCTTCAATGACGACTACAAGATTCGTCCCAATGCTGCCACCACGTTCAAGTGGAGCGTCTTCGATGACAGCCGACACGCGTGCGGTACTGTTCCCGCGAGCACGTTCGCTGGCGTCGCCAACGTCTCGGCCAGTCCTCTCGGCCTCAAAGCATTTCAAAGCACGAACGTGGACCTCAAGGACTTCCAGAACACCGGAAACGACTGTACGCGGATGTTCACTCCGCGCTGGAACAGCCACAACTGCAAAGGCGGCTGGTCGACGGGGGTTAGCTGCACTCCAACGGCGATGGCCGGGATCACCAATTGCTGGATGAACACCAACGAAGCGCACTGCATCCCGCCTGCCCGTGTTTGGGTTCGTGACTAGTGTTACTGGCCGCGGTTTCTTCAATATGAAGCATATAGAATGATTCATATTGAAGGACAAGTGCGCCACGATCTGTCTTTTCCTTCATCCACGCGCGCGGATACCTCTGCTCCTTGACGGCGCAACGAGCGCGCAGGTACGATTGTCACTTCATCGCAACAGTCTTGTGACATTGCTCTGACCTGCGACGGGGTTTAACGAAACTAAAGTCCTCGGGGGGACGTAGGCATGAAGCGTACTTATCGTGCATTTTCTATGGTGGCCTTGGCGTGTTCCATGGCCGTTGGCTGCGACCAAACGGGAACGGATGGAACGCCCACTCCGGATGTTGTGGATGCTGCCGTTCTCGGTGTTCCGCCCATCATCAGCGAGTTTGTGAGCCGGAATCAATCGGGACTCACAGATGAGGATGGCGCAACCTCCGATTGGATTGAGCTGGTGAGTCAAGATACCGCACCGTTTGATCTGAGCGGTTACCATCTCACGGACAGCAAGACCAACCTCAAGAAGTGGGCGTTTCCAGACGGAACGGTGCTGGCGCCAGGGGCGTATCTGGTCGTCTATGCGAGCGGAAAGAACCGGGCCGTTGCTGGCAAGCCGCTTCACACCAGCTTCAACTTGGCGAGCGGATCGGCGCCGAGTAGCTGTGGTGGACAACCGGGTGGCTATCTTGCGCTCACCAATCGGGACGGAGTTCCGGTTGGCCCTGTGTTTGACCCCTATCCGGCCCAGTCTGCCGATGTCTCCTACGGTCTTGTGAGCGCAAGCGCGACAGCCGCAGCTTCCTATTTCAACACGCCAACGCCTGGGGCTCCCAACCTGCTCAGCTCGGCCCCCGCAGAGCGCGTGGTCATCGATCCACCCAGCAAGACGTTCAACGCCGGAACCCCTGTGCAAGTGAGCCTAAAAGCCACTTCGCCAACGGCCCAGATTCGCTACACCACCAATCGCTCACGTCCAATTTCTGTACCTGGAATCGTGGGGACTTTCACTGCGGATTCGACCACCGACACGGGTACCTGGAAGGCGCATGGACTGACCACGGGCGATCCAATTCGCGTGTCTGGACCGCTTCCGCTCACGTCCACCGTCACCTATTTTGCGCTGGTTACTTCTGCGGATACGTTCAAGATCTCAACGCAGCCGCGGGGACCGGCCGTGGATCTGACAGCGGGCGGAAGCTTCGAGCTGCGTCGCGATGCGGCAAACGGAAATGCAGCCATCACCGACGTGATAACGACCACCTATCGGCATACTTTCTTTTCTGGCGATGCGGTGACAGTCAGCAGCACAGGGACGCTTCCTGCTGGCCTGACGGCGGGCACAACGTATTATGTTGAGGTGCAGACTCCGACGACCATCCGGCTCTCTGCTTCGCCGACTCTGACGCCAGTGGTGGACATCACGACGATCGGGAGTGGACCGTTTGCGATTGCGCGCAAGCCTTCACCTCTGTACGCAAATGCGATTCCTGTTTCGGTGAATACCCGCGTTCGTGCCCGCGCCTTTGAGCCCGGACGTCCCGACGGACCGATGGTCAGTAATATGTACTTTGCGCTGGATGCGGCTGCGCAGACGGCGTCGTCCAACTTGCCACTCGTCCTTACTCATTCCTTCAACACGGCGATCCTCAACGACAACGTGCCGATCGACAGCTACATGATGATCTTTGAGCCGAAGGCTCCTGACAACCAGGCGCGGATGACCAATCCGCCCGATCTGGTGTCTCCGTGTACGCTCGAAAGGCACGGCTCTTCCACCGGAGGTGAGGCGAAGTTCTCGATGGTAGTGGAGCTTCAGGACGAAGACGGAATCGATCAGAACTGTAGTCCGTTTGGCATGCCAGAAGAGTCGGACTGGATGCTCAACGCGCCGTATCGCTACGACCGATCGATGATGCACAACGATCTTCTGTATCGGATGAGCAACAACGCTGGACGCTGGGCTGTACACACCAAGCTCGTCGAGCACTTCCACAACGAGCAGTCTGCGCCGGATATCATCGAGGGTTCATGGACAGGCATCGACTACTTCGGTGTCTACAGCTTCATGGAAAAGATCAAGCGCGGTCCCAATCGCGTCAATGTGGAGAGTCTCTCCATTGCCGACACCACGACGCCAACCATCCAAGGTGGCTACATCTTCAAGGCAGACAGACTCGATCCGGGCGAAGTCGGAATCAAGCCGCTCGCCGGACAGAGCTTCGGCGGAATGGGCGGCAATGTCCTTCCTTGGGTCTATCCGCGCGAGCTGTCTCCTGACCCGTTCAACGTCGTAAACGCAGCGCAGAATACCTGGCTGAGCGGGCATCTGGGTGAAGCCTGGGTTGCGCTGAGCAGTCCCACGTACGCCGATCCGGTAACCGGCTACGCAAAGTACTTGGATGTGCTGGCGCTTATCGACAACCACATCTTGAATGCTTCTTCCAAAAACGCAGATGCCTTCCGGCTCAGTGCGTTTTGGCACAAGCCCCGAACCGGAAAAATCACCGCGGGTCCGGTCTGGGACTTTGACCGCGCGATGGGTTCCACCGACGGTCGCGACTTTGACTGGGGGACGTGGACAGGCGTGGCGGGCTTCTTCAACTACGCGTGGTACGTACAGATGTTTGCGGATGTGAACTTCCGCCAAGCGTGGATCGATCGACTGCATACGCTGCGCCAAGGACCGATGGCGACCGCGGCTCTCATGTCTCACATCGATGAGTTTGCCGCGCTGCTAAATCCTGGGGATGCAGCGGGGACTCCGGCCAAGCGGTCCGCGATTCGTTGGCCTGTGAGTGCGCCGCGTGTGACGGCAAACAACACCCCCATCACCAACAATCTGTTTGATGGGACGTACACCGGTGAAGTTGCGTGGCTCAAGTACTGGTGGACCAAACGACTCGCGTTTATGGACGGTGAGCTGACGCGACCGGCGGTTCCGAACATTCCGGCTGGGAAAGTTGCAAGTGGAACCACCATCACCCTCACATCCCCAAGCCAGTCTCTGCCCGGCGTGAAGATCTATTACACCACCGACGGATCGGATCCTCGTCCCCCGGCGCCGGGCCCCGTTCTGTCCCCAAAGGCCATCGAGTACACCGGACCCATTTCGATCACGGCTCCCGTTCGCTTGTTCATTCGGACGTACAATCCGACGCCACCCACGGTTCAGGTCACGACCAACTGGAGTGCCCCGACCGTGCTGGACTACACCCTCTAAGCAGGCTGCGGAATCCGGTTCTGCCGCCGCTGTGCAAGCTCGGTTAGAACCAGACCGAGCAGCGCCGGAAGCGACTGCACCCCCATCACTGCCGGGTCACGAAACGAGTACGCGCCGTAGATTCCCGCAACAATCACGCAGATCAAGCTGTAGCGTCGCAAAACGAGTGACTTCGTCCAAAGAGAGGCCACAAGACCTGCAACCAGAAAGCCGTTATACAGACCTTGGTTCTGTGCCAGAACTGCACACGCGTTCGCGGTCTGCTCCGACATTTGGAATGTCTCTCTTCCGATCGGTGTGCGAAACAGGAACATCTCCAAAATCAGGAACCACAAATGCTCAATTGCGACGAGAACGACCAGGATGGAACTTGCTGACTGCATCACAGAAGTATGCACCAGACCGACCGGGGATTTCGGACGAGTTCTCGTAATGTCGCCCCAACTCGATGGGTGTGGAGACGGAGCAGATTGGCCGATGTTTACCCCCGTGCGCTGCGGTAGGGGAGCAGGGGATGCGCTTCATTCTGCATGATGAT
>CAYTGC010000280.1:0-6496 GCA_964437195.1 uncultured Myxococcales bacterium | reverse complement strand
CTACCAGGCCATGCTGGCTTTGGCAGGTGCCGCGGCAGGTGCGGCGCTCACCGACTGCTCCAGGTCTGAAAAGCCCATCTTGCGAACCCGGACTTTGTACTGGCCGCCATCGACAGACTTGAAGCGATAGTTGCCCTGCTCGGTGGTGCGTGTCGACTGCACGACGTTGCCAGACTTATCGACCAGCTCGACGAGCGTGTTCGCCGAACCCGCACCGCCACGCAGCGCAACCTGTCCTTCCACTTCCGCAAACTTGGCCCGCTGCGCCGCTTCACTGCCATGGAAGAACACCGTGCTGTCTGTCTGCCGGACCTTGCCCTGCGCGTCGCGGAAGTGAACCTTGGCGACATAGCGACCGACCGGAAGCGCCTTGCCATCGCTGGCCTTGCCACTCCAGCCGAAGGAAAGACCACCGAGTTCGCCCTTCTTGCTGGTCACAAAGACGCGCTCCTTGGGTTCGGTCGCTTTGGCGTCCTTGGCTGCGTCTTTGCCCAGGTCTTTGATGCTGTAGATCTCCATCTCGACGGAACCTGCCTGCTCGGACTGCGGCGCAATGTTGCGCAGAGACACCACCGAAGCGGCGCTCTTTTCATCAAACTGCGCGCCAAGCTCGGTCATAAACACATCCCCTGCATACACCGTGAACCGGCGTACCGAGCGCTGTCCTTTGTCCGTCACCGCGACAAAGTCGATCATGTGTTTTCCAGAAGGAAGCGCGGTCGTATCGAGCGTGTACGCCAGCTTGGCACCGCACTCTGTATGAACCGAGCGATCGTCGACCAGTACTTCGATCTGCTTGATTCCCGCCCCTTGATTGTCAGCAGCCGACACGCCCAAGATCATCTTCGGCTCGACATGCTGACCATCGGTAAGTCCGGTCACTTTCAGGCTCGCCACATCGACCGTAACCAGACCCAAGACCGCCCACATCGTCTCGGCTTTTTCCGCCCCACCCTGCCCGCTGCGATACGTCCGCCACGCGCCGCTCTGATCCTGCGTACTCACCAAGAAACGGATTCCGCGCGCCACCTGCGTGTCTCCATCGGAATACCCCGCCAGCTTCAGCGCATACACCGTCTGTCCCGTCGCAAACGCATCACTCTTTTGGCCATCCAGGGCCCAGCCGCCATCGCCATTTTGCCGGTCGAGCAGCAGCTTGATCAGGCTGTGCGCGCTTGCTTCGTTGCGGGTCACGCCCGAGGCCAAAAGGCCCAGCAGAGAGAAGTTGATGTCTTGGATGTAGACATTTTTTCCGCCGCCAAAGCTGGCCGAGCGCTTGGCCAAAAATGCTTCCGCATGACGCATGGGGGACAGCCACTTCTCGTCGGCAGTTCGCGCATACGCTTGCCGCCACGTCTGCGCCGCTTGGAATGTCGTTTCCAGCGTTCCTCCGGTCACCGGCAAGCGGCGATCGTCATCGTTTATCGCGCCGTCTTTGGCCTGAACCGTCAGAAGCTCATTTGCATAACGCAGAAGCTCTGCCGTTTCGTTGTTCCCAACCCACGCATCATACCGAGCCCAAGCGCTCCCCTCGAACGCGATTCCGGTCGTATGACCGCCTGCCGTCACCCCCATCTTGAGCGCCCGCACCATCTCTGCGAGATCTTGCCCACCGACCGTGTACTGGTGCTTCTTGCCGACCGACAGCGCTTCCATCGTCACGGCTTGAACGTGACAGCCAAAGCAGCGGTGCTGCTGCGTCCAGGCTTGGCTCGACTGCGAAAGGAACTTCAGTCCACGCTCGGCGGTGGCGCGAATCTGTGGATCGTTCTTGGCGGTGTTTTTGGCCGACTCGGTAAGACACGCTTTGGCAGTTGGAGCCAGCGGAGCCGAGGCCAGAGCCAGAGAAGAAGGAAGGACAGACAGCACAAGCAGCGACGTCGAAAAGAGACGGGTGAGCGAGTTCATAAAAGAGCCTCCGGTGTTTCTGCCGGGCTCAAACGTCGTCCCTTTGCAAACGATCTGCGCGATCAGGGCTGGGCGAATTTTTTTCCCCGGCCGAGGCACCCGTGCCTATTTGCGATCGGTCAGCCGCCGCGTCAGCGCCGACTGCAGGATCAAGATCACGAAGATCAGCACCGCATAGGCCGCGGCAAAGCCATAGCGATGTCCGCGCGTGAAGGCCCAGCGGTACGCCTGGGAAACCAGGATGTCGGTCGCGCCGTCCGGCTCGCCCCCGGACACCAGGAATACGACGTTGAACATGTTAAAGGTCCACACCGCACCCAGAATGACCGATGGAAGCATCGCGGGGAGCAAGAGCGGGAGCACCACATGCCGAAGCCGCTGAAACAGGCTTGCGCCGTCGAGCATCGCCGCTTCCTCTAGCTCGGACGGAATCTGCGCCAGGTGTCCCAGCGCCACCACCATCATGAACGGAAAGCCCAGCCAGACGTTGGTCGCGATGTTGGCCGCCAGCGCCGTCGAAAAGTGACTGAACCACGACACCGGCGGCACCCCCAGCAGGTTGAGCAGACCGTTTATCGCGCCAAACTGGCGGTTAAACATGCCCTTCCAGATGAGCCCCGTGATGTAGTTTGGCACCGCCCACGGCACAATCAGCAGCATCCGATAGACGCCCCGCAGCGCGAGCCACGGACTGCGCAAAAGCAGCGCCAGCCCACCGCCAATCAGAAGGTGGAGCACTACATTGGCCGCTGTCCAGACCAGCGTCACCAGCAGCGTGAAGTAGAAGCTCATCGGCTCAAAGCAGCCGCCCCCCCGACACAGCAGAATGTCGGTGAAGTTCTGGGTCCCAACAAAGCGCCACGTCCCATCGAGATCGCGATGGAACAGCGACATCCCCGCGCCGACCGCGAACGGAATCAGCGCCAGGAGCAGCATCGCAAGGAGCGCAGGTCCGATGTAGCCGTAGGCGTCCCGCTCGCGCCACGCTTCGCGAAAGACATCGCGCTTGCGCAGCCGGAAAAACTGCCACCCGCACAGCCCGAGTACCACCACAGACAGCGCAACCAAATACGGTGTGTCACTTGCCGTTTGCGGTGGCGGACGAAGATATTGATCGAGAAGTCGCTGAGCGCCGCGCAGCGCATCCTGGGGTTTTCCGCCCCGCAACACCTGGCGGAGTGCCTGCTCGCCCGGTTCCCAAAACGCCCGCATCGCCGGGTGCGTTGGGCTTGGCACAATGTGCTGCCTTTGCGCAAAGAAGGCGTGAAGCACCGGGTCGTTCTGGACCTCGGGCCGGTCCCATGTTGTCTTTTCCGACACCGCCTGCCGACCGACCGTCGCCCGCAGCTGCGCCGACTCCGCACTCGCCAAAAAGCGCAGAAAGTCTGCCGCTTCGGCCTTGTGCTCGCTCTTGGCCGACACAAAGCCCGCCTCGATCGACGTGAGTGGCGCCGCCACCTTGCCGGTCTCGGACAGCACGGGCATCGGCGCGACGCCGTATGGCACGTCTTTGCCAATCTCGGCGATAAACCACGGACCATTGATGGTCATCGCCGCCCGCCCTTCGTTGAAGAACTGCGTCGTCAGGACTGCCGACATCTCTTCCGGCAGATCGCCCCGCGCCACAAGCCTTGAAACAAACGACAGCGCGGCAAGCTGCTCGGGCGTATCCAGTGTCGGCACCGACTTGCCGGGCGGAATGATCGATCCGCCAAAGCCGTGGAGAAGCGCCGCATGCTTGAAGAAGTTCCCGGCTTCGTAGACCAGGCCGTATGAGCGCTGGCCCGGCGGACTCTGCGCTTTGAGCTTTTCGCCGATCGCCAAGATCTCTGCGGTCGTCTGCGGCGGCCTCTGCACCAGATCCTTGCGATAAAAAAGCGCCAGCGTCTTCCACGACAGCGGCAGCCCAAGCAGTGCGTCCCCGTCTTTGAGCGGTGGAATCGTCTCGGGCCACAGCTGCGGCAGCACTTCGGGCAAAGGCAGGTGCGAATCGAGCGGCTCGATGAGTCCGAGCTTTGACCACTGCCCGACAATGTCGTGCGCCTGGATGAACACGTCCGGCCCGTGTCCGCGTGGAATCGCTGCCTGCAGCTTGTCGGCAAAGCTTCCGTACGGAACGCTCACTGCTTCGATCTGCGGACCTTGGGGATGCTTTTGGTGGTAGCGCTCGACGACCTCGGTCAGCGCCTTTTCTTCACCGCCAGCGTACGCATGCCAAACAACCAGCTTGGTGGCAAGAAGCAAAGGCAGCGCGTGCATCAGGCCGCCGCCTCGCTCTTTTCATAAGGGGACAGCCGCTCGCCATCGCCCTTGTCATCCCGCCGCCGAAACAGGTGACAGTTTTCCGGCGACACCACCAAATACACCTCGGTTCCCGGCGGCGGCGACTTGTGCGCAATCGATCGAACCGACAGCACCTTGTCTCCGCAGCGAACGTGAAGCAGATCTTCGTGCCCATGGTGTTCGATGACGTCGATCCGCCCCTGCGGCAGCTCGGCGCCTCCGGTTTGGTGCAGGTGCAGATCTTCGGCCCGCACGCCAAGCGTCACGTCTTGGTCAGCAAAGCCTGGAATGTGCACCCGGAACGGGATGCCATCACCGACAAACCAGCCCGCTTCGATCTTGCCGTCGAGAAGGTTCATCTCCGGCGTCCCAAAGAAGCGCGCCACAAACGTATTGACCGGGTGGTCGTAGAGCTGCCCCGGCGTGCCCATCTGCTCGATGCGACCTTGGCGCAAAATCGCAATCCGGTCGGCCAGCGTCATCGCCTCGACCTGATCGTGCGTCACGTAGATCATCGTCGCTTTGAGCCGCCTGTGCAGGCGCAAGAGCTCCAGTCGCATCTGCTGCCGCAGCGCCGCATCCAGATTCGACAGCGGCTCGTCGAAAAGAAACGCTTTGGGCCGACGCACCACTGCGCGCCCCATCGCCACGCGCTGCCGCTGACCACCCGACAGCTCACGCGGGAAGCGAGACAGAAGGTGCCCGATCTCGAGCATCTGCGCCGCCTCATCGACGAGCTTTTTGATCTCGGATGCGGGCGTATTGCGCATTTTCAGGCCAAACGACAGGTTTTCCGCGACGGTCATGTGCGGATACAGCGCGTAGCTCTGAAACACCATCGCGATGTCACGAGCCTGCGGCGGCACCGCATTTACGACGCGGTCGCCAATCGACAGCTCGCCGCTAGATGGTTCTTCCAGACCGGCGATGCAGCGCAGAAGCGTCGTTTTGCCACAGCCCGAAGGACCGACCAGCACCAGAAACTCGCCGTCGGCAACTTCCATCGAGATGTCTTGCAAAATCCGATGCGGCCCGCCCTTCCCGAGGGCCGAAGGCTTGTCTTTGCACAGACGACGAATGCTGACTTTTGCCATGAGCGCGGAGAGCCAAAGTGTATCAGGCTTTGCCTACGCTTTGGCCCTACATCACAGCAAATTCCGCAGCGACTACTGGGGCTTGCCGTTCACCGGCAAAATCGGCGCCCAGATCAGCTTCGTCAGCATCCGATCGTCCACCATCATGCCGCGCTCGCTGAAGAACAGGTGGTTGTCTTCACCGTCTTCCTGCCACTGACCGACGAAGATGATGCCCTTGCCCTCTTCGTTGTAGCCCAGCTCGACAATCGCCCCCTTGAGCCACTTGCCGCCGCCTTCCATGTTGATCGTCTCGGGCAGGACGTAGAAGCCCTCGGATGGCAGTGCCTTGAGCGTCCGCGCCCAGGCCGCGTGCGTCGCCTTGAGCGGAGTCGTCGGCTCCTGCCAGAACCAGCGGTTGCGGCGGTTCGAGCCTGGACGGACGACGAACTTCACGCCCCCCGTCTTGGGCTGGCCGACGAAGACCAGAACGCCAGCGGGAATGGCCGACTCATTGCCCGGCATCGGCTGGGTGGTGCGGTAAAGGCCAGGATCGGGCAGATCGAAGTCAAACATTGATGGTGTTCTCCAAGGTTGTGGGGGAGCGAAAAGCGAGCGCCCCCGTTTGCACATCAGTGTAACATCGCGTGTCCGAACGAAAAACCGCCAAGCCGAGTCTGAAAGGCTCGCTGCGGTGTCTAGCCACACAAGCTGGGGATGACAAAACGAGTCGGCAAGGGCTGATTTCGGTTCCCCAGCTTGGCCTTGCTGGCTGCGCTACGCTTCTGATAGGCTGCCGCTCACGATGGTCGGGCGTACCCTCGCGCACTATCGACTGCTTGAGCTTGTCGGGCATGGGGGCATGGCTTCTGTCTACCGCGCCCACGACGAGCAGCTTGATCGCGAGGTGGCGATTAAGGTGATGCACCCGCACCTGGCGAGCGAGGCCCAGGCTCGGCAGCGCTTCTCGCGCGAAGCCCGTGCGGTGGCGCGGCTGCGGCACGAAAACATCCTCGAGATCTATGCCGCCAGTGATCCCGATTCAAAGGACAGCTACCTCGTCACCGAGTTCATCAGCGGACCGACGCTGCGCAAGTTCTTTGAGCTGCACGGCCACCTCCCCGCCGAGGTGGTCGGTCTGATTGGCTGGGTGCTCGCTGACGCGCTCGCTGCTGCGCACGAGTTTGGCATCGTCCACCGCGACGTAAAGCCGGAAAACGTCATGCTGCGCA